>CAJAAV010000101.1 GCA_903937835.1 uncultured Chlorobiaceae bacterium | reverse complement strand
CCTTCATGGATATTCGTATCCTTGTATAAATCAGGTTTATTTCGGCTTCTTGGCTATAAATTTTCCTTCTTGTTTTTCTCTGCTGTGTTTCTGACCTTACTTTGGTACTTGGCTTTGATTATCGCACAGTTTAGGTTAAGCTCATATTTATTAATCAATTCTTCTTTTTCGGAAGAAAAGAACTCCTGAACACGGCGTTCGAGATCAGGTTTACAAGAGTCTGTCACAAAGTGGTCTCTTGCCGTTACAATCCCCACCGAATTGACAGGATAGAGCTCATGCACGGCAAACCCGTCGCGATACTGTTTCAAGCCGTTCAAATCTTTCTGCACAAGAAAGTATTGCGGCGCAGAGAGGCCGAGAGCGGTAAAGTCAACCGTTGCAAGGTTGTTTGCCCAGAGGAAATCGTATTTGAAGGCACGATCACCATACAGGTCATAATGCAGCACTTCTGCCAGTTCCCCTTTTTTCTTTTTGCCGGTTTTCACAAACAGATTGATGCTCACTCCCTGCTGAATATCAAAGACGTTTTTGTCGGGCGAACCATCAGGGCAGGCCTCCTTTTTCTTTGAGTTGCCGTGGAGGTCAAGAATGTAGATTCGGTCAAAGGTGGAGAGCAGATGCCATCGCATTCCCCGGAAGGTGGGGTTGTCGAGAAAGCTGTGGTTGTTGATGAAGGCGAGGATTCCGTCACCGTTTTTTTCGACAAAGTGCTGCCCGTAGCGGATGAATTTCACATAGTCGTCATTGAGCCATTTCGGATTTTTCTCCTTGAGTTTGCCGCCGCCGGGCTCCTGCTTGTAATCTTCCAGAAGCTTTTCAATCCATTCACCTTTATTTGAGGAGTGACCACTATAGGGCGGATTCCCCAACACCACCATCACTGGTGTATCGCGCTTGATGTAGTTGGCTTCGTTGGCCTCCTGCGACAGCCAACCGGCAAAGAGTGTTCCGGTTTCAGGGTGATGCTCTTCCAGCGAATTGGTCAGGAAAACTCGGAAACGCTGTTCAATGGTTGGTTTATAGCCGGTCTCGGCAAGAAGCAGGTCAAGCTTCAGGTGGGCCATGGCGTAGGAGGCCATCAGGATTTCAAAGCCGTTCAGCCTCGGGATGAGGTGATGCTCGACGTAGTTGCTCCAGACTCCCTCCTGCCCGGCAAACTGTTTCTGGATGTGCTTGATAATCTCCGCCAGAAAGGTGCCGGTGCCGGTTGCCGGATCGAGCATCTGCACCTTATGAACCTCAATCTGCCGGGTGGTGTAGCCATCTTTTGAGCGCTTGTCAGTTGTTGCGCGTTTGATGTCAACAGTGGTTTTGCTGGTATCGGCCAGGCCATCCTTGAGGCCGAACTCGCTCTTCAGAATGTCATCAACGGCGCGGACAATAAAGTTGACTACTGGTTCCGGCGTGTACCAGACTCCCCGGCTTTTGCGCAGTGCAGGGTCGTATTCGGCAAGAAAGGTCTCGTAAAAATGGATGATGGGGTCGTTCTGCTGGGTGGCTTTGCCGAAATCCTTGAGCAGGGCAGCGACGTCGGTGGCTTTGAAGAGGTCGGCCAGCGCATCAACAATCCAGACAATCCGGCTGTCGAGATCGTAGCCAGCAATATACTGAAAGAGCTTGCGGAGAAAGGGATTTGTCTTTGGAATCAGCTCAGCCGCCTCTTTTCGATTGAAATCTTCCAGTGTCGGGTCGTGCAAACGGGCAGCAAACATGCCGTAAGCAATCGTCTGCGCATAAATGTCGGCAAACTGTTTTGGAGTAATGTCATGAATGAGCACATCCTTGAACCCCTCCAACTGCTCTTTCAGGCTGTTGTTTGCTTCGTGAAGCATTGCGCTCGCCTCACCGATGGTGGAGAGCGCTTTTTCAATCACATCAGCCAGTAACCGCGCTTTTGCCGCCATCATCTTGGCAAGCTTCGATGCCGAGGTGATGGTCTGCCCTTCGTATCGGCTGAATTCCTGAATCAGGTCGGTGAATGCCTTGAAATTCTCGGGTCGGGCAACAATTTTGCCGTTCTGTATCTCGGCAAGAACAATGGTGGTCGTCAAGTGACCTTCCAGATAGAGCCGGAATTCGAGGTAATCGGTAATGATCAGGTTTGGCAAAGAGCTTTGGTAACGGGCAAATTGTTCGTTGTAGAGCTTGTTGTCGAGCGACTTGCCGATGTCCTTTGCCTCGATGTAGCCGACGGGAATGCCCTTGCGGGTCAGAATGTAGTCAGGAGCGCCGCAATCAATCCGTTGCGGTTCATTGGTGACCTCGACGTGGGGTGCCAGTGCCTTCAACAGGTTTTGCAGATCTCCACGGTAGCTGTGCTCGGTTGCATTTCCAGCCTTGTATAGCCTGTTGATGGTGTCGATGTACTCCTGAATGGTCATGAGATGTTGTTCAGATTCCCGTGTTGGATGAGGAGTTTGGAACTACTATCAAGATAATAAATTAAGGATGCAAACAACGCCAATTGCCCGCTGGCCACTATCTGCTTGGAGCCATGAGCTTTCAGGCAAGCAGAAACCGTAGAGCTGATTTCGCTGGTTTCGTTCGTGCTTTTTTGTTTGTTTTTGCTGATGATTTTGTCAAGCAGGGAGGGAAGTTTCTCATCAACCAGACCATTGAAAGTGATCTTCCTGCCGTTGCAAAAATTGGTTATTCTTCGGTGTATGTCCTTCGTAAATTGCTTGTCGCATTTCTCACCGAAAAATTATCGAAACAGGTCAAGATCATTGGCCATCAGGCACATGATAGCTTCGCGTGACTCCACAATGCGCTCAACCAGATCGGGGCGGCAGAGGAGCCTAAACTTTTTGGTATAGCGCTCAAAGGCGAGAATAAAGTCTGACTGAAAGACCGACTCATTCATATCATCAAACCGGACATACTCTGAGGTACACTGCAGGGCGTAGTGAATGTGCTCGGAGCGTGTCGGGTAGACCCGAAGCTCTTTGAGGTCGGCGTAATCGAAAATATCCTTTTTAGAAGGCGGATCAATCAGCACCTCATGGCCGTGCAGCCCAAGATGGTAGCGCTTGTTGAGAAACTCGCAGATCTTCAGCTCCATGGCGCGGCGCTTCCGGTTGTCGCTGTTGTAGACAAACCACCGCTCATCCTCTTTGGCTGAGTCGTTCAGATAGGGCTGCACCGTTATTGCTCTTTTGTAGACTCGTCGCATGAGAATATCATCAAGCAGGGCAGAGACTGGATGATCTTTCTCTGGCAGCAGTTGCTTCAGTTCATGCAGTACCCGGTCATCAGCATTCCCGTAAAACAGTTCACGCAAGGCTGCCGGAGAGAGCATCCCTTCACTGGCAATGTCCTGCAAAAGCCTGCGGAGCATTGCCGAGAGCGCCCGGCTGGTATGGTGCCAGTAGACATTGCGCATCATCATGTACTTCGCAAACATCAGGCTCTCAAGCGGTGCAATACCCTTTTCTGTGATGGCAAACCGCTCGCGCTGCGGGTCGGGCACAAACGACTCAATCAGTCGCTCAATATCAATACTCCCGTAAGGAATATTGCAGTGGTGCGCGTCACGCATGAGGTAGTCCATCTTGTCAGGGTCGAGTGTGCCACTGATGAGCTTGCTGAAGCGCGTTTTACCCACAATCAGCTCAATAACCGATTCTGGCGATACTTTCCACTCATCGTGCAGAATTTCAGCAATCGTCGGAACTCCGGGATGTTGCTCATAGATAAAGTACTTGCAAAGCTCCTCATGATGCGAGAAGACCGGCTCGTTGCCGAACTGCGGAATCTGCTCCTCAATGATGTGGGCATGGGGAAAGTGGCCAATATCGTGCAAGAGCGAAGCCGAGAGCAGCACCCGGCAGTTGTGGTCATCAAACCGGAACTGCTCATCCTGAAGGCTTTGGGCAAGAGGGCTGGTCAACATGCGCTGCAAAATCAGCTTCATCAGATGATAGACCCCGATCGAGTGCTCAAATCGCGTGTGTGTTGCCCCGGGGTAGACCTGCTGCGAGAACGAGAGCTGCCGAATCCCCTTGAGGCGAAGAAACGAAGGGTGCGACAGAATTTTTTTCAGCGGCCCGCTCAGGGGGATGTGGCCCCAGATCGGAATACGGATAAATCCGCCGTCAGATTGAAAAAGCAGGTGTTCGGCTATCATGGGGGCGCTCAGGTTTTATGGGGTTGAAGTGGAAGATACGCAAGAAAGTGGGTGGCGGCAAATAGTTGGCAAATTGGCTGGGGCTTGGCGTTCCCGGGGAGCGGGAGAACCATGTTGTCGATGGTGTAATACTATTTGGTAAACAATTGACAAATTCTGGGGAGAGTGCTGTAAAAGTATGTTGCTCAGTCCGGGCTTCTCCGATCAAACCGAACGGTCAAAATACTCAAGGGCCAGTTGCAGGAGACGGTATGTTCTCTTTTACCGGTAGCAATCTCCGCAATAAGATCAAGCTCAAGTTCGCTGTAAAATTTTCGGGCGGAGGTGAGGCCATCAAGGGCAAATGAGGGGATGCCCTGCAAGCTTGCCATGAGTGGGACGCCGCCAGCAAGCAGAATGCTGCGGTACCCATCAATACCGACGAATGCTGTTTTGGTCTGTTGTGCTGACTGAGCGATTATGGTGGCAAGTTGACCTGGGGTGAAATGGTGAAGACTCTGCGAAATGACCATGAGGTCAAAGGAGCCTTCAGGGAACTCTGGCAGGTTGAAGGCATTGAGCAGTTGAAAGTTAAGCGGAAGTTTTTTCTCTTCGGCCTGACGGTTGCCCTCCTCGATAAATTTTGGCACGATATCTGACCCGGTGACAGAGATGGGAAGTTGTTTTCGTTGTGCCTCTTCAGCCAGCGCGAGCGCCAAGCCTCCTGAGCCGCTTGCCAGTTCAAGGATACGTAGCTTTCGTTGTTCACCTGTTGTGATTTCTTCAAGAAGAGAGAGAAGAAGGGCTACATATCTGGGGTAGAGCTGCATCTGATGGTTTTGCCGGTCAAGTGCCTGTACCAGTTCCAGTTTTTCGGTTTCGGGCAATTTAGTGTCGTCCATACATTCTGTGTCTGAAGTGCGCAGTACCCTGTCGAGCAGTTCTGTCAAAAGAGAGCCGCCCCCAAACTTCTTCGACACCTTGAATCTTTCATCAAGGAAACGCGACACCATATTGTTGGTTTTGGTTTCAAGCTCCTCCATGCTTTGCCAGGCAGGCGGAAAACTCCCCTCTGAGCGGAGGATATCAAGAGCCTGGTTTCCGGCTTTTTTCAATTGAAGCATGATGTAATCAGTAAATTGGTTGTCGGCCGACTGAAAGAAGCGGTTTACCTGTAAAGAGATGCTCTCAGGCAATTAAAAGCTAATACCTCTCGAGGGTGAATTTTTCACCGAGGTACATTTTTCTGACTTCAGGATTGGCTGCTATCTCTTCAGAGGTGCCCTGCATGAAGATGCTTCCGTCGAAAAGCAGGTAGGCGTGACTGGTAATAGAGAGGGTTTCATGGACGTTATGGTCGGTGATCAGTACACCGATGTTGCGTTTGGCAAGTCCATTGACGATGTGCTGGATATCTTCGACAGCAATGGGATCAACCCCGGCAAAGGGCTCGTCGAGCAGAATAAATTTTGGGTTAAGCGCCAGGGCTCTTGCTATTTCTGTGCGGCGGCGTTCCCCACCGGAAAGTGCATAGCCCATGCTTTTTCGGATGGGAGCGATATTCAGCTCTTCGAGCATCATCTCGGTTCTCTCTTTTCTTTCCGTTTTTGACAGGGAGGTGAATTCAAGAACACCGAGAATGTTTTCCTCGACGGTAAGGTTTCTGAATACAGAGGCTTCCTGGGGAAGATAGCCGACGCCAAGGCGTGCCCGTTTGTACATGGGCAGGCGGGTAATATTTGTTGCATCAAGAAATACGTCGCCTCCGTCTGGTCGTACCAGCCCGACAATCATGTAGAATGTTGTTGTTTTGCCTGCACCGTTCGGTCCGAGAAGCCCTACAATTTCACCTTGCTTGACTTCGATGGATGAGCTTTTGACAACTTCTCGTTTGTTATAGATCTTCTTTAACTTGCTGCAGCTCAATGTTGCTTTCATGCCGATGAAGTTAATTCACGGGGTGGGTAGTACAATAAAAAACGAGGCTTCAAACCTCGTTTTTAAACGCTCTTACGATTAGAAAAAAACAATCTGATCGGTAATCCTCAATCCTTGAATCGCTGTTCAATTGCTTTTGTTGGTTTGGCATAACCCGCCTTTTTTGGAGAAGAACCTTTTAATCCCGAGAATGAAGAGGAACCGCCATAGAGGAACGGATAGGCATTTACCAGCAACCTTTTTGTCGTCTTTCCTATATTTTCAAGAGAGTCACCAACCACCCACCAATGTCCATCAATGAAGACCTCTACAAATCTTCCGTAGGCCTCTTCCCAATTCGTAAAAACTCCTGATGTATTGCTCATGGTCACTTGTTTTGAGGTTTATTATTATTCCTTCAAGAACTTAATAAATCTCTTCATCAATAAAAAATATTTTATGTTCAGTATATGACAGTGTGTCAACCGTACTGAAATTGCGGGGTAAATCGGCAAGGTGTTTAAGTGTCTAACAATACTATAAAATTCAATAACCTATGGGAAACGTAAAGTCTTACAGGGGGGTGTGGCCGCAAATCCATGAGACGGTTTTTATGACGGACGGAGCTTATGTTATTGGCGACGTGCATATTGGCGCTAATTCGAGTGTCTGGTTCAATGCGGTTGTCAGGGGTGATGTCTGTCCGATTCGCATTGGTGAAAAAACCAGTGTGCAGGATAATGCAACACTGCATGTCACCCATGATACCGGTCCGCTGAACATAGGAAATTGTGTGACTATCGGCCATGGCGCCGTGCTGCACGCCTGTACAGTGAAAGATTATGTACTGATCGGGATGGGAGCAGTTCTGCTTGATGATTGCGTTGTTGAACCCTGGTCGATTGTTGCTGCTGGTTCACTGGTAAGACAGGGATTTACCGTGCCTTCCGGGATGCTGGTTGCAGGTGTTCCCGCAAAAGTGATGCGTCCGATAACTGATGCCGAGCGTCGAAATATTGAGGAGTCGCCTGAAAATTATGTGCGTTACTCGCAAAACTATCGGGAAGAGGAAAAACTGCTATAATAGAAGCGGTCTTCTACCTTGATTTCGCTAAATTGCGCCCGGAAGTTAGTCCTGTTTTTTTTAACAGTTATCATGTAACTCTTTGTCTGTTATGATGCAAAACGATGTCGTAGTTGTCGGCGGTGGTATAAGCGGCTTGAGCCTTGCCTTTTATAGTGTCGATGCAGGCTTTAAAACCACGCTGCTTGAAAAGAATGATACTCTCGGGGGCTCTTTTGCCTCTGCCCAGTACAACGGAAATGGAAAGAAATTTTGGCTGGAACTTGGAGCACACACCTGTTACAGTTCTTATCAGAATCTGCTCGACTTAGTTGAAGCTTGCGGGATCACAGAATCAATTATTCCCCGCGAAAAAGTGCCGTTTACTCTGCTTGTGAATGATAAAATCAAGTCTATTGTCTCCCGGCTCAATATTCTGGAACTGCTTCTTTCAGCTCCTAATTTCTTTAAACTGAAGAAAGATGGCCTGAGCGTGAAGTCATATTACTCAAAAATTGTGGGAGAGAAGAACTACAATGAGGTAATCAGCCATTTCTTTAATGCAGTGCCTTCACAGAAAACCGATGACTTTCCTGCTGACATGATGTTCAAAAGCAGGGAAAAAAGAAAGGATATGCTGAAGAACTACACCTTCAAAGGGGGGATGCAGAGCGTTGCACGGGTGATTGCTGCAAAAAGTGGTCTGAATATCTTTACCAGTCAGGATGTAAACTCCGTGAAGTATGAGAATGGTTTGTATGTGATCAGGAGCGCCAGTGGCGGAGAGTATTCGGCTAAAACCCTTGTTATCGCAACACCATCTTCGATTGCCTCAAAGCTGCTTTGGGATATAAATCCTGATATTGCCAATCATCTTGGTCAACTCAAGGCTGCTGAGGTAGACTCTGTAGGGGTTATTGTCCGCAAGGATACGGTTAAACTCAAGCCAGTCGCGGCCATTATTTCCCCGAACGATGTGTTTTTCTCGATAGTCTCACGCGATACGGTTCCAGACGACAATTATCGCGGTTTTACGTTCCATTTCAAGCCGGGTCTTGATGACAAGACTAAAAGAAGTCGGATAACCGAGGTGCTTGGGGTCAGCTTTTCAAAGATAGAACACACCGTTTCAAAAATCAATACGGTTCCTTCGCTGGGGATGGGGCATCATAAGTGGCTGGAAAAAACCGATATGCTGCTGAAGGGAAAAAAGAACCTTCTCCTGACCGGAAACTATTTTGGTGGAATGGCCATTGAGGATTGTGTGTGTCGCTCGAAGAGTGAAATTGCAAGGCTGAAACAAGGGTAGTCTCTAAAAAGCCAGGGCTGTGAGGGTCTTGGCTTCAGCTTCTGGTTAGATGTTATGGATACGACAAGTTTATGGAATTCGCCGCAGAGTGTTTACGCTGTGCTGGCGCTAATTGTTGTTATTGCCCTGCTTTTTTATGTGGGAGCAGATTCCCTTTTCAGTAAGGTTATAGCAGTCGTTCGCTCATCAGTCAGGGATGTCACTATTCCTCTGGAGCTTATGGTTTTGCCATTCAGATTGCTGGTCTCTCTCGTTGGTCTTGCCATTCTTGTTCATTATGTGCCGATAGCCTCGGATATAAAGGATTTGCTTCGTCACGCACTCCTTATTATTGCCATTATCGGAGTCTCATGGTTCATCATGCGGTTATTCATGGTGCTGGAGCAGTTTATTCTGCAGCACTATGCAGCGAAAGTTGGTGAAAACGAAGCAGCAAGAAAAATTGCCACCCACGTCAGCCTGGCTCGCAAAATTCTGAATGTGTTTTTAGTGCTTCTGGCCATTTCAGGCGTGTTGATGACCTTTGATACGGTTCGCCAGGTTGGACTGAGCATTCTTGCCTCTGCGGGAATTGCTGGTGTGATGCTTGGCTTTGCTGCTCAGAAAAGTCTTACAACCCTGATTGCCGGTATCCAGATTGCTATAACACAGCCGATCAGTATTGGCGATGTGGTTGTTGTTGAAAGTGAAAGCGGCTGGATTGAAGAGATTACCCTTACCTACGTCGTTGTGCAACTCATGGATCAGCGCCGTATGATTGTACCTATTACCTGGTTTATTGATCGTCCGTTTCAGAACTGGACCAGGACGTCGCCAGAGCTTCTTGGTACTGTTTATCTCCATACAGATTACGCAATTCCACCCGAAACGCTTCGTCATGAGCTGGAGAGAATCGTCTCTGCAACACCGTTATGGGATAAGAGGGTGGCAAAAATACAGGTGACCAATGCTACGGAGAAGTCGGTCGAGATACGGGCGCTTGTGAGTGCGGCTAACTCTTCGGATATTTGGGAGTTGCGCTGTTTTGTTCGTGAACAGTTGATTGCGTTTCTGAGGCTGAACTATGCGGGATGTTTACCGAAAGTGACAACTCAAATGGATCAGGGTGGAGTTCCGGGTGTTCATAAGGATTTACATTAAAAGGCTGACTTGTTATTGATAAGAAATAAAAAGGAGGAGTTGTATGGCGCAGGCAAAAAAAGGGGATACGGTAACAGTTCATTATACTGGCACCCTTGAAGACGGCACAATGTTCGACACATCTGCAGAGCGTGAACCGTTGAAATTTACCATCGGGGGCGGGCAGGTTATTCCAGGATTCGACAGAACGCTCATTGATATGGCACCTGGTGATGTGAGGGTTGCCGTTATTCCTGCCGAGTCGGCTTATGGAGTGCACAGCAAAGACTTGGTCACGGACGTTGACCGTGAGAGGTTCCCGGCTGATATGGAGCTTGAAATTGGTCAACAGCTTCAGGTCGGGCTGGCTGATGGTGAACAGGCTGTGGTGATGATTGTTGACCTGAGCGATACATCGGTGACGCTTGATGCCAACCATCCTTTGGCTGGTCAGCAGCTTACCTTTGAAATTGAGCTTGTGGAGATTCTGTGAGTGTAGTATGCAGGGAAGCCCTTTTCGCTTCCCTGCACTTCAATGCACCGAGCAAGAAATACAGGGGTCGTAAGAACGCACCACCATCTCACAAAGTTTTGTAATCTCCCCGTCATTTTTTCCCTCCCTGAGCGACTGTTCAACGAGTGCCCGCAGATCATCATGGATGTTTCCATTATTCTGCGTCGTTGGAATGATGCAGTCAGCTTTTGTTACTTTCCCCTTATCATCGATTTCGATATGGTGATAGAGAACCCCGCGCGGTGCTTCAACAGCTCCGGTAGCTTTGCCTGCTTTTGGTGCGTAAGGGGTTTTTATCTCCGCAAGATCACTCTCAAGCAGAGAGTTAACAAGCTCCTCGGCATCCTCAAGAATATGAACACACTCGACAAGCTGAGCGATGTTGTTCATGAAGGGGTTGTGACATACCGGCTGAAGCCCGAAGCTTTCGGCGACCTCCTTTGCTTTTGGGTGCAGCAGATGGTAGTTATTGTTGATACGAGCCAGGGCTCCTGCCGCAGAGGATTCCCTGCTGAGTCTGGTAAACTTCGATGTTGAAAAATCTCTGGTGTACTCGTTGGTCATCAGGAGATAGTCATTTTCCTCCCGGTCAACCCCGTCTGATGAAACAAGGCGTCCGCCAATTGCGGGATAGGTTGATCCGTTGGAGAGTGAGATAAATTCGGTTTCCCGGCTGAAAGCCGGAATGGTGAGGGTGTGAAAAAAAGAGCAAGTTGTCTCAAGTGCTGGTTTTCTCTCCTGAATCATCGCGCGAAGGTGTAAGAGCCTCTCCTTGTCAGGGGCCTTGCTGAGCCCGCCGACCACGAGGCTGACCGGGTGGGTGCAGCGTCCGGTTGTCACCGTGCTGATTTCGTTGCCGAGTTCTTTGAGCTGAAGCCCCGCCCTGACCAGATCGGGGTGAGACTGAATCAGAGGCAGAACGCTGGAGGTGCCTGCAAAATCAGGGGCGATGAGAAAAAAAAGATGCAGTGCATGGCTCTGGAGGGTTTCGCCGTGCATTGCCAGCAGCCTCGTTTTCTCTGCCACAACCGGAGGCACAATATCCATGGCCCGTTCAACCGCCCTGATGCTTGCAAGCGAATGGCTGATTGAGCAGATTCCGCAGATTCTTGAGGTAAGAAAAGGAACTCGCTCGGCGCTCATCCCCTTGAGCATCACCTCAAAAAAGCGTGGAGTCTCCACAATAGCCCATCGGGCATCAACAAGCTCGCCATCCCTGACCGTGATCTGGATGTTGGCGTGCCCTTCCACTCTGGTCAGGTGATGGATATCAAGTGAGTAGTCACGTTTCATCAGTAGCGAGAGGTTCAAAGGCGTTATAAAAGGCAAGCTTTTCGTGCAGGTCTTCGAGGCTTAGCCCCTTTTCTTTTATCAGTTCAAGAAAAGCTGGCATATTGAGTTCCTCTGCCGGGCCACGGCATCCGAGGCAGGCGGTTTTTCCTGTTGTGCATACAGCATTACACCCGGCGCGGGTAATCGGCCCGAGGCATAGTTCGCCAAGGTCAAAGAGGCAGGTGTTCAACTGTTGCTTGCAGTCCACGCAGACCGGGTATGTCGGCAAGCTGACCTGCGAACGGGTGACAATACCGACCAAAATTTGTTCTACCTCATCTTTGGAAACCGGGCAACCGGGAATCGAGTAATCAACCTGGACGATGTCGCTGATTTTCATGGAAGGCATTGTCTCCACCGCTTTGTTGTCATAGACTTCACGGATTGCCTCCTCTTGAGGAATTCGGTTCTTGAGACTGTTGACCCCGCCAAAACAGGCGCAGGTACCGAAAGCGATTAAAACTTTTGCCTTTCCGCGGATGGCCTTCAAGCGCTCAATCTCGTCAGGGCGCGTGATGCTTCCCTCGACAAGGGCGATATCGTAGTCGTCGAGCCGCTCCGAGGATATTTCCCTGAAGTTGCGGATATCGAGAAGGGCGAGAAAATCGGGCAGGGTAGATTCCTTGTTGGCCAACTGCAGTTGGCACCCTTCGCAACAGGTAAAGTCGAACGATCCGATCTTCACCTTTTCCATTTCAAAACCAAGATGGTTCATGAGGGTTTCCCTAAATCGCTTCCTTGAGGTTCATGACTGACCAGTAGTCGAACACCGGGCCGTCCAGACATGTAAAAGTGGAGCCTACCATACAGCGACAGCACTTGCCCATGCCGCAGTGCATGCGGCGCTCCAGCGACACAAACATCCGGTTCATCGGAATGCCCAGCCGGTCAAGATGGCTGCAGACAAACTTGAACATGACTGGAGGGCCGCAGACGATCGCGTAGGTCTCCTTGGGGTCAAAGGTGAATTCGTCGAGCAGGGCGGTGATCATGCCGCTCCTGCCGGTCCAGGATTCATCGGGGTTTTCGACGATTGTGCTCATCTGCACATGGCTGACCTTCTTCCACTCCTCAAACTGATAGGTGAAGAGCATCTGTGATGGTTCTTTGGCACCGTACAGAAGGAAGACGTCCCGATACTTGTCGCGGTGGTCGTTGATCCAGAAAAGGGGAGCGCGCATCGGAGCTATGCCAAGCCCGCCAGCAATCAGGAGTACGTTATGGCCCTGCATTTCCGCCATAGGAAAAGCAGTTCCGAAAGGCCCTCTGATGGAGACGAAGGCCCCCTGGCGGGCTTCGAAGAGTGCTGAGGTTACGTGGCCAGCCTTGCGGATGCAGAGTTCGATGAACTCGTGGTTGCTGGTCGAACTCGATATTGATATCGGCGCTTCGCCGTATCCCGGCACTTCAAGCATGAGAAACTGGCCGGGCCTGAAGTTGAACACCTCCCGTTCGAGCGGATCGATGATACGGAGCTGGAACAGCCGTTCGAGGCCGGAGAGTGGCACGATGTTGGTAATCCGGCACTTGTACCCCTTGTCGGTAATCATGACCTCTGACTTTTTCTGGAAGTCCGGGATCTTGACGGCGAATGGTTCGCGGTTCAGGTCTTGTCCGGGGATGGTAAAACGCATATCATGCATGATTCTCGCTCTAGTCTGAGGTCGTTGATGACGTCTTTCGGGTTGATGTCGGCAAGGCAGGCCCGTCCGCAACGGTTGCATCCGACGCAGATCTGCTGGTTGTCGTTGGCCGCAAATCCGCGGTAATGGTGGTAGTAGCGATACTTGAGGCGGTCGCCGGTTTTCGGTCTGAAGTTGTGTCCGCCGGTGACCTGCGCGAAATCAACCAGATTGCATGAGTAGAGATGGTTCTGCCTTGTCGAGCCTTTGAGATCAACATCGAAACGCTCTTCGACGCTGTAGCAGTAACAGGTTGGGCAGACCATCGCGCAGGAGCCGCAACTGAGACACTTGTCGCCCCATTTCTGCCATATCGGAGAGTCAAATTCGATGTCGAGGAAACAGGGTAGTCCGGACACCTCAATCTTGGTTTCAAAGCTGTTTTTGATGTTCTTGCGCCGTTCGATCAGGCTGCAATTGTCCTCATAAGTCGGCTCCTCGATCTTGAACTCCTTGAGGAAGTTAAATGCTTTCGAGGAGTTGATCGAAAGGTAATAACTGTCGCCGATGTCGGAGCAGAAAAGGTTGAATCCATGGTTGACGGTGTGGCGGTTCATCGAATGGCAGAAGCAGTCAGGCAGCGGCAGATGGTCCATGCCGATAATGAAGTTGTTTTTCCGGCGTGCCAGATAGTAGGGAGAGGGGTAGGCGCCATGGAGCATCACATCGTCAAGGATGTTGACCGCATTGATGTCGCAGGGTCTTAGCCCGATAAGGATGATGGGGGGAGCCTCGTACCGGATCTCCTGTTCCCAGTTTCCGTCGCTGAAGTTGAAGTGGGAGAGCTCGTCGCGGTAAGGCAGGAAAAAGTGCTTGGCAGACGAGTGAGTTACCGTGTAATCAAACTCGATTTCGTCGACCGACTTCACGGGCATGAACTGATAGATCGGTTTGCCGTTGCTTCCGGTATCTACTTTTCGAGGTCCGAAAGAGCTGTTATTCTGGACAAGTGCATCAATAAAAGCCTTGAACTCCCCTTTGGAAATGACTTTGTAGATCATTGCTCATGTTCCCGATTCAGGCATTGCGGAGAAGCGCTGTAATAACATGGAAAAACCCTGAAGCACAAAGGTAAACAAAAGCATTTTGCAAAGCAATTAAGAACTATCTCCAGCACAGTGGAACAACAGTCTTATTTTCTTTTTTCAAGCAAATACACTTTGTCGTTTTTCCTTACTTTTTCACATTTCAGGGTAACGCTGTCACCCTTGACTGCGTCGGTGTCGGGTAGATCGTTCGTGAAAAAAGCATCAGCCATCACCGTGACAACTCCTGTTTTCTGCCCCAGAATAGAGAGCTTGTCTCCCCGCTTGAGACCACGGGCGTAGATAAGCATCTCTGCCACTCCCGCCTTTGGATAATATTTCTTGATCTCACCGATATAGGTTTTTTTCTCCTGAGCAAGTGAGCCGTACTCTCTTGTCCAGGCCTCAAGAGGTTTTCCAAAATAAAACCCTGTTGAAAATCCCCGGTTATAGACCTGTGCCAGATTATTCTTGAGCCTCATGGTCAATTCACTGTATTTACTCCTGAACTCCGGGTCAGTGCGATGGCGGGTACAGAGGTCGAGTGCCTGGCGGTAAGCTGTGGTGGTTGTATGAACATATTCAGGGCTGCGGCTCCTTCCCTCAATCTTGAATCCGCTGATTCCCGCATCAATGAGCACATCAAGAAACTCAATGGCACACAGGTCTTTCGGGCTCATGACATAATCGGTGCCAAGCTCAAGCTCCTCGTTCTCTTCCGGATCAGTAATAAGGTACTGTCTGCGGCAGGGCTGTACGCATTGACCCCTGTTTGCCGAACGCCCGAAAAGCTCCTGCGACATAAAGCAGCGCCCCGAAACGGCAACACACATCGCGCCGTGTACAAAGCACTCGATACGCACATCAAGCCCATCGTTCCTGATTTTTCCGGTGATATGGCGCACCTGCTCAAGCGTGAGCTCTCGTGCCAGCACAATCATCCTTGCTCCAAGAGCTGCATAAAACTGCACCGCGCTGTAGTTGCTGACCGATGCCTGTGTCGAGATATGAAACGGCATATCAATCTTCCGGCAAGCTTCGATGACCGCCATATCCGAGCAGATCAACGCATCAATTCCAGCCGTCCTGGCCGCAGTTACAGTCTGAGTCATCTTTTTCAGCTCACCATCATAGACAATCGTATTCAGCGCCAGATAAGCCTTTGCCTCGTACTCTTTGCAGAGAGCTCTTACAGCCGGGAAGTCTGCCGGAGTGAAATTGCCGCTTCCAGCCCTCATATTGTAGCCCTCAGCGCCGAAATAGATGGCATCAGCCCCCGCTTTCAGTGCGGTAACCAGGGAAGTCATGTCGCCAGCCGGGGAGATGAGTTCAACAGGGGTCGAGGTCAACCCTGCGTTTGTCAAAGACATCCAAGATTTTCTTTTGTCATTGAGGTGTGATTTTATTGAGTTGATAATGTACTCAAGGGGGAAGAGAAATCCAGTTGCGAATTTCATTTTCAGTGGGATGTAAGCTTGGGCTTTTTGGGGATTGTTGCCGTTTAAAGAGCTTGCATGATATAATCTCTTGGCAAAAATGGTTGAAAAAAGTATTGTTCGTAGTATCGTTTTACGGTGAGTTGAGCACCAAAGAGTAGGTGTACCACCTCTACCGGAGCAATATGTACCAGTGGGTAACAATTTGGCTTATGACTCTCTCAGTTTCAGTGGAGGTGCAAGATTACACATTGTACATCTTGCTGGATTTATTTCTGTCAGAACGTTAACTTCAGACCATTACGCTTAATGGGAACACGGCAAATGAACGCATGAATTATGAATGAACGTTTTTTCCTGAAACTCCTCCTCACCCTTTTCTCCGGACTTGTAGCCGCCGAGTTGCTTGTGGTGTTGCTGTTTGGCTTCAAGCTGGAGCTGATTCTTTTCTGTTTCGTTATTGCTGTCGCCTTGACTGGCATTCTTGTTGTCTCGTGGCTTCTATTGCAGCAGACATCTGAGATGGACTCTGTTTCAGGGCGGCGTGCAAGGGAAAAGCGTACTGATATCATGCGGGACAGGCTCAGGGAGTATAGTGTGGATGAGGAGTTTCTTGGTGGAGGGAGTGTAAAAGATGCAAAAGAAAATTCTGTTGCGCCTCCGATAACCGAAGCGCAAAGAAGCCGTAAGCCGTCGGCAGGTAAACCTGTGGCATCGATTGAAGAGGCAATCAGGGTTCATGCGGAGATGTACGGGGGGCTTGTACCGTTGCTTCAGATGATGGAAAAGATTGATGAGGGCTCTTTTGGTCGTCTTGTAAAAAAAGTTGGTCTGGGTAAGCTGTCCCGGGAGGAGGTGATCTGCAAGATTACATTCATGATTGAAGCATCCTCTCCTTCGATTCGCGATTCTGGCGGAGTTGACGGGGAACAGTCGTCTGTTCTGGAAGGGCATTCAATGGAGAGGGAGAGTTTCGATGAGTACATCCGTCGTTGTATGACCGGTGCGGAGGATGACTCGAAGTGCGCAGATGGCTTCTCTGTTGAACTTGACAGCGCGGCTCTTTCACGGGGCGCTGGCGTTCCTCCTGCTGATTTTTCGCACGATCCCACATCGGTGATTTCAAGTCTGAAAAGAGCCGGAACACAGTCATGAAGCTGGTTGCGTTAAGCAAGTCCAGACTCAGGGACGTTGTAAAACTCCATCAAAAGAAGTTCAGGGATGCGGAAGGGCTTTTTCTTGCCGAAGGGCTTCGTACGGTCAGGGAGCTTTGCCTGAACCTGCCTGATGAAGAGATGCTTGTTGCCTTGCTTATCAGGGATGGGGAAACAGATGTTGCCCGTTTTGCTCAAACGTATAAGGGAAAGGTTTATTCTGTCACCGAAAAAGAGTGCGATCAGCTTGCCCAGACCTCGACTTCTCAAGGGATTTTTGGCGTTTTTCGCCAGCAGCTACCGAATGGGTATGAGAGTAAGGATAAGCCAGGGCGTTCACTCATTGTTGCTCTTGATGATGTTCAGGATCCGGGTAATGTGGGTACTATTCTCAGAACGGCAGTCTGGTTTGGTGCTGACGCGATGATCTGCGGTGTCGGAACCGCCGACCGCTATAATGCAAAGGTTGTACGATCATGCGCGGGAAGCATCTTTGCGCTCCGCCATTACGGAGTAGAATCTCTTGCTCATGAACTTTATCGTCTTCAAAAACTTGGCTATACGATAGTTTGCTCGTCGCTTGACGGAAAAGATTTCAGAGAGCTCGCGAGCTGGCCTGAAAAAATGGTGCTGGTGATTGGTAACGAGGCGAATGGCATCAGTGAACCGGTAAAGGCGCGGGCAGACTTGCTTGTCCGGATACCGCATAGTGGGAAAAGAGTGCAGGTCGAATCGCTCAATGCCTCCATCTCCGCCGCTATTCTTATGGAACGTTTGGTGCTGCACTGAATTTCAGCAAAAAACCAGCCATCCGGCTGAACGCCTTTTTCGTTACATTGCAATCGTAAGTTTTGGCAGCAGGAGTGTGATGGTAAAGGTTTAGAAACATCTCTAATGCAAAAAGATCAGGTGTTGCCCGAATTGGCGTTGCTGAGAGAGACCTTTCAGCATGGTATAACCCTGGATTTGAAGTGGCGGCGATCGCAGTTGCTTGCACTTGACACGTTTCTTGTTGAGCGGGAAAAGGATATTGCGGATGCGGTGCATGATGATTTTAGAAAGTCGGCTGCAGAGACTTTTTTAACTGAAACAGGATATCTTCGTGGCGAGATACGCTTTGCCCTGAAGCATCTCAAATCATGGACGAAGCCCCACAGGGTTTCTGTTCCCCTCATCTATCAGCCAGCCAAAGGCTATTACTCACCAGCACCTTATGGCGTTGTCCTCATCATCGGGGCATGGAACTATCCGATGAATCTTTGTATAGCCCCTCTCATCAGTGCTCTTGCCGCTGGTAACTGTGTGGTTGTCAAACCGTCGGAACATGCTCCGCATACCTCGTCCGTTATTGCTGAAGGGTTGGGGCACTATCTTGACCGTAGCGCGATCTCTGTGATTGAAGGTGGCGTAGAAGAGGCCAAGGCCCTGCTTGAAGAGCGGTTTGACTATATCTTTTATACCGGCAGCCATGCCGTCGGTCGGGAGGTTATGTCTGCTGCGGCAAGGCATCTGACTCCATTAACGCTGGAACTCGGCGGCAAATGCCCCTGTATTGTCGATGAGAATTCGGATATCCGGGTGGCGGCGCGCCGCATCGTATGGGCCAAGTTTCTGAATGCAGGCCAGACCTGTCTTGCACCGGATTATGTTCTTGTGCATGAGAATCGGGAGGATGAACTTCTCCTCTCAATGCGGGAGGCCATCACCGATTTTTACGGTGATGATCCCCGGCTGAGTCCCGATTATCCCCGCATTATTAACGAAAAACATTTCCATCGGCTTGAAACGCTGCTTGATGGTTTCTCGCCCTGGAGCGGGGGTGAAACTGACCCTGATGAGCATTATGTCGCTCCGACAATTCTTCGTGGAGTGACGTCGATGTCAGCCATCATGCAGTCGGAGATTTTCGGTCCGCTGCTGCCGGTTATTGCTTTTAAAGAGCTTGAAGAAGTGCTTGATATCATCCGAAGGGCAAAGGAACCGTTGGCGATCTATCTTTTTTCTTCTGACCGGCATGTTCAGGAGCGGGTAGTGCGTCTATCACGTTCAGGTGGAGTGTGTATCAACGATCTGCTTTTTCATGCGGCGCTTCACGCTCTTCCTTTCGGCGGAATTGGCAGTAGCGGATTTGGCGCTTATCATGGCCGGGCCGGGTTTGAAACATTTTCCTTTAAGCGAAGCGTGCTGAAAAGAGCACTCTATCCTGATCCTTCTCTGCGTTATCCGCCCTACAGCAGCAGGAAGTTCAGCTTTCTGAGACGACTTTTTCCTGGTTGGAGTATCGGAAAACTCTTCCTGCACTGAAAAGAAGGGTTTACGGCAAACGGGTTGTCGTGCGGCTTGGTGGTAATACTGTAATGTATTACTTTGCTTTCTCGTTATGGTTTGCTGCTCGGGTGTTTTTATCTGGTTAAAAAAAAGAGAACAAGTAATGAAACAATCGATTGCAGGAGTTGTTGTTGGACTTATTGTTTTGGGATTTTCCGTTTCATCTGCGATTGCAGCAACACCTTATGTGAGCGGGTCAGCAGGTCTTGCCGAGCTGGGTGATTCTGAACTTACGGTCAGGTCTTATGATACCGGTTATAATCTTGTTGGAGCAGTAGGGCTTGATGGCGGTCAATATCGACTTGAGGCCGAACTGGGGCACCAGAAAAACGGGGTTAACAATACAGATGCGTCGGAGTCGATGACAACATTTATGGGCAACGGTTATATCGATCTGGAGCTTCCTTTTTCTCCTTTCAAGCCTTTTGTCCTTGCTGGAGTTGGCTTCGCAAATGTTGACGAAGATAATGGCGTTGGCAGTACTGTTGGCGATACGGTTTTTGCCTGGCAGTTCGGTGGAGGAGCGGGCTTCAGTGTTGCTCCATTTGCCACCCTTGATGCACAGTATCGCTACTTTGGCACATCCAGTGCTGAACTGACTGGCAATCACAAATATAGTATCGGTACTCATAACGTCATGCTCGGCCTGCGGGTCGGCTTTTGAACCGTGATGCATCGTGAGCTTTCCGTAGCCTACCGGTTACCGCACACGGACCTTGTTCATGGAAAGTTTTGATGTATTGCCACTAACCGTTTAACAGGGGAGGTCGCTATGCCAATCCGTAAATTAAGGGAGTTTCTTGACAGTCATGCCGTCAGGTATTTTGTGGTCAGCCATTCTCCTGCCTACACGGCTCAGGAGATAGCTGCAGCCGCTCATGTTCCCGGAAAAGAACTCGCCAAAACCGTGATCGTTTCTCTTGACGGCAAAATGGCCATGGTTGTTTTGCCTGCTTCCCGTCAGCTTGATTTTGAGCTTTTGCGTAAACTGACCGTAACACGTGAGGTGGAGCTTGCCAGCGAGAAAGAATTTGCTGATTTGTTTCCTGAATGCGAGATAGGTGCTATGCCGCCTTTTGGCAACCTCTATGGTATGGATGTGTATGTATCTGAAGAGCTTGAAGATGATGATGAAATTGCCTTCAACGCAGGAGCTCATACCGAATTGCTCAGGCTCTCCTATGAGAACTACAAGAGGCTGGTTCATCCAAAAGTTGCGAAACTCTCTCTTGCCGTCAGTTGAATGAGGCTGATATGATGGATTTTTCGTGGGAAATGTTACCTTCAAGTTCATGATTGCGGGTCGTGCCTGGAGCGGTGTATATGAGATTGGCGGCATGGAAACTTAATTCTTATGAAGATTGCCTTATACGCAGGGTCTTATGTCAAAGACAAGGACGGCGCGGTAAAATCCATCTATCAACTGGTTTCTTCATTCAGGAAAAACGGGCATGAGGTGGCTGTATGGTCTCCTGATGTTTCAACCAAAGATAATCACAACGGGTTAGTCGTCCACACAATGCCTTCTGTGCCGATACCCCTCTATCCTGATTACAGACTCGGTTTTTTCAGGAATGAAACTCGCTGGCAGCTCGAAGCGTTTATCCCTGATATTGTGCATATTTCAACGCCCGATATCATCGGCAGAGAGTTTCTTCTGTACGCCAAAAAAAGAAACATTCCCGTGGCATCCGCCTTTCATACGGATTTCCCTTCCTATCTTGCATACTATCGTCTCGGATTTGCTGTAAAGCCAGTCTGGAAATATCTGACCTGGTTTTATAACAGTTGTAGTATTGTTCTTGCCCCGAATGAGTGTGTTCGATTGAAACTGGCTGGTTATAATATCAGAAACATTGCAATTTGGTCGCGGGGGGTAGACAAGGAGCTTTTTGATCCTTCGCGCCGTTCCGAAAAGATGCGGTCAGAGTGGAATGTCGGGAACAGGAGTGTTGTGGTGTATGCCGGGCGTTTTGTGCTCTACAAGGATATCGAGGTTGTCATGAGGGTTTACGACAGGTTTGTGCAGGGAGAATATGCTGACAGGGTAAGGTTCGTGATGATTGGTTCTGGCCCTGAGGAGGAGGAGATGAAGCGAAGAATGCCTGAAGCTGTTTTCACCGGATACCTTACTGGTGTGGAATTGCCAGTGGCCTATGCCTGTGGAGATATATTTCTGTTTCCTTCAACAACTGAAGCTTTTTGTAATGTCGCACTTGAAGCGCTTGCGTCTGGCTTGCCTGCCGTGGTTTCGGATGCTGGGGGCTGCCGGGACGTTGTTGAACGGTCGGCTGCCGGACTCATTGCCTCTGAAGGGAATGTCGGCGATTTTTATGAAAAATGTCTTGAATTGCTTGGTGATTCTATCCGATACAGGGAGTTGAAAGCCCGAGGCCTGGCTTTTGCAAAGACGCAGTCATGGTGCGCAGTAAACGGTGTTGTGATTGATTACTATCAAAAGATGGTGAACCAGTCAAAAAGCCGCGTTGAGATACTTGACCGGTTGGCGGTTTCAGCTCATAATACTGATTGAGGGAGTTATGAAAACAGGAGTTGTAGGGCTGGGAAAAATGGGGTTCAATATGGCGCAGCATCTTCTTGAATGTGGCCATGAACTTGTGGTTTTTGATCTCTCTGAAAAGCCTGTTGCAGCCCTTGCAGGAAATGGTGCTGTTGCTGCCACGTCTCTGGAAGAGCTTGCCGATATGCTGGAATCTCCCCGCCTGGTATGGCTGATGGTACCGGCTGGCGCTCCGGTTGACAGAACAATAGACCATCTTGCACCGCTGCTTGAGAGGGGTGACATTATTGTTGATGGAGGTAATTCGCATTATAAGGATTCCGAACAAAGGGCTGTCAGACTCAAAGAGCAGGGGATAAGTTTTCTTGATGCAGGGACAAGCGGAGGGCTTGAAGGGGCTCGGCATGGCGCATGCATCATGGTTGGCGGTGAAAAAGCGGCTTATGAAGCTATCAAGCCCTTGCTGAACGATCTCTGTGTGGAAAACGGGTACGGCTATATGGGCAAATCCGGGTCCGGTCACTTCGCTAAAATGGTTCATAACGGTATTGAGTACGGTATGATGCAGGCCATCGGGGAAGGGTTTAATCTTCTGGATTCAAGTGGTTATGGTTTTGATCTCCAAGAGGTGTCCCGTGTATGGGCGCACGGGTCAGTGATTCGGGGCTGGCTGATGGAGCTGATGGTTCAGGCGTTGCAGAAAGATCCAAAGCTTGGTTATCTGAAGGGAGCCATTGCCGATTCCGGAGAGGGGCGCTGGACGGTTGAGGCTGCTCTTGAACACGAGGTATCGATTCCTGTGATTGCAGCATCTCTTTTCAATCGTTACCGCTCTCGTTCTGATGAAAACTTGTCTGACAGGGTTGTAGCGGCACTGCGTCATGAGTTTGGAGGGCACGCCTTTATTGAAAAACCATCATAAGGCACCATCATGCAGTTAAAACCTGATAATTGCTCTGTTGTTATTTTTGGCGCCAACAGTGATCTTGCTGCCCGCAAACTTTTTCCTTCGCTTTATGAACTTGCCCAGTGGGGGAATCTTCCGGATGATTATCGCATCTTCGGTGTTGGGCGTGGTGATCTTTCTCATGCAGAGTTCCGTTTAACCGTTCAGGAAAAGATGGGCAGGTTATTTCCGGAAACCTTGCAGGACGAGGCCGCTTTCAGGTTGTTTTCCGACAGGCTTTTTTATGTGAAGGTAGATCTGGCTGAAATTGATGGCTATCACGCTCTTTATCATGAGCTGATGGATGTTTCGGAACAGTTGGGTATTTGCAAGAACCTGCTTTTTTATCTTGCCACCCCACCCAGTCTTGCTCCGGTTATTGTCAGGAACATGAAAGAGGCTGGACTTGGAGAACAGGATGGTATTTGCGGTGGATGGCGCAAAATCATTGTTGAAAAGCCTTATGGCAGTAACCTGCAGACAGCACGCGAGCTGAATAGTGTTATCGGAAAGGTCTTCAGCGAAAAGCGTGTTTTCCGTATTGATCATTATCTCGGAAAGGAGACGGTACAGAACATCATGGTTTTCCGTTTTTCCAATGGAATTTTTGAGCCGTTGTGGAACCGCAACAACATTGCCAATGTAGCCATTACCATTGCAGAAGATTTCGGTATCCGTGACCGTGGGGCCTTTTATGAAGAGGCTGGTCTGCTACGGGACATCATGCAGAACCATGCTCTTCAGCTTCTTGCCGCCGTTGCCATGGAGCCGCCGGTTGATTTTTCCGCCGATGCGGTGCGAGATGAGAAAGCCAAAGTGCTTCGCTCTATCCGCCCCTTTAATACTTGTAATGTGGAGCAATCTGTTGTGCTCGGACAGTACGAAGGGTATCGTGCCGAAAAAAATGTTGCCCCGGAATCAACGGTTGAAACCTTTGCCGCAATAAAGTTTTTTGTTGATAACTGGCGCTGGAAAGATGTGCCCTTTTTTGTAAAAGCAGGCAAGAATCTGGCCGAAACAGTAACCGAGATTGTTATTACCTTCAAATGCCCGCCTCAGAACTATTTCGGGCCTGCCGAAAGTTGCAGCTATACGGCCAACCAGGTTATCATGCGCATCCAGCCGGAAGAGACCATTGCCATAAAGTTTGGCGCCAAGCGTCCCGGTGAAGCGGTGATTACCGATCCCGTTTATATGAGATTTGATTACAAAACCTCGTTTACTGAGGCGGGGTTGACTCCCTATCACCGTTTGCTGCTTGATGCTATGGCCGGGGAGCAGATGAATTTTATCCGTCAGGACAGTGTCGAATATTCCTGGTCGATTGTTGATTCCATCAGGGATGCGGTTGGAGCTCAACCTCCGGAATCGTATCTGCTTCATTCCCGGGGGCCGGAGTCGGTGGAGAGGATTTACTCGTCGTAAACCAGAAAACAGTTCCGCTTTTTGGGGTTACAAGACTTGCCGGTACACTCTTCTCCTGTTCAAGAAATATTTTTTTCGCCAGTTTGCTCTTTGAACTGCCGATTGTAAAAAAGAGCACGTTACGGGCATGGTTAATGAGCGGCAGGGTCAGGGTCAGTCGCTTTCCCGGCGGTTTTGCTTGAGATGCGTTGACTGCAACCACCCATCGTTTTGTTTCCTGAAGCGCTTCTGTGTTCTCCGAAAAGAGCGAAGCGGTATGACCATCTTCGCCGAGGCCGAGCACGATAAGGTCAAACACCGGAAAATTCTGGCCCTCCAGAGGGTTTGCTGAAAAGAAAAAATCCCGGATGTCAGCTTCATACTCTCTTGCGGCAAGTTCCGGGTCAGAATTTTCCGCAGCCATTCTGAAAAAATGATCTTCAGGAATGGCTGATTTCGGAAGCAGTGACTCTGTTATCATCCGGAAATTGCTGTCAGGATGGCCAATCGGGACGCACCGCTCGTCTCCCTGAAAAAACCATGTGTTTTGCGGAAGCGGGTGGAGTGTCTGCTTGTTGACGAAGCTGCTCTCGGGAAGAGGTAGTGCATAATGCTCCAGTACAGCGGTTGAAACCCCTTGTGCAAGCTGTGCATAAAGAAGCCGGGGTGAGTTTCCTCCGGCCAGTACCAGTGAAAACCGTTTGTGATCAGCCACGGCACGATACGCCTCAGCAATGATGAGTGCCGCAGCATGTAATGTTATTTCGGTTGCATTGCCGCTGTAGATGGATTTGGGAGCAAAAGTATTCATTTGTGATTTTGATGTTTTTCAGGCAGGGCTTTGAATTGCCTTTCTTTGCAGTACAAACCCCGAGGTTCTGCAGAAAGGTTCCCCTTGCGGGATAGTTCTTGTCTTCCGTGTAGTCATTGCGTAACTTGAGCTGATATTTTCCAATGCGTGTTCCCGTTGTTGGAATTGATTATTTCGGGATTCTTGCGGAGCTCGAGTAATTTAAACAAGTACTCAAGGAAATGGCAGCTTTTGATTTTGGTGTGAAAGTCGATTCTGAGCTCTTTGAAAAACAGCTATGCACAACCCGCTCCGTCAATGTGCAGGACTATATCGTGCAGGGATGGGAGATGTTCAGGGCGAATATCGGGGAGTTTGTAGGGTTTACGCTCATCATTTTTGCTGTTTCAGCAGCAAGCTCGCTTTTTTATTCAGCAAGCTCCATTGTCTTTTCAGCAATTGGTGCGGCACTCTATGCGGGATATAGTATTGCTGCATTCCGGTTGTTAAGTGGGCAGCCGATTCTGTTCAATGATTTTTTCAAAGGGTTCAATTACTTTCTGCCTCTTTTTCTGGCCTCTCTTGCAACCAGTATTCTCGTAAGCATTGGCCTTGTTCTGCTCCTTGTTCCGGGTATCTACCTTGCTATCGGCTATATGTTTACTACATTCCTTGTTATTGATTACCGTATGGAGTTCTGGCAGGCCATGGAAACAAGTCGTAAAATCATTACCAGGAACTGGTTTGCATTTTTTGGTTTTGCTTTTGCTCTTCTTGCTCTTAACTTCCTTGGAATGCTTGCTCTTGGTGTCGGTTTGCTGGTCACTATTCCAGTGACCTCGTGCGCAGCAGCAATTGCCTACAAGGAGATTGTCGGGCTTTACTCTTCAGAGTGGTAGCCAGTGCCAAGGATTTATAGTTACGTTAAAACACTAGTTATGATTCGATTTATTTCCATGCTTTTTATGGCGCTTATGATGGCGTTTCCCGTGCAGGGGTACTCAATGACTGTTGATATCCCTTTCTTCAGAACAAACGTTTCCGTACTCACTCAATTTCCTGATCTCAGCAACAGGATAAATCCCCTGGTGCTCAGGATGGCACTCAACGGCTATTATTCCCTCAAAGAGAAGGGCATAGTCAGCCGTGATGGCATTTTGACAGTTATCGATTTTAACCGTCCATCTGTTGATGAACGTCTTTTTGTTATTGATATTAACCGGGGTCGATTACTTTATTCAGGGCTTGTTGCTCACGGCAGAGGCAGTGGTGATAATTATGCTCTGAGTTTTTCCAATGCACCTGGTTCCCATCAGAGCAGTCTCGGCTTTTATACAACAGGAAATACCTATGACGGCAAGCACGGTTATTCTCTCAGGCTTTTGGGTCTGGAGCGGGGTATTAATGATAAAGCCGAATCAAGAAGCATTGTCATTCATGGGGCGGATTATGTTTCTTACGATTTTATCAAAAAGCATGGGCGACTCGGCAGAAGTGAAGGGTGTCCGGCTCTCTCTTTTGAGAGTTTCCAGCAGGTGATAAACCTGATCAAAGGAGGAAGCTGCCTGTTTATCTATCATGGTGGCAAGGATTATGTAAGCAATTCCACACCGTTCAAGTCTGATATTACCCTACGGCAGGCTGTTTCTGAGCATGTTTCATAATGCATAATGCACATTGCCCCTATGATAGGTATTCTTCTTTTCTGGCTTGCATTCTCTCCTGTTCAGCTCGTTCCTGTAAGGCCCCCGGCTTATCGGCAGGAGCCGCTTCAGACAGGGATAAAGCATCCCCCTGGCCAGCAAAAGAGCATGGTGAGCAATGCGACAGCAGAAAAGATCCGTGACCATTTTGAGCGACTGCCCCTGCAAAAGAGCTCGAAGGGTGGTACAGAAATGGTTCGCGTCAACACCCGTTTAGCGCGCCTTTATGCCTCCGGGGGCTTTCAGCCTTTATGGACAAAGCGGACGATGGTTGCCGAACTGATTAAAGCGGTTGAAGAATCGATTGATGACGGTCTTGATCCCTCAGATTATCATCTCGGTGAAATCAGGGAGCTTTACAACAAGCCGCCGACAACTCCTGAGCTGGAGGCGAGCTACGATCTTCTCCTGAGCGATGTGTTTCTTGCTCTGGCTGGTCATCTCCGTTATGGAAAGGTTCACCCTGAAAATCTTGATCAAAATTGGAACATCACTGATATTCGAAGCCGAAAGCCTCTTGAGGAGAGGCTTCAATATGCCATTGACTCAGAAAAAATCGCCGTTGTTTTGAAAGAACTTCGTCCGCAGCACCCCCAATACGAGGAGCTCAGAAAAGGGCTTGTCCGGTATCGGGTCATAGCTCGTGAAGGCGGATGGCCAGTTATCGCGGCCGGGCCGAAACTTCAGGAGGGTGAAAGGGACAACCGCATCCCGGTGCTGCGTAAACGTCTCAATGTGTCGGGTGATAGTCGTGTGATGAGTGAGGATACTTCAAGGGTCTATAGCGGCGAGATAGTTGATGCCGTCAAACGGTTTCAGAGACGGAGCAGTATCGATGCTGATGGAGTGGTTGGACCAGCCACCCTTCAAGTCATGAATATTCCCGTAGAGCATCGTATTGAACAGATTCGAATTAACCTCGAAAGGTGCCGATGGTTTTTAAGTGACCTTGAACCGACCTGTATCATGGTGAATATTGCCGGTTTTACTCTGGAATATGTGGAAAACGCTCACTATCGTTGGGAAACACGGGTTATTGTTGGACAGCCTTCCCGTAAAACTCCTGTTTTCAAGGCTACTATACAGTCTATTGTTCTTAATCCTCAGTGGGTCATTCCGCCAACCATATTGGCCAAAGATGCGCTTCCTGCTCTCCGGAAAAGCAGTTCCTGGCTCAACAAAAAAAAGCTGAGGGTTATTGACCGAAACGGTCGTGTTGTTCAACCAGCATCTGTCAACTGGTCACAGTATTCGGCAGCAGACTTTCCCTACAGACTGCAGCAGACTGCCGGAGACCACGGTGCACTGGGGAGGATAAAGTTCCTGTTGCCGAACAGATATCTTGTGTACCTGCATGACACGCCGAACAAGGAGTTGTTTGAAAAAAGCAGAAGAACTTTCAGCTCAGGCTGTATCAGGGTGGAAAATCCTGTAGATCTTGCTGAACTGGTGTTGCAGGACAAGGGGCACTGGAACCGATCACAGATTTTGGGAGTTATCAATACAGGAAAAACAAGAACGGTTGCTCTTCAGAAGCAGGTTCCCGTTTTAATTCTTTACCTGACAGCCGTAGCTAAAGGTGACGAGCTCTTTTTCCAGGATGATGTTTATAATCTTGACGACAACTTATTGAAAGCACTGAATAAACCTGTTCATTAATACAGTTCCAAAAATGGAACCCTTGGACCAAAATAAAAAAAGCACCCTGGGCCAAGAGCATAAGGTGCTTTTCAAATAAATGATACCAACCCTTACTTTTTTGGAACAAGAGCTGATGTGATGTTCTGGATAATCTGGCAGCAATTGGTGAAGAGATTGCCAACAAGATCGGAAGATGATTTCACAAGAGGTTCTACAAGCTGTCCTGCCGTTTTGATTCCGATGGTCACCAGGTCAACCTGCTGCTGGGCAAGTGTCCCGATGGTCTGCAGAAGATTGTTGAAGGCAACGGAAAAATCATTGATTGCATCGTTTGACATGGTTGTTATTGTTTTTATAATTAGAGAGATGTGTTTGTAAAAATAAATTTCTTTAGCGAAAACCTGCTTTGACGGGTAATTTAAAAGATTTTATGAATAGTGTTGTCAAAATAATGGTGAAAATCCTCTCACACGAGATTTATCGCAACAGATAAAAAATCCTGTAATATAATAACTGAAACAACACGATATGAATGTCCTTCCCGAGTCAGCCTTGCTTGATGACGTGCTTGCTACCTTCCGGCAAGTATTGAGTGCTGATTATAACGCATACAGGAATCACTGTATGCGTGTTTTTAACTTTTGCTTTGCCCTTGCCGGTGATAGTGCTGATGGAGAAAATAAAATTGCAATTGCAGCTCTCTTTCATGACCTTGGGATATGGACAGACAACACCTTTGACTACATTCTTCCTTCTCAACTGCTCGCCCGTCGTTACCTCGAAAAGAGTGGTCGGGCGGAGTGGAGCGCTGAAATTGAAGCAATGATTGGCGAGCATCATAAGCTTACCCGGTATCGGGGTAATTCTTCATCTTTGGTTGAACCATTCAGAAAAGCGGACTGGATAGACGTTTCAGGAGGGATGCTTCGGTTCCGTTTGCCGGATGATTTTGTTACAGATGTCCTTGAGGCCTTTCCAAACGCCGGATTCCATAAAAAACTTGTTGCGCTCTCTGTTGAACGGCTGAAGACCCATCCATTCAGTCCGTTACCCATGATGAAGCTTTAGAAATAAAGGATCCGAAAAGATTGTGATAGCGAGAAACGGTTTTGTAATCGGAAAAAATGATAATTTGCGGTTTAATAAAACTTCCTGAAAATCGGACTGGATTTCTCACGTAATAGTTTGAAAATATTGTTTTTTTCTGAGCGGAAATCATGTCATAAACTTAAAAAATGGTAAAAATGAAAATACTCAAACCATCTTTAAAAACTCTTGTCATTCCGGGGATGCTCTTTCTCGGCGCTTGTTGCTCTGGCAAGGATGTTGTTGTTGCGCCACAGCCAGCACCAGTTCCCGCATCAGCGCCAGTGCCCACGCCCGCGCCAGTTCCCGCACCTGCACCCGCGCCTGTGCCTGTGCCAGTGAAGCCTCTGCCCCCATCTCCACCACCGGCTCCGGTTTTTGTGCCTGCCCTCGCGGACATATTTTTTGATTTTGACAAGTCAGACATACGTAGTGATGCTGCTGCCCAGTTGAAGACCGATGCGGACTGGATGAAGGCAAATCCGACAAAGAGTATTATTCTTGAGGCTCATAGTGATGCCAAAGGATCAAGGGAGTACAATATTGCTCTTGGTCAACGTCGTGCCACTGCGGCAAAGAATTATCTCGTTAAACTTGGTATTAATCCAGCACGCCTGAAAGTTGTCAGCTATGGCAAAGATAAACCAGTTGTGACAGGTACTTCCGATGAGGTCAGGGCTCAAAACAGAAGGGTCCGTTTTGTCGTTGAATGACAGGGATCAAATAAAGACGAATGTACCCGGCAGGTAATTGTAACCACTCGATGACCAGTTCATCGAGTGGTTTTTAAGGAGGGCATAACGCTTCTAACCGAAAAAAGTCAACCTCTCTTATTCAGGGTTGTAATTCAAAACAGGTGCCAGCCACTTTTCAGCATCTTTCAAGCTTATCCCTTTACGCTCAGCGTAGTCCTCAACCTGATCTTTTGTGATTTTTCCAAGCACAAAGTACCTCGCTTCAGGGTGTGCGATGTAGAGTCCGCTGACTGAGGCAGCCGGGTTCATGGCGAAGGTTTCGGTTAGAGTGATGCCTGTGTTTGTTTCGGCGTTTAACAGGGTGAAGAGTTCCGCTTTTTCAGTGTGATCCGGGGTTGCGGGGTAGCCTGGCGCCGGGCGGATGCCCTGGTATTTTTCTGCCAGCAACTCATCAATACGGAGTGGCTGGCGCTTCAGCTCAGGATGGCAGGCACACTTTTTCTCGCTCTTTTCAGTGACTTCGTAACCCCAGAGTTCCTTGCGCACACGCTCGTGCAACATTTCAGCAAAGGCTTCTGCCAGGCGATCGGCAAGGGCCTGCGTCATGATGCGGTGATAGTCGTCCTGCTCGTCACTGAACTGTTTGAGCACTTTTTCAATGCCAAGACCGGTTGTGACGGCAAATCCGCCGATGTAATCCTGAACTCCCGATTCTGTGGATGCGATAAAGTCGGCAAGGGCGAGATTTGCTTCGCCAGCGCCCTTCTCATGCTGCTGGCGGAGAGTGTGGAGGGTCATGAGTACAGCAGAGCGGCTTTCGTCCGAATAGACCTCAATATCGTCTCCGTTGCTGTTGGCCGGAAAGAGTCCGGCAACACCTTTCATGCCCAGCAGGTGCTCTTTTTCAATCCGGTCGAGCAGCTTGTTGGCATCGTCCAAGAGTTTTTTCGCTTCACTCCCGTACTTCGCATCGTCGAGAATTTGGGGATAGCGTCCGTGCAGTTCCCATGCCATAAAAAAGGGCGTCCAGTCGATGTAGGGGCGCAAATCTCCGACGGTCACATTTTCCAGCAAGGTAATGCCCGGTTTCAGTGGTTTGTAAACCGTTGGTTGCAGTGAGGCGCGGTTCTTGCGGGCATCAGCCAGCGAAAGGTATTTTTTTGAAGCGCTGTTCGACGAGTGGATCTCTCTCAACCCTGCCTGCTCCTTTTTGAGAGCAGCGATATACGACGGGCTGAGGGTCGGATTGAGCAGGCTGTTGACCACCGGGACGCTCCGGGATGCATCGAGCACCTGAACGACCGCACCCGAATAGACCGGCGCAATTTTTACGGCGGTGTGCATTCGTGATGTCGTGGCTCCACCGATAAGCAGCGGGATCTTCATGCCAAGACGTTCCATTTCACTGGCGATATGCACCATTTCATCAAGCGACGGGGTGATGAGGCCGCTCAGGCCAAGCAGGTCAGCCTTTTCGCGCTCGACCGCTTCAAGAATTTTTTCGCAGGGCATCATGACACCGATATCAACAACATCGTAGTTGTTGCAGGCAAGCACAACCGCGACAATATTTTTGCCAATGTCGTGGACATCGCCCTTGACTGTGGCAAGGAGCACTTTGGCGGCTGCGCGGGTGTCTTTGTTCTTTGCCTTCTCTGCGGCGATGTAAGGTAAAAGAGTGGCGACTGAACGCTTCATGACGCGGGCGCTCTTGACCACCTGTGGCAGGAACATCTTGCCAACAGCAAAAAGGTCGCCAATGGCGTTCATGCCATCCATCAGTGGCCCCTCAATGACCTGGAGCGGGCTCGGATAGAGCTGTCGGGCCTCTTCAGTATCCTCTTCGATAAACTCAACAATCCCTTTGATCAGCGCATGACGCAGGCGCTCTTCAACCGGAGCACTCCGCCACTCTGCAGCTTTGGCTTCGATCTTTTCCCCGCCTGTGGCGATGGTCTCGGCAAAGCTGACCAGTCGTTCTGTAGCATCGGGGCGACGGTTGAGCAGTACATCCTCAACCCGCACCAGCAGTTCAGGATCAATATCCTGATAGATGGCGAGCTGTCCGGCATTGACGATGCCCATGTCGAGCCCTGCACGGATGGCGTGGTAAAGGAAAGCGGCGTGCATCGCCTCCCGCACCGTTTCGTTGCCACGGAAAGAGAAGGAGACATTGCTGATGCCGCCGGAAACCTTTGCATAAGGGAGGTTCTCCCTGATCCAGCGGACAGTCTCAATGAAATCGACGGCGTAGTTGTTGTGCTCATCAATGCCGGTAGCAACGGTCAACACGTTGGGATCAAAAATAATGTCTTCGGGAGGAAAGCCCACCTCCTGAGTCAGAATATCGTAGGCGCGTTTGCAGATTTCAATGCGGCGCTGATAATTATCGGCTTGTCCCTGTTCGTCAAAAGCCATCACCACGGTGGCTGCGCCGTACTGTAACACCTTGCGGGCTCTCTCTTTGAAAAGCTCTTCACCCTCCTTGAGGCTGATGGAGTTGACGATACTCTTTCCCTGCACGCACTGCAGGCCGCTCTCAATAACCGACCATTTCGAACTGTCGATCATTACCGGCACACGGGAGATCTCCGGCTCAGAGGCAATCAGGTTGAGGAACTCCTTCATCACCTTCTCGGAGTCGAGCATTCCCTCATCGACATTAACATCAATCACCTGGGCGCCACTCTCTACCTGCTGGCGGGCAATAGAGAGCGCCTCGTCATAGTTGCCCTCCTTGATGAGACGGGCAAATTTTTTCGATCCGGTGACGTTGGTGCGCTCGCCGATGTTGATAAAGCCTGTTGTATGGTTGACAAAGAGTGGTTCAAGACCGGAGAGTTGCAGCTCATGTTTTTTTGCAGGGCGTTTGCGTGGCTGAAGATTCTTGACCGCATCCGCAATTGCCTTGATATGCTGTGGAGTGGTGCCGCAGCATCCTCCAACGATATTGACAAATCCTGATGTGGCGAAGTCAGCAATCTGGGCGGCCATGTATTCCGGAGAGTCGTCATATTCTCCGAACTCGTTGGGAAGGCCCGCATTCGGATAGACGCTCACATAACTTTCAGCAATACCCGCCATCGCCGCAATGAAGGGGCGCATCTGCTTTGAGCCCAGCGCACAGTTCAGGCCGATGGAAAGCAGATCCGGCAGGTGGGCAATGGATGTCCAGAAGGCCTCAGCGGTCTGGCCGGAGAGGGTGCGCCCGCTTGCATCCACCACCGTGCCGGAGACCATCACCGGCACACGCCAGCCGGTGCGCTCAAAAAACTCTTCTATGGCAAAAAGTGCGGCCTTGCAGTTCAGGGTGTCGAACACCGTTTCAACGAGCAGCAGATCAACTCCTCCTTCCATCAGCCCTTCAAGCTGAACAAGATAGTTATCGACCACCTCACGGAAGGTGACTGCCCTGTACCCGGGCCGATTGACATCGGGGGAGAGTGAGAGCGTTTTGTTAGTAGGTCCGATGGAACCAGCTACAAAGCGTGGTTTGTCGGGAGTTTTTGCGGTATAGTCGTTGGCAGCGCGTCGCGCAAGGCGAGTGGCCTCAACATTCAGCTCCTTCACCAGCTCTACAGCATTGTAGTCTCCCTGAGAGATGGGGTTGGCGTTGAAGGTGTTGGTTTCGATAATGTCGGAGCCAGCCTCAAGAAAGTCGCAATGGAGGTCGTAGATAATCTCCGGTTGCGTGAGAACAAGCATATCATTGTTGCCAATGAGCGGATGGGAGTGCGAGGCAAATCGTGCGCCACGGTAATCCTCCTCCTTTAATTTATGGCGCTGGATCATGGTGCCCAT
>CAJAAV010000100.1 GCA_903937835.1 uncultured Chlorobiaceae bacterium | reverse complement strand
TGCCGCCGCCATCCCGAGGAATTCGCTTTTTGAATAAGCACCCACCAAGAGAGCCTTCAACATGCCCTGCGACAACATCCTTAGCGGCTGACCACAAAACAGAGTCAGAAAGCTCCTCATCGTCCGCCCAACGGGAAAACCATTTATTGGTAAAAACTCTCATGCCAGTTAAGATATCACTAAGTGATACACTTTGCAACAAGATTTATTACACCAGCAACCATTTCCAAAACCAACTTTCATTACAACCGAGGTATCTCGTTATAAATTTTGATAATATCGTTTGATCTTCTGCGCCATCAACACTCTGCGAGCCCCAAGAAAATCCTCATAATCTTTTAACGTCATCTGATAGATTGTCCCGGGGATGCAGTTAGCCTCAAGGTTTGCTTCAAAATCTGAAAGAGTATCAATACCGCCAAAGGCGAGCTTCCCGCTTTGACATTGCTCACGGATTTGACCGATATAGTCTGCCGGAGAGCGCTTCCCTACCTTGATGTTAATCTCCTGCTGAACATAGACATAGTTCGCCACCTGATTATACTGGCTCTGGCTGAAACCATTTTCTTTCAAATACTGCCGAGGAAAAATATGATGGATATCACCCTGGTGCTCAATCATCTCCTTCACACTGATATCTCGCGACAGGAACCCTTTGTCATTGAATTTTGCCTGTGCCGCCCAAAAAACATGAAGCGCGGGCGCACTACTTCCTGCTGTTGTCAGACGCTGGATCAACCCGGAATCCCAAAATGAGTCGCTCTGACATGCCGTTTCCACATCCTGAAGCACACGCTCAATACCGGATTCATTGATCTCCCTGATGTCGCTGTCAAATTTGGATTCAGGAGAGCCGGAATAACGGCCAGGCAAAATGCTCATGGCAAGCCATCTCCGCACATAGCGCTCTATCAACGCATCCTCCATCCTGATCTCTTTCAGATGCAGGAACAGGACATAAGCGAAATTGAGAGCGTCCTCTCCTTTTTGCTGCGAAGCCTCAATCCATTTTACCACTTTATCGAAATCGATCTCAAACAGCCGATCCTGTACAATGCGGTATTTTCAAGTATAACAACAAGCGCAGATAATGAGCCATCGAGCTTGCCTGATCCCCCCATATCCACTTGAGTCGGGAACTACTATAGGACAGGTCGTGACGGTATTGAGACAGTCCCGCATAACTCCGAACGGCATCCTGGCAATAAACATTGATGCGTAAAATACCTGAATTATTTTGTATTAAGGGAGATTGTTGATATTATTAGAGTGTTTTATATTGACTATTACGCATCGCTGCGCGTACTCTGTCTGCCCAATGAACGTTGCCGGAACACAACACAACCTATGGATACCCCAAACGATCAGTATGACAGCCCGTGGAAAAGGGCCGTCGAGAACTACTTCGAGGAGTTTATGGAGTTCTACTTCCCTCTGGCCCACGCTGAAATAGATTGGTCAAAGGAGTATGTCTTTCTGGACCAAGAGCTGCGAGCCGTAGTTCAGGAAGCCGAGTTGGGCAAGCGTTTTGTTGACAAGCTGGTCAGGGTGAATGTGTTGAATGGTGACGAGAAGTGGATATACATTCACGTTGAAGTACAGGGTACCAAACAGGCAGAGTTTGCAAAACGCATTTTTGTCTATAACTACAGGATTTTCGACCGATATGACCGGCCAGTTGCCAGTTTGGCCGTGCTGGCGGATACACACAAGCAGTGGAAACCGACCTCTTATGGGTTTACCTTGCTGGGCTGCAAGCTTTCTCTTGAGTTTCCGGTTGCCAAGCTGACCGATTACGAAGGGCGTCTGGATGAGCTGCTCGAATCAGATAACGCTTTTGGATGGATTACGGCAGCTCATATCCTGACCCAAAAAACCAGGAAGCAGCATCAGGAACGCTACGAGGCAAAACTTCGTGTGGTACGAATACTCTATCAGCATCGCTGGGACAAACAACGTATCATTGATTTATTATATATTGCAGATTGGCTGATGCAACTGCCTGATTGGCTGAACAGCCGGATCTGGCAAGAACTTGAAACAATTGAGAAGAAAGAAAAGATGGAATACATCACAAGCATAGAACGACTTGGCATGGTCAGGGGCGAATCCAGGATACTGAAAAAGCTGCTTGAGTGCCGTTTTGGTCTGTTACCCGAGTGGGTTTCAGAGCAGATAAAGTGCGCCAAATCAAAGGATCTGGAAGCGTGGTGTGAAGCGGTTCTCACAGCTCCGACTCTGGAAGCTGTTTTCAATAAATCGGATGTATCATAAAACGAGCTGAGATTCACGCCAGGCTCTGGCGATCGCTGCTCTCTGCCCTGCATAGGACAACCGCCGGGAAGATTTTTCGCTTTCGCTGGCATCGGAGCTCGCGATTAGCGAAATCAATCATTTACCCAAGGAGACAACAATGCCAATCACTGAAATCATGCAACCGGTGGCATCAACGAACATCACTGCCGTCGGTTACGACGGCGGAAAATTTAACCGTGTATATTCAATTTCTTGACGGTTCAGCATACGCCCGACAAAGGTGTTCAGGAGCACGAATTCGAGAATTTGAAAACCGCCCGGTCAGTAGGCTCCTACTTCAACAGGAACTACAAAAACGTTTATCCTTATGAGCGGGCGTAGGCCATGCGTTGGAGAATGCTTTGCTTTTATGGGATCAATTGTTGTATCATCGAAGAGAACATTCAACGCAGTCAGAAGCCAATTTACAAAGCGCCTGTTCAAATGAAAAGAAAAACAGGATATAATCCCAAGCGTCGTTTTGATACTGATCCTGGTTCAGCGTTGCTGGAACAAATAGCCCAGAGCGTTCGTTACGGCGGAAACCCGGAACACAAACGCAATCCCGGTGACTTTGGGTTAACACCACCAGCACAACCAAGGCCGGATAAATCACTCTGTGATGATCTTGGAATCTTTTCAAAAGCCGAAGCGGGACGATTGTTACAAGAGGGGGCCAGAAAAGGGATGGTCAGTCAAGTACGTCGTGAAGGTTTTCCCCAGAATATCTGGGCTGTAACTTCAGATGGTTCTCCGGTTGAGGCACAACTTGAAAACGCCAGTTCAGGAGTTTATCATGGATACCCTATGCCCGATACCGATCCCTTCGCCAGGCAAGTTCTTTTGAAATGGAGAAGCATCAATGAGTAACGCATTTGCAATTGATTTTGAATGGCTTGAGCGCTTCACGCCTGATGAAGCAGAGCGCTTTACCTTTGCTGATATTAAAATAACCGTTGGCGGAGTGGTCATTACGGAACTTGAAGATATCAATGCTAAAACTATCCGACCTGCCGCACGTCTCTCGGCTTATGCAATGGCGGTGTGGTTACTTGGAAATTGGTGGCGCCTTGTCCGTGAGCCAGAGCGTAACTTATCAGAATCCTGGGAGATGAGTCATCGGCTTGGCGCTATTGGTCAGGGATTTCTCTGGCCCGACTTGAGCTTCAACAGTGATGGCTCCGCACTGCTGATCAGGATGAATGCAACTCCTCCAGCCAGCCGACAAATGGTGCGATACCTGAATGGAATTTGCGAGTTTGTTTCGCTAGCGACCTTCGAAGCCACAGCACTCTCTTTTGCTGATGCCGTGATTGACCGATTGCATTCCATGGGCTGCAAAACGAGCCTCCTGCATGAACTCCGGGAGAATATCGTTGAAGAGCGCAGTAACCCATCATCCGTAAGGTGGCGAGAGATGGAAGCATTATTGGGTTATGACCCCGACGAAGCGCCTGAAGAGCTTATGGCTGCGCTGCTTGCCCAGGGCGAACTATCAGGATACGACGCAGTGGCTGAGGTGCTGGCTCAAAGCACAACAGATTCGCCAGAAATTCTTGATGCACTTTTCAGGAACGTTCAGGGCCATACCGAACGAATGTTTGTGCCCGATACCAAAGCATTGAGAACAGAGACTGCCAGCATAGATTTTTCCTTGTTGCCATGGGAAAGAGCGGCTGTCGCTGCCCGCGCAGCAAGAAAGTATTGGGTGCTGCCGGATGGGCCCACGAGCAACAAACAGTTGATAGACCTTTTTTCACTCTCAAGCGATTTTTTCACCAACAATCATAGAGCAAAAAGCCCCATGACGGTTGGTTTTCGTAATGGAGCGCCGGATCATCTTGATGTCTGCCTCAACACCTCATATTCCACCAATCACCGATTTGCTCTTTTACGTCTGGTTGGTGATCGGCTGTATTCACCAGATACAGACAAGTTTCTGCCGGTTACCACTGTTAAAACTGTCCGGCAGAAGTTTCAGCGAGCTTTCGCCCAGGAGTTTCTCTGTCCATCCGATGCCTTGAAGGATTTCGTTGGTGAAGACTTCGGAGAAGAGAAGCTTGATGAAGCGGCACACTATTTCAACGTTTCAACAAGAGTGATAGAGACGACCTTGGTGAACAAAGGCTTCATAGATCGAGGTAGTCTGTTCGATTGAGGACAGTTTTGCCTGCACCGCCCAAAAAACATGAAGCGCGGGCGCACTACTCCCTGCTGTTGTCAAACGCTGGATCAACCCGGAATCCCAGAATGAGCCCGGTCAGGTATGCCGTTTCCACATCCTGAAGCACACGCTCAATGCCTGATTCATTGATCTCCCTGATATCGCTGTCAAATTTTGATTCAGGGGAACGGGGAATAACGGCCAAGTAAAATGCTCATGACAAGCCATCTGCTCGCGTAGCGTTCTATCAACGCATCCTCCATCCTGATCTCTTTCAAATGCAAGAACAGGACATAGGCAAAATTGAGAGCGTTCTGTGACCGCATCAATTTTGGATCAACAAATCCGGCAGATTTGATAATCATGACAAAGCGCTTGAAGAGCGTCTCATTCATGAAGGTAATCACCGCTTCGCTGAGCGTCAGAAAAGAGGCCTCAGCGATGGCATCTTCATAAGAGCGGGTTTCAAAATTACGACCAGAAAAAAGGCTTACGAGGTCACTGAGCTTCCCGCGCTTGAATTTGTAACAGAAAGCCACCCGAAGCATATCATTATAGTCCGGATCATAGAGATCGTCGTTTTCGGTGATGTGTAAATAATAATCTCAGAGGCAGACTCTATCTCCAGGTCATCAACTTCGTGAGCAAGATGATTAATCATACGGGTACGAAGAGCGATCTCGATCCGTTCGATAGCATTGAAGAGCAAAAGTCTCAATTCACAGTCAAAACTGTAGAGAGCAACAACATCCTCGAAACGGCTGTTCGGTTTAAAAAGATGATTGACTTTATCCGCCTGCATTGGCCACCAATAACCCGCAAGTCGATAATAACTGATGTTGTTGAGATAATGTTCAGCAAGAGACTCATCTCCTGCGAGCAAGCCTCAGCCTGTTATTTGAGTAAATTTCGTACAGAGATTATTAGGATTTCATCAAGGCAATACTTCCAGCAACTTCTTTAAAAGTAAACTGTTGGATAATGCCTGAACTATCACGATTTTTCGGGATTTTGATACGAATGTATGCTGAGCTGGATGTTCCCCATCATACGCCTTATTTTCACGCCTATTACCCGGGATTCACAAGCCGTTTTTTCTATTGACCCGGTTACCATGATGGAAGGCGCATTACCCGAAAGGCAACGGCGACTTGTGATGGCTTGGGCTGAAATTCATCAGTTTGAACTTATGACCGATTGGGATTTGTTACAGGATGGCAAGGCTCCGGTAAAAATAGAACCGCTTCGTTAATTCAAGACGATAACGCACTATGAAACATCAATTTATAAGTGTCTTAGCTGTCGATATTCTTGACGGCTTTTCATTGCGTGTACATTTCGATAACGGTACGGTAAGGGAAATCAATCTGGAACCCATTTTGTATGGTGAACTCTATGAACCGCTGCGCAATCATGATTTTTTCAGGCAAGTCACCGTTGACGAGGAAGTTGGAACTATAGTATGGCCAAATGGGGCAGACTTTGACCCTGACTTGCTCTATGCCTAGCAGCCTGTCGGACTTTGAGCACATCAAAAATGTTTTGAAAAATCTTCATAAAGTGTTATATTAAAGCTATATAAGTATATTTTTCATACCTCCAGCGTCCGTCTCTATTGTCTGATTT
>CAJAAV010000099.1 GCA_903937835.1 uncultured Chlorobiaceae bacterium | reverse complement strand
GGTTAAAGTTGTTGATCCTGATCAGGTAGTATTCGGGGTAAATATTGTGTATCTGAATCTTGCAGTACAGCTGCTGTTGACGGAGATCAAGCTCCAGTTTGTCATGGTCATGGATACCGGTGAAGGTTGTGGTGCCATGATAGATGTAGTCGGTGCCATGGCCAAGCTCAAAGTAAAGGATGTTGACCGAGATAACCTTCACCAGGGTTGCATACGCCTCACTCTCTTTCTGATGCTCGGTGATGACCCGCGATGTGCCGTAAAGTACCCGTTGCAGGTAATCAAGTTCCCGATCAAACTGCACTTCGATAATGACAAGCTCACCCTTGCTGTTTTTCACCTTGAGATCAACACGGTTGGATTTGTCGCGTTTACTCTCTTTGTTGCTTGCACTCTCCAGAATTTCAAGGATGCGAATGTCTTCGCCCAGCAGCTCGCTCAAAAAACCTTCAAGTATATCAAAGTTGGCTTTGCTGCGCAACAAACGCTTCATTGCCCAGTCAAAAGTGATTAGTTTTCGGGGTGAGGGGGTGCTCATGGTTTTCTTTTCGTCATTTGTTTGGTTATAGCGCAAACGTAGTATATGTGAAATAAATTCCCTGTGCAAACGATTTACCCGATACCGTACTGGCAAAGAAAAAAGGGGCTCCCCTTTCAGCCAGTCGTGTAAAACCACACCAATCTAACCTGTTATCTCATAGAGTTACCTTGAACAAGCACCGAACCTCCAGATGGCTACGCAATCCACCATCTGTCTAAACCATGATTCCTGGGATTGGCATGATGAGTATGATTCGGGATTGAGAACAATCAAGAAAATCAAGGTTCAAAGTTCAAGGTTAAAGGTTTAAGGCCATTACAGTAACGCAATCGGCAGGTTAGCAACACTTGCCGCCTGCTCCGTACTAAACCCACTTGCCACAAGGTAGCGGGCAACCTCAAGCCTGCCTTGTAATACTCCCTTCTCTGTACCCTCACCCAAGTTCTTTACCCAGCGAAATGCCCTCCGCTTTGCCCAGCAAAATGCCTTCCTCCCGAGCATCTCGCTCAAAACTGGTAACATATTTCATCTTTTGTTGCTCCTCTATCTGACAGATTTCAGTTTTTAACTTTTGCCGAACCTCATTTGGTAATTCTAAAAACCAGTCAATAACCCTCAGTAAAATACGTTCATCTCGAATTTACCGGGTATCTTTTGCAAAACGCTTACTGATTAAGAGTTTCATTGTGGCAAGCTGGCAAGAAAGGAGGTTTTTTCATCATCTGTTAAATAATCACCCTCATCTTTGGCCTCACGGCATGCTTCATACAATGCGAGCGTTTCAAGCCTGCCAGCTTCTTACTGCAGTAACTTTTGTATAAAGCGTTGCTGCTCATCGTGCAGCAACGCTTTATACATTCCAGACAACCCTTCGACTGAAGTAATCGGTACGGTCATCATATTCTACCCTTATTTCCCGAGCAATATATAACGATGAGAAGCATATTCTCATAAAATAGTTTGGTTTATCGAAAAACAATCCTTGGTTTTGTCGTTTTTAATAGTTATAATTATAACTATAACCCAAAGGAGAAAATCATGGCTTATCAAGTGCGTCAGCTCAACAAAAAAACTGGAGTCACCTACGTTTACGAAGCGGTTGCCGTTTGGAACAAGGAACTCAAGCAGTCGCGTAACAAGCAGGTGTGTATCGGAAAAATTGACCCTGCAACCGGAAAAATCATTCCCTCGAAACGGTTGAGCCCACAGCAGGCTGCGCTTCGGGATCCGTCAATTACTGCGTCAGCTCAAATCGTCGGGCCTGCCGTTGTGCTCAATGAGCTGTCCAAAAGTACCGGTTTGGCAAGCTTGCTGAAGAGCTGCTTTCCGAAAACTTATCGCCAAATACTGGCAATGGCCTCTTATCTGGCTATCCAGGGTGGGGCGCTCACCCACTGCTCGTCATGGGCGAAAAGCCATGAGCCAAGCCTTGCAACATCCCTCAGTAGTCAACGAATCAGCGAGATAATCTCTTCCATTGGTCTCGATGAGAAACAGACGTTTTTGGCGAAATGGATGAAAAAAGCTTTGGAAGATGATTACCTGTGTTACGACATAACCTCTATTTCCTCCTACTCGGAGTTGAATGAATTCATCAAATACGGCTATAACCGTGATGACGAGAAGCTTCCCTAACTCAATCTTGCCATGCTCTTCGGGCAGAAAACAGCGTTGCCCCTCTATTACCATCGTGTTCCGGGTAGTATAAACGATGTTTCAACGCTGCACAATCTTGTGCTGACCTTCAAGGCACTTGAGGTAAAGCGAGTACATTTTGTTATGGATAAAGGGTTCTATAGCAAAAAGAACATTGACGATCTGGTGCAGCGCCGTGATCGTTTTACCATTGGTATCCCATTGAACAACAAGTGGTTGCAGAATGCCATTGACGACATTCGTGAAACTATCCATGGGCCTGCCGGGTATCGCAAGCTTGATGACGAAATACTGTATGTCCACTCGCGAATCTATCCTTGGGGAAAGGAAAATCGTCGCTGTTATCTTCACCTGTACTATAATGCGAGCAGCCATGCCAAGGATGTAGACTCCTTTAACGAAGAATTGGTTCAGTACAAACAGGAACTCGAATCGGGCAAGCCTGTAGCAAAGCACCAGAAGGCTTATGATGATT
>CAJAAV010000098.1 GCA_903937835.1 uncultured Chlorobiaceae bacterium | reverse complement strand
GGTCTGTTGCATTGTGGATAATGGCAGATGCAACAGGGCTATATCCCGGATTTTCTTGTGCAAACAGGAATGTTTTGGTATACGTTCCGATAGCAATACTTCGGGAACTCTTTTTTTCTATCCTGAGTTTTATGGTTTCTGCAGCGACTTTTCCTTTGGCATAGCCTGCGGCGACAAGAGCTTTGATATCTGAAAAATCGGTAGCTTTATGGTCGCCGAGTTCGGGAGTTATAACAATATCGGCGGTTGCAAGTTGCGCTGGATACTGCAATTTTGTGAGGATGGTCATCGCTTGATCGGCGGCTTTCCAGGGAAGATCAAGTTCGCCGCCAGTTGCATACATGCTGCCGTGCGTATCGACCGCAATTTTATAGTCGGCATTGAACGCATCGAGTTCGTCAACCGGAAGATTTGCAACGAGCCCCCCATCAACCAACTGGTAACCGTCACGGATGATCGGTTCATAAAGAATCGGAATAGTACTACTTGCCCGCATTGCTTCTGACAGGGAGCCACTGGAAAGTGTTATACGCATTCCTGAAACAAGATCGGTCGAAACTGCCCTGAAATTGATCGGAAGAGTTGAGAAATTGCCTGAAGCACTATAGAGAGCGTTCAATGCCAGGAGGTCAAGGGTTCCGGTCATCTCCTGGGCTGAATTAAGTGCTTTAGGAATAAGGAGTTTCAGCTTCTCAATACGGATGGCCAGAGATGCACGGTCGCGGATTCGTTGCTGTTCAAGAAAAATGTTTGAGCGGGTATAATTATCCTGGAGGGAAATAAAGGATTGCCAGGGCAGTCTATGGGCGATCTCTTCAAGTTCTTCCGGACTGTATCCAGAAGAGTAGAGCCCTCCGATAACGGCGCCCATGCTTGTACCGGCAATACAATCGACGGGAATACCTGCCTCATCAAGAGCCTTGAGGATGCCAATTTGCGAAAGACCATTAGCGCCGCCTCCGGAAAGTGCAAGACCTACCGTTTTTCTTGCAGGCCTCATGAATTTGAACAGGGTAAAGCGGTGCTGGGGAAGTTTTAGCGTGTCGGGATAGATCAGTGTAGTCGGTGAGGCCACAGCATCAGGTTGTGTCGTCATTTCCGTGAAGAGAGTGGCGATGAGTAGTGCGGTTATGCAGAAAATTGTTCTGACGTTCAACAAAGGTGGTGCTCCTCGTTTATAAAGTCGTTATAAAAGGGTTTTATACAGCTCGTTTTTGAGATCTCCTGTGGACTTCATATCTTGAGGTTTAATGTATAACCTTTACTCTTCATTGTAAACATGGCATGGTTTAATCGGGTAAAACCCTCAATACGTCCAACCGACAAGCGAGATATGCCGGAAGGATTGTGGTGGAAATGTGAAGAGTGCGGAGCGATGCTTCACAAAAAAAAGCTTGAAGATTACGTTTACACCTGTTCGGAATGCAGTCACCACTTCAGGATATCTCCCTATAAGTATTTCTCGATTCTTTTTGATTGCGACAAATACATCGAGTTTGACGATAACCTCCGTTCTGCCGATCCTCTCAGTTTTACCGATACGAAGAAATATCCCGACCGGGTTCATGATACGATTGAAAAGAAGGGAAAAACCGAGGCGTGTCGCAATGCTTATGGAGAATGCGGAGGTCGCCCCCTTGTTGTTTCAGCCATGGATTTTGGTTTTATCGGTGGTTCAATGGGTTCTGTTGTTGGTGAAAAAATAGCTCGTGCTGTGGACAAGTCGCTTGAACTTGATGCTCCTCTTCTTGTTATTTCCCAGTCAGGTGGCGCCCGGATGATGGAAGGCGCATTCAGTCTGATGCAGATGGCTAAAACTGCGGCCAGGCTTACCCGGCTCAGTGAGAGGAAACTGCCCTATATCTCTCTTCTTACCGATCCTACAATGGGTGGTATCACCGCATCTTTTGCCATGCTTGGCGATATCAATATCAGTGAGCCGAAAGCCCTCATAGGATTTGCCGGTCCCAGAGTGATCAGGGATACCATCAAAAGAGATCTGCCCGAAGGATTTCAGCGTGCCGAGTTTCTGCTTGAACATGGGTTTCTTGATCGCATTATTTCCCGGAGGGATCTGAAAAACGAACTGGTCACTCTGCTCGGTATGCTCAAGGTCTAACTCCAGTGAAGCGCTGCTGCTGTAACCGGGAACTGTGCCATGAAAATTTTTTTTATCTCAATGGCAATTTCCCGGTGCTCCTGTTGCGTGCTTTTGTCTGTTCGCACCTCCAGATAGTGGATCCAGCTTCTTACCGATCCCTTCATATAGAGTTTTGTTTGGGTGCCCAGCGGCAAGAGCACTCTTGCGCACTCCTTGGCAATGCCCTTTTCAAGCGCCTGATTGTATTCCTCAAGCGCCATTCGGGCAATACGATCCTGCGCCTCATCAAACCACTGTAGTGTCGTTTCATCAAGATCATCAAGGGAATTTTGGCGGTTTTTGCTGTCCTGGCGCCTTGGCTGGTATCGCTCAATCTCCTGAGCTTTGGCGTACCGTTGAGAAAATTCCTGAAACTGAAAACTTTTATGACGGAGAATCTGCGGTGAAATGGCTCTTGAAGTCACAATTTCCACAGTCATATCAACCATTTCAAAGACGCTCCAATGCTTGTGTGCAATACAGTAGGCAAGGAGCCTTTCATAATCCAGCGTTTCCTGATTGGGGCTGGATACTCGTGCACAGTAAGCAATAAGCCCTTCAGATGAAAGTGGCTGGTTGTCAACCTGTATGAGTGGGGTGGTGACTGAAATGAGGCGTACCTGCATGTTCCGCAACGTTTTGATGTTTGTTTGGCCCAGAATATAGAGAAATGGCGCCATTTTTCCTGCTTTCATGCAAGACAGGAGAACTCTCTTTTTTTGCTAATTGAAACGGGAAGTCTTGATTTATTGTTGTCACTGAGTATTTTGACAATCAGTATCAGGAGCTCCAGTTGAGCTGCTCGAGCGGGGCGCATGTTGTGCCAATCTGATTTTGAACGACTTACCAATTTCAAACAACAGGATAGCTATGGCAAATATTAATTTTGGTTTTGAGCACCATGCCAAAAAAATGTACTCATGCGCTATAGAACAGGGGATTACCAACACTCTTGTTCCCATGGTTATAGAAACTTCAGGACGTGGCGAGCGTGCTTTCGATATTTTTTCAAGGCTTTTGCGTGAACGAATTATCTTTCTCGGAAGCGGGATTGACGAGCATGTGGCTGGCCTGATTATGGCCCAGCTTATTTTTCTCGAATCTGAAGATCCGGAACGGGATATTTATATCTATGTCAACTCTCCGGGCGGAAGTGTCTCTGCCGGTCTCGGGATATATGATACCATGCAGTATATCCGTCCGGAAGTCTCAACAGTTTGTGTCGGTATGGCTGCAAGCATGGGTGCATTTCTTCTTGCCAGCGGAGCAAAAGGAAAGAGGGCCTCACTGCCTCATTCAAGGATTATGATTCATCAGCCCTCCGGCGGTGCGCATGGTCAGGAGACTGATATTATTATTCAGGCCCGTGAAATAGAGAAGATCCGCAGGTTGCTTGATGAACTGCTTGCCAAACATACAGGCAAGGATGTGAAGCAGGTCAGGGAGGATTCGGAAAGGGATCGCTGGATGAACGCACAGGAGGCGCTTGATTACGGCATTATTGACGCTATTTTTGAGAAACGTCCCCTGCCTGAAAAGAAGGACTAACCCGAACGATGTTATCATGAGCGATCAGACCGAACTATTTAATTTGGACAAAAGCTATAATCATCACGACGTCGAAGATCGGTGGAGAAGTTCGCACTGGGAAGCAATTGGCAGCTTCCATGCCGAAAGCTCCCGTGTGCTCGAAGAGGGAAAAGAGCCCTATACCGTTCTTATGCCTCCCCCTAATGTTACCGGCAGTCTTACATTGGGCCATGTCCTGAACCATACGCTGCAGGATATATTTATCCGCTACAGTCGTATGACAGGCAAAGAGGCATTGTGGCTTCCCGGCACCGATCATGCTGGTATTGCGACACAGACGGTAGTGGAGCGAAAACTGAAAAAAGAGGGAATAACCCGCCACGATCTCGGTCGAAAGGAGTTTCTTGGTCACGTATGGCAGTGGAGGGAGGAGTACGGCGGCCTTATTCTCAAGCAGCTTCGACGACTTGGCATCTCCTGTGACTGGCGGCGTAACCTTTTTACCATGGATGACAGCGCCTCCGAAGCGGTTATCAATGCCTTTATTACACTCTATCGTGACGGGTTGATCTACCGAGGTACCCGCATTATCAACTGGTGTCCGGTGTCACAGACAGCACTCTCCGATGAGGAGGTGATCATGAAGCCTCGCAAGGACAAGCTGGTGTATGTGCAGTATGCTCTTGTCAGCCATCCCGGCGACTTTATCACCATTGCAACAGTCAGACCTGAAACCATTCTGGCAGATGTTGCCATTGCCGTTAACCCGGAGGATTCCCGTTTCCGTCACTTGATTGGGGAGCTTGCCGTTGTGCCGGTGGCAGGAAGGCATATTCCCATTATTGCGGATGACTATGTTGATATTGAGTTTGGTACTGGTGCACTGAAAATCACTCCGGCGCATGATGCCAACGACTATGCCGTTGCACAGCGTCATAATCTTCCGATTCTTTCTGTTGTCGGTAAAGATGGTAGAATGACCGATGAGTTTGGTTATGGCGGTATGGACCGTTTTGACGCTCGCGAAAAAATTCTCAAGGATCTTGAAGAGCTTGGCAATCTTGTGCGTGTTGAAGAGTACGAGCATAATGTTGGCTATTCCGAGCGAGCAGACGTGGTTGTTGAGCCCTATCTTTCCGAGCAGTGGTTTGTCAGGATGAAGCCTCTTGCAGAACAGGCGCTTCAGGTTGTCAATGAGGGAGAAATCCGTTTTCATCCCCGGCACTGGATCAATACCTACCGCCACTGGATGGAGAACATCCAGGACTGGTGTATCTCCCGCCAGCTCTGGTGGGGACATCGTATTCCAGCCTGGTATGACACTGAAGGCAGGGTGTGGGTTGCTGCCACCTTTCAGGAGGCCTGTCATCTTGCCGGTACCGACAAGCTTGTGCAGGATGATGATGTGCTTGATACCTGGTTCTCTTCGTGGCTCTGGCCGCTGACAACGCTTGGCTGGACGGATAAACAGAGTGTCAACGACAATCTCAAAGCTTTTTATCCGACCAATACCCTCGTAACCGGACCGGACATCATTTTTTTCTGGGTAGCCAGAATGATCATGGCTGGGCTCTATTTCAAGGGAGAGGTACCCTTTCGTGACGTCTATTTTACCAGCATTATCCGCGACATGAAGGGGCGCAAGCTCTCAAAGTCCCTCGGTAATTCGCCTGATCCGATCAAGGTGATGGACACTTACGGTACCGATGCCCTGCGTTTTACCATTATTTATATTGCGCCTCTTGGTCAGGATGTCCTGTTCGGTGAGGAGAAGTGCGAGCTCGGGAGAAATTTTGCAACGAAAATATGGAATGCTTCACGACTTGTTTTCATGCAGCGCGAGAAGTATTTCAGTGATCATGAGGAGTTCGCCGCCGTTTATCGTGACTTCGATCCGTGTACCGGAAGTTTTAGTCTTGCGGAGCAATGGCTTCTTGCCGGATTCAACGGGATGCTTGAGCGGTATCATAAAGCTTTCAGCCAGTTCAGGGTTAATGACATTGTCAGGCTGCTCCATGATTTTTTCTGGAGAGATTACTGTGACTGGTATCTGGAAGCGCTGAAGGTGAAGCTTTCAGGGGAGCTGACAAGAAAAGAGGCCCAGGAGGCGGTTTGCCTTGCGGTTTATGTGCTTGAGGGCACCCTGAAAGCGTTGCATCCGGTGATGCCGTTTATTACTGATGAGATTTGGCATCATGTTCTGCCGCGTTCATTGGAAGAGAGTATTGCCCTGTCACCGATGCCCCTTGCTGATGCCGAACTCTCAGGTCTTGATGTGCGCAGTTTTTCTTTGATACAGAAGCTGATCACTGAGGTCAGAAGTCTGCGTTCATTGTTTGGTGTTCCTCACAGCAGTCAGGCAGAGATTCTTCTCAGGCCAGCCAATGATGGCGATCGTCTGGTGTTTGAGGCGAACCTTCCTCTTGTGGCCACCCTTGGTCATTGTACCCCAAAACTTATGGTCGACAGAGATCGCCCGCGTCATGCGGCAGGATCTGTTGTTGAAGGGAATGAACTATTTGTACTGCTTGAGGGGTTGATATCATTTGAAAGGGAGCAGGTTCGTCTTCAGAGGGAGATAGACAATGTTTCTTCTTATGTTGCGTCAGTTCGAAGAAAGCTTTCAAATCATAGTTTTGTCGATAATGCACCCCGAGATATTGTTGCAAAAGAGAGTGAAAAGCTCAGGGAGGCTGAGGATAATCTTGAAAAACTCATGGGTAGCCTTGCTGTTCTGAGCGATTGAGGATAACCCGGATTTCGGTTTGCAGTTACGGTTATGGAATAAAGTGAAATCTTTTTATTAGGTTTAATTCGCAAAAAGCGGTATCGTCCGACTTTTCTGGTTTATCAAGACAAATCGGTGGGAGTAGTTTAACTTGCTGAAGTTCTCAAGGAGAGTTCTATATGAGGCAACTCAAAATAAGCAAACAGATAACCAATCGCGAAAGCCTTTCTCTTGATCGTTACTTGCAGGAGATAGGTAAATATGATCTTTTGACCGCCGAAGATGAGGTTCGGCTGACCAAGGCGATAAAAGAGGGTTTTGATATGCCGGTCGATACGACCGAATACAAGAGGGGAAAGCGCGCTCTTGACAAACTGATAAAAGGCAACCTGCGATTTGTTGTTTCGGTGGCCAAGCAGTACCAGAACCAGGGCCTCACCCTCGGTGACTTGATTAATGAAGGGAATCTTGGTCTTATCAAGGCGGCAAAGCGGTTCGATGAAACCCGTGGATTCAAATTTATCTCTTATGCGGTATGGTGGATCAGGCAGTCCATTCTCCAGGCACTTGCTGAGCAGTCGAGAATTGTCAGGCTTCCTCTTAACCGGGTGGGTACTCTCAATAAGATCAGTAAAGCTTACAGCCAGCTTGAGCAGGAATTTGAACGCGACCCCAATACAAGGGAGCTTGCTACCCTGCTTGAAATGGATTCACAGGATGTTGCCGATACACTGAAAATTGCAGGGCGTCATGTTTCGGTTGATGCGCCATTTGCCCAGGGTGACGATAACCGCCTGCTTGATGTTTTGCAGAATGATGGTCATCTGCCTGACTACGGTCTCAACCGCGATTCACTGACCCTTGAAGTTGAACGCTCGCTTTCTGTTCTTGCACCGCGAGAAGCTGATGTTATCAAGTCATATTTCGGGATTGGCATGGATAATCCGCTCACGCTTGAAGAGATTGGAGAGAAATTCAGATTAACTCGGGAGCGTGTCCGGCAGATCAAGGAAAAAGCGATACGGAGATTGCGTCAGTCGGCATACAGCAAGATTCTTAAGGAGTATATCGGTAGCTGAGAGCTTGTTCAGAATTATCTTCTACTAACGATGACGACGTGAAGCGGGGAGCGCTGGCTAACATTTGTTGCCAGCGCTCCCTCCTGCGTTTAAGCATGTATCTGTCAGCCAAACCATTGTTTCGAGCCCTCAAGCTCAGTCGATAGCAGTTTTATAGATCATATAGCCGATGTTGAGGAAGAGCAGATTCGGCAGCCATGCGGCGAGCATAGGGTGTATAAGTCCTTGATACCCTGTGATCGCAATGGTTTTCTGCAGTGCGAGATAGAGAAACCCCGCGAACAGTGTGATGGCGATTTCAGAGGCGAGCCCTCCGCGTTTTTTTTTGGCGGAGAGTGGTACGCCGATCAGAATGATAATGAGCGAGGCGAATGGCATTGCAATTTTGTTATGGAATTTAACCATTGAGCGTTCAAGACCTGAAAAGCCTGCGTTACGTTTTTCTGAAAGATAGCGGTAGTGTCGGCTGATATTCATTTCGTCCGGTTGCATATTGAGTTCTGCCAGTGTGTGGGGTGAAAGTGCAAGTTTTACCGGTTTCAACGGTACGACACTATAAATCTCTTGCTCTCCAGTAAAAATACGGGTTGAAACATTCTGCATGATCCACTCTTTGTGCGCCGGGTCATAGTGCATTGCATCAGCATCCATTCGTGATCTGAGTCGGGAGCCGATGAACTCCTCTATGGAAACAGCGCTGAGGTTTGATCGGTCAGGATCAAGGCTGCCTATCGAGACAATACGGGCGCCTGGTTCAAGAAGATGAATATTGCTGTTCTCTTGTGGCCGTGATTTTTTTTGGCCGAAATAATGCTGTTCAAAGGAGTTGGTTTTTGTAAATGCCGCTGGAGCTATCCACCATGCATTAGCAAGATTTATCAGGAGAATGAGGATGCCGCCGATAAAAAATGGGTGCAGCAGTTGACGCATACTGACGCCAGCCGATCGTATTGCCGGAAGTTCGCTTGAAAAAGAGAGCCTTCCCGAGACAAGTATTGATGAAAGAAGGGCGCTGACCGGCGATGTTACCAGAAAAGTGGAAGGTATCGAGAGAAGGTAATAATAACCGATATCCCACAGAGCAAGCTTGTTGTCCATGAACTCATCAAGTTTTTCAACCATGTTGATGAGCATGAACAGGCAAACAAAGACAATGGAGCTAAAAATAAATGCTTTAGCAAACTCCCTGAATATGTACTTGTCAAGAATTTTCATAGTAACAATTCAGGCAGGCAGGTAACCTTGCATGAGTTTAATAGCCGAAAATATCATCAACCTTCAGCTCTTTAACGGTTCCGTATTTCCGCAGGGTCTCAATATCAAGATTTTCTTTTTTGCCCAGTACCAGCATAACATGCTTTTTGTTGTTGAAATGCTTGCTGTGGAATTTTTCGATATCGCTGAGGCTCATCAGCGCTGTATCATGATAAATTTCCTTTCTGATATCATTGTCGTGTCCGAGTCTGACAGCCTCTTCGTAATTGAAAAGTATCTCCGTTTTTGTCAGTCGTTCGGTTGAAATTTTCTGTTGAATGCCGTTTTGTGCCGAAGCAAACAGTTTTGGTGACATTGGCAGCTCTTGCATCAGGTGGCTGATTCCTTCAAGCGCTTCGGGCAGCTTGTCAGCCTGGGTGCCGATGTAGCTGATAATATAGTTGTGCTCTTTCTTTTGTTTTGGTGTCTTGTATACCGAAAAAACCGAGTATGCCAGAGCTTTTGCTTCACGCAGTTCCTGGAAAACCACCGATGACATTCCCCCTCCATAATATTCATTGAAGAGGGTTGCTGTGGGTACGATCGATGGACTGTAGAGTTCATCTCTTGTCAGCAGAATGACCTCGGCCTGCGTCATATCGTAATCAACGAAATAGACAAGATTATCCGCTTGATCCAGATCCTTGAACAGGTCGTTTGTTGGCGGAGTTGTAAACGATTCTGGATAATGCCGAACTGAACGAAGTTCACCGAGTACCTCCTGCGAAGAGGCTGTACCGTAGTAGAGTACCCGATGGCTGTACTGCAAAAGCGTTCGTATCTCTTCAAGCAGCTCTTTCGAGGTGACTTTATCAAGCTCACTGTTTTTCAGCACGTTGGTGAAAGGCGAGACAGACCCGTACTTGCCGTAACTCGTCATGGCCTCAAAGAGTATCTTTTTCTTGGACAGCTTGTCATCTGCCCGCTCTTTCATCACGCCAGCTTTAAGATTTTCAAGTGCCTCTTCATCAGGGCGGGTATCAACGAGAAGTTTTTCAAGCAGCCGAATTGCGGCCGCAGAGTTTTTCTGAAGTCCGGAAAGTTTCAGGTATACGTAATTATCGGCGGTAAATGCTGAAAAGCTTGAACCGATTTTATAGAGTTCCTGGCTGAACTCTTTGGGGGTGAGGTCTGATGTACCGAGATAGGAGAGATAGTCGAGCGCAAGATCAATATTTTTGCTGTTATTTTTTCCGATATCAAAGACATAATAGAGCGAGTAGAGCTCGTTTTCACTGTTTTGCACATAATGCAGCTTGATGGAGAGATTGACATCAAAAAAACCGATATCCTTTTTATAATCAAGAAAAGAGGGTTTGGTTTGTTCTGATTTCCTGGCCAGAAGTTTTTCTGCAAAATGTGACGAGGTATCCCGATTTACCGTGAGAGGGGTGATCGGTGGCTTCTGGATTTTCACCTCACTTTTTGGTGTGCCGTGCTCTTTGTAGACTGCGACATAATTCGAGTTGTAATGCTTCCGGGCAAACGCAATAATATCTTCTTTTGTGATTTTCTGGAGGCGCTCGATCTGGCTGACATACTCTGGCCATGGCATTCCCCATACGAATGCATCAACATAAGCTTCAACCCTTCCGTGGTTGGTTTCGTAGAGTTTAAGCTGCTCGATTTTCAGGTCATTGATTGCCGCTTCAAGCAGCCAGTCAGGAAACGTTCCCTCTTTGAGACGTTCAATCTGGCTGAGCAGCTTCTCCTTTACTTCGTCCAGACTTTGGCCTTCTCTCGGCTTTCCACTCAAAATATGTGTGGAGTAGTCTTTCATCATAATCAGCATCGAACCGGCATCAAGGACTTTCTGCTTCTGGTTCAGGTTAAGGTCAATCAGACCGGCAGTCTGGTTAAACAAAACCTTGTCAACCAGTGTCAGGTAATCGGCATCGGAGCTGTTGACTCCATTGAACCGGTATCCAATCACCAGCTCTTCAGATTCAGGTCCCTTGACCTTGATGACCGAGGGTTTCGTGATATTCGCTTCAACAGCAGGCGTAAACGGAGGCACCTTTTTGGGTTGCAGCACAGAAAACTTTTCGTCAATCAGCTTGATCGTTGTCTCAGGATCAAAATCACCAGCGATGCAGAGAGCCATATTGTTCGGAACATAATGGGAGCGGTAGTAATCGACAACATTTTTGATCGAGGGGTTTTTCAGGTGCTCGGCTTTGCCGATGGTGGTTTGGGTCCCGTAAGTGTGTTTTTTAAAAAGTCCGGCAAAAAGATTTTCCCATATCTTGCGGCTGTCACTGTCCATGGTCATGTTTTTCTCTTCATAGACGGTTTCAAGTTCGGTATGAAAGAGCCGCATGACCGGATTGCGAAACCGTTCTGCTTCGATGGTCAGCCACTGGTCAAATTTGTTTGACGGAATATCATTGACATAGACGGTCTGTTCGACCCAGGTGTAGGCATTGGTGCCCTGTGCGCCTATTGAGCTGAGCAATTTGTCATACTCATTTGGTACAGTATAGCCTGCGGCCGCGTTGGAGAGTGAGTCGATCATCTTGTAGATTGCCGCTCTCTTCTCAATATTGGCGGTTGAACGGTACTGTTCGTAAAGTTCTGTAATCTTTTCAAGTTCGACATGCTCCTTTTCATAGTCAAGCGAGCCAAGGGAATCAGTTCCCTTGAAAAGCATGTGTTCAAGATAGTGCGCAAGACCGGTCGTCTCTGCAGGATCATTTTTGCTGCCAGCCCGGACGGCAATAGAGGTGTATATCCTCGGCTCGTCATGATAGGGGCTCATGTAGACGGTCAGTCCGTTTTTAAGCGTATAAATTCTCGTGTGGAGGGAATCTCCGGGAACTGTCGAGTATGGGTAAGGCTTGATTTCTTTTATCATGGGGGTACAGGAAATTAAATGCAGAAAAAGTGTCCCTACAATGAACATTGGGACACTGCGTTTCATACATGGTTGAAAATGATCCGGCATCAAAAAAAGATAATAATGGGATTAAAAGCAGATAATTGCAACCGTCATCAATAACTTCTTGTTTCAACATGAGCAATTCATGCAAGCTGACGCTGTCAAACCCCGACCACTCTCATCTGATCATGATGAGTTCCAAGATGCAAAAATCCGATGTACTTAATGTTACATATATTCTTTCGGAAGAACTAACAAAGAGCTTTAATAGTTCTTTTTAATAGAGCAAGAAGGTGCAGGAGTGGGGGCGAAAAATTTTTAAAAAGAGGAACGTTGTTTATGCAAGAGAGCATCGGCGGAACATTTCGGCTTGTCAGTCCTTACCGTCCGGCTGGTGACCAGCCGAAAGCCATTGAGGAGCTTTGTGACGGCGTACTGTCAGGGAATCCCTATCAGACGTTGCTTGGGGTGACAGGTTCCGGAAAAACTTTTACCATCTCCAACGTCATTACCCAGGTCAACAAGCCGGTGCTGGTGATGAGCCATAACAAGACTCTTGCAGCGCAGCTCTACGGCGAGCTCAAGCAATTTTTTCCTGATAATGCGGTAGAGTATTTTGTCAGCTACTACGATTTTTATCAGCCCGAAGCATATCTCCCTTCTCTTGACAAATATATCGCCAAGGATCTGCGTATCAACGACGAGATAGAACGGCTTCGGCTGAAGGCTACCAGTGCCTTGCTGAGCGGCAGGAAGGATGTTATTGTGGTGAGTTCAGTCAGTTGTATTTATGGACTGGGTTCACCTGAAGACTGGAAAGCGCAGATTATTGAGCTGCGTTCCGGGATGGAAAAAGATCGGGATCTCTTTCTGAAAGAGCTGATTGCCCTCCACTACATTCGTGACGATGTTCAGCCAGCTTCGGGTAAGTTCCGGGTAAGGGGAGACATTATCGATCTTGTTCCTGCACATGAAGAGCTTGCCCTCAGAATTGAGTTTTTTGGCTCCGAAATTGAAAGCATCCAGACCTTTGATATTCACAGTGGGGAGGTGCTTGGTGTTGATGATTACGCCTTCATCTATCCAGCCCGGCAGTTTGTTGCCGACGAGGAGAAGCTTAAAGTGGCGATGCTCGCTATTGAAAACGAGCTTGCTGAGAGGTTGAACTATTATCGCGCAGAAAACCGCTTTCTCGAAGCTCGCCGGATTGAAGAGCGCACCCGCTACGATCTTGAGATGATGAAAGAGCTTGGATACTGCTCCGGCATTGAGAATTATTCACGCCATCTTTCAGGACGCCCTGCCGGGGAACGCCCCATCTGCCTCCTCGACTATTTTCCGGAGAACTATCTGGTGGTGATTGATGAATCGCATGTGACGCTGCCGCAGATACGCGGGATGTACGGTGGCGATCGGTCACGCAAAACCATTCTGGTGGAGCATGGCTTCAGGCTCCCTTCGGCGCTCGATAACCGGCCGCTCCGTTTCGAGGAGTTTGAGGCTATGGTGCCTCAGGTTATCTGTGTCAGTGCCACCCCGAGTGAACATGAACTGCTTCGTTCAGGTGGAGTGGTGGTCGAGCAGCTTGTTCGTCCTACCGGTCTGCTTGACCCTCCAGTGGAAGTTCGTCCGGTCAAAGGGCAGATTGACAACCTTCTGGCAGAAATCCGCATCCATACGGCAAAAGGCCATAAGGTGCTTGTGATGACTCTGACCAAAAGAATGTCTGAAGACCTGCATGACTTTTTCAGAAAGACGGGTATCCGTTCGCGATATCTGCATTCAGAGATCAAGAGTCTGGAGCGGATGCAGATTCTCAGGGAACTCAGGACAGGAGATATTGATGTGCTTGTCGGGGTCAACCTGCTTCGCGAAGGTCTCGATCTTCCGGAAGTCTCTCTTGTTGCTATTCTTGATGCCGACAAGGAGGGCTTTTTGCGCAACACCCGTTCGTTGATGCAGATTGCCGGGCGAGCAGCCCGCAATCTCGATGGTTTTGTGGTGCTCTATGCCGATGTTATTACTCGATCCATCCGTGAAGTGCTTGATGAAACAGCAAGGCGTCGTACCATCCAGAAGCAATACAACGAAGAACATGGCATTATTCCCTGCTCAATCACCAAATCGGTTGACCAGATTCTTGATACCACCGGCGTGGCCGATGCGGAAGAGCGTTACCGGAGGAAGCGTTTCGGTCTTGAGCCCAAGCCTGAGAGGGTGCTTTCCGGCCTTGTCGACACACTCACGCCCGAAGCAGGCTATGCAATGGCCTCAGAACTCCGGCTTGAAATGCAGGAGGCCGCCGTCCAGATGGAGTATGAAAAAGCTGCATATCTTCGTGATGAGATCTCCAGGCTTGAACAGGCACTGCAACGGCAGCCAACCGGGGGGTGATTTTGTCTGCTGTTTGTTTATAAGTTGCGGAGAACGTTATATATTAGGAGTTGTTATCCTCCCTTTTTTGCTATGCCATTCACTACAGTTCGTTTGCGATGTTAGCCCAGATTGAAAAAGATCATTACAATAAACTCAATGAGATTCTCCAGCTCTCCCGCAAGAATCTCAAAAATTTTGATGAATCACTGATTCAGCGGGCTTTTTTTATGTGCTACCGGGCTCATGAGGGAGAAAAGAGGGCTTCAGATGAGCCATTTTTCTTCCATCCGGTTGAGGTTGCCACTATTCTGCTCAATGAACTTCCCCTTGATGGTGTTTCCGTGGCGGCGGCGCTGCTGCATGATGTTATTGAGGATAGTGGCTATACTTACGAAGACATTGTCGCCGAACTGGGGGTTGAAGTAGCAGATATTGTTGAAGGTCTCACCAAGATTTCCGGTATCATGATCAACCGGGAGAATACCCAGGCAGAAGGATTTCGCAAGATGCTGCTTTCGATGGTCAAGGATATCAGGGTTATTCTCATCAAATTCTGCGACCGTTTGCACAACATGAGGACGCTTGAATCGCTCCCGGAACACCGCCGTCTTAAGATTGCTCTGGAGACTCGGGATATCTACGCTCCTCTTGCGCACCGGTTTGGTCTTGGAAAAATGAAGGTTGAGTTCGAAAACCTTGCACTCAAGTTTATTGATCCGGAGATGCACGATTTTCTGCAGCAGAAAATTCGTATGGGCAAGGGAGATCGGATCAACTACCTCAGCAAAATGATTGAGCCTATTAAAGCCGATCTTGAACAGCAGGGGTTCAAAGTCGAAGTGCAGGGACGGGCCAAGCATCTTTTTTCGATATACAACAAGATGCGCAACAAGAACAAAAGCTTTGAGGATATTCACGATCTTTACGGTATCAGGGTAATTCTTGATACGGAGCGCATTGCCGAATGCTTTTCAGTTTACGGGTTTATCACACAGAAATATCCCCCGGTTCCACAGTATTTCAAGGATTATATCTCTATACCCAAGCATAATGGATATCAGTCACTTCATTCCGCAATTATCGGGCCGAAGGGCCACATGGTTGAACTGCAGATTCGTACCAAACGCATGCATGAGTTTGCTGAACTTGGTGTAGCTGCCCATTGGCGATACAAGGAAAAAATCTCACGGGATGATGCCAATATTGATTCTTTTCTTCGTTGGGCGAGAGAGTTGATCAAGGATGCTGATTCGGCAACTGCTTTTATGGAGGGGTTCAAGCTCAACCTCTACCATGACGAGATCTACGTTTTCACTCCGAAAGGAGATATGAAAACCATGCCAGCAGGTGCCACGCCGATAGATTTTGCTTATGCTATTCATACTGAGGTCGGCAACGGCTGTATCGGGGCCAAGGTTAACGGCAAGATTGTCCGTCTGAACGCACAGCTTAAGTCTGGTGACCGGGTAGAGATCATTACCTCCAAAAATCAGAAGCCGAAATCTGACTGGCTTAAAATAGTGGTAACACAGCGTGCCAAGCTTAAAATTCGATCGACCATCAATGAGGATCGGCGCCTGCAGATCGAGAAAGGGCGAGGAATATGGGAAAAACTGCTTACTGGCACCAAAAAGCTTTTTTCCGATAGCGAAATTATCCAGCAGGTTAAAAAGGATGGTCTTAAAACTCCGGCGGATTTCTTCAGTGCTCTTGCAACCCAGCAGATCAACGGAGAAGAGGTTATTGAGCGGGTTACAAGTTCCAAAAAGGAGGGACATGCAGCCAAAAGCGTCAGTGATGAAGCGCGTGAGGTTGAGGATTACCTTCAGATAGCCAGGCAGGAGCAGGAACACCAGCAGCAGGGAATGCCTGTAAAAAAGGACGAGGTAATTATTGCCGGTATGAGTAATATTGCCTATTCTTATGCGAAATGCTGTCAGCCTGTTCCCGGTGATGACGTGCTCGGTTTTGTTTCAGCGGATGGTGTCGTTAAAATTCATCGAAAGAATTGCATCAATGTCAGTAATGAGAACCTGCTGAAAAGTGAGCGGGTTGTCTCGGTATCATGGAACCGGAAAGTTGAGACCGATTTTCTGGCTGGTATAAAAATTGTCGGTGAAGATCGTCTGGGAATCATGAACCAGCTTACGACGGTTATCTCCAAATTTGATACCAATATTCGCAGCATTTCGTTAAACGCCCGTGACGGGATGTTTGTCGGCACCATGATGGTCTATGTTCGCAATGCAGAGAAGCTGAGCACTCTCATGGACAAGCTGAAAAAAGTACCAGGGATTTTTACTGTTGAACGGCTTATTAGCTGAGAAGTGTAACCCTCGGGAAAAGGAGAGTTACCATCAAGTTTTTTTGTTCTGGCTCCGCAGGAGCGCTATATTGGCAGAACTCGTTGTAAAACACAAAAAAAATGTATTTAATCTAAAAAATGATAAAGTCTAAAAGTAAGGAGATAGTTATGAAGTATTCAATGGCACGGCTGATTGCGTTTTTTCTTTTTTTCAGCACCCTGTACGGATGCGGATATAACAGCATTCAGCAGAATGAAGAGGCGGTAAACCGTTCATGGGGAGATCTTGAGTCACAGTTGCAGCGTCGAGCCGATCTTGTTCCCAATCTTGTGGCAACCGTCAAGGGTGCGGCAAATTTTGAGAAGGAGACACTGACGGCAGTGATTGAAGCAAGGGCAAAAGCCACCTCTATTCAACTTACCCCTGCCATGCTCAGCGATCCAGCGGCTATGGCAAAATTCGGCAGTGCCCAGGGCGGTCTCTCCTCAAGCCTCTCGCGCCTGATGGTTGCGGTTGAGCGCTATCCAGAACTTAAGGCCAACCAAAATTTCCGCGATCTTCAGAATCAGCTTGAAGGAACTGAAAATCGTATCAGTGTGGCCCGCCAGCGGTATAATGGCGCTGTAGAGACCTTCAATTTTTCAATCAGACAATTTCCGAATTCCATGACCAATAGCCTTCTGCTGAAACTGAAAGCCAAAGAGTACTTCAAGGCAGATGAAGCAGCCAAAGCTGTGCCAGCGGTTAAATTCTGACAGAACAAATTGTTATGAAATTATCGACAAAATCCGGGTTGAGGCTCAAGCTCCTTCTGTTGGCAGCCCTGCTGCAGTTGGTATCGTTCAGCAGCCTCTTGGCAATCCCTGTGCCAGCACTTTCAGGAAGGGTCAACGATTATGCCTCCATGATATCTGCGCCGGTCAGGGCGGATATTGAAGCAAAACTTCAGCAACTTGAGGTTGCTGAGTCAACACAGATAGTTATTCTTACTGTACCATCGCTTCAAGGCGACCCGGTTGAAGATTTTTCGATACGGGTGGCCGAGGCATGGAAAATAGGTCATAAAGGTTCCGATAATGGTGTGCTGCTCATTGTTTCAAGGGACGACCATAAAGTGCGCATTGAAGTTGGCTATGGCCTGGAAGGCAAGCTGACCGATCTGCTGGCAGGACGCATTATCAACGACGAGATTGTTCCCGCCTTCAAGGCTGGCAATTTTGACGCGGGGTTCACCACCGGGGTTTCATCACTTATTGCGGCTGTCCATGGAGAGTACAAGGGTGTGCCCCAGGGCAAACGAAATGGCGGCAAGCCCTCATTTCCCCTCCTTACCATTATTTTGTTGGTGATCTATTTTATGAGCCAGATTTTCCGGGGTCACCGGGGCGGTGGCATGATGGCTAATAGCGGTCTTGGAGGAGTATTTTATGGCGGAAGCAGCTTTGGCGGTGGAGGTGGAGGTGGCGGCTTCGGTGGAGGTGGCGGCGGCGGTTTTGGCGGCGGCGGAGCTTCAGGGAATTGGTAAATGCCTGATAAATATGAGATAAAAATGAGCAATTCTGCAGAAAAATTTCTTACAGCAGCGGAACGGCTTCAGATTGAAGCGCGTATCGCGGAGGCTGAAAAACGCACCTCGGGAGAAATCGTTGTCATGGTGGTGCCGTCCAGTTACCATTACCCCCTTGCAAGCATGCTCGGGAGTTCGCTTCTGGCGATACTTCTTGGTGTTGCTGCTTCGCTTCTTTCCGGGAACGAAAATATGTGGTTCTTTCTTGCTGTTTTCGGTCTGTTGTTCATGGTGTTCCACGAAGTTATTAAACGAGTTGATATCATTAAACGACTTTTTGTCACGGCGTCAGACATGAAGGGGGAGGTTGAGGAGGCCGCCATTCAGTCGTTTTATCTAAGGAATATCAATAACACCGCTGACCATACCGGGCTTCTCATTTACATCTCTCTTTTTGAGCGCAAAGTTCGTGTGGTTGCCGATCAAGGCATTAGTTCGAAAGTTTCCCAGGAGATCTGGCAGGAGATCGTTAATACTATTGTTCGTGGTATTCGTGGAAAAGAGCATGGCAAGGCAATTTCGGCGGCGGTTGATCAATGTGCAGATATACTTGCCAGCCATTTTCCGGTGAAAGCTGGTAATTACAATGAACTGGCGAATGAGGTTATTATTGGCAGGTGAAAGTGAAAAAATCATTTTGATTATCCGGTTTAAATGTTTTTTTACAGTCAGTTGTAACTTCGCTCAATAACATTTTGAAGAGGGCCGTTATGAAAAAAACAGCATTATACTCCTGGCATGAAAAGGCCGGAGCTAAAATTATAGACTTTGGTGGCTACCTGATGCCGGTTCAGTATACGGGAATTATCGCCGAGCATAATGCTGTGCGGAATGCTGCCGGACTGTTTGATGTATCGCACATGGGCAACTTTTATGTCAGGGGTCGCTTTGCCAAGGATTTTCTCCAGTTCATGACGACCAACGACCTCGATAAGGCAAAAGACGGTCAGGCACAGTATAATCTTATGCTCTATCCCAATGGGGGGATTGTCGATGATCTGATTATCTATCGCATGGATAGTGAAACCTTTTTTCTTATTGTCAATGCAAGCAATGCTCAGAAAGATTTTGAATGGTTGCAGCAGCATATCGTAGCTTTTGAAGGGGTTGAGCTTGAGGATCACACTGATCGTCTTTCACTGATTGCCCTGCAAGGTCCCCTTGCCATGACTGTTCTCTCCAGTGTATTTCCTGCAGTTGACGTTAATGCGCTTGGCTCATTCCAGTTCTGCAAGTCTCTTTTTCAGGGGTCAGAAGTTATCATTGCCCGAACCGGCTATACCGGCGAAAAGGGTGTTGAACTTTGTTTACCTAATGGGGTTGCAGTTCCGCTATGGGAAGCACTGTTTGAAGCTGGCCGGGAGTACGGCATTCAGCCAATTGGGCTGGGCGCGCGCGACACGCTCCGGCTTGAGATGGGATACTCACTTTATGGTCATGAGATTGATCAGAATACCAACCCGCTTGAAGCACGACTGAAGTGGGTGGTAAAGCTGAATAAAGGACATTTTATCGGCAGGGAAGCGTGCCAGCAGGTTGAGCTTGATCTGCAAAGGGGGATTGCCGGTTTTATTCTTGATGGCAGGGTACTTCCGCGCCAGCATTTCAAGGTTTATAATACCGATCATCAGGAGATTGGATGGGTATGCAGCGGGACTCTTTCGCCAACATTACAGCGACCTGTAGGGACCTGCAATGTCGTGCGTGAATATATCGGACCAGGCACCCCGATTATGGTTGAGGTTC
>CAJAAV010000097.1 GCA_903937835.1 uncultured Chlorobiaceae bacterium | reverse complement strand
GTCCACCCCGCTTTGGTTTTGTTTCTGCTGGCAGGCCACCGGCCTGTATAAAACGCCTCCTCAATTGACAGGCCCAACCCTTTGAAATACCCAAGACAGCGGCTACTTCGTCAATAGAAAAACCGTATTCCAGTGGCAAGACCACCGCTTGTGCCTGGCGCAGTTCTTCTACAGTTCGAGCATTCGCCAATGTTTCCTTTGCCTTTTCCAACACGTCTTTACCACTTGCTGGTCGTGCCATATACCCACCTCTTTTTAGGGTATATTATAACATTTTTGTATTAGAAATGGAATTACCTTGTGCACAACAGCGAGGGAGAAGCCCTGCGGCTGCAAGTCAAAAGACAGAAATGATTGTGAAGAGAAAAAAAGAATGGACCTCCTTGGCTCCTGGAAGAAGCAAAGTACAACTCGCCAAGGAAACGGCGATCATGAGTATATTGTCAGTCAAAGACATACTGTAGAGTGGTTATATCAGTAAAAGAATAACCTGTAGAACTACCTCTTTACCCAACAAGAATAACTCTGAAATATATGAGTTTTGTACTCTGTATAGAAAGAAAAAAACGGTGTTCTTGACCAAGAAAATAGATAACGCGGATGCATTGGAAAAAAATCACCAGAGAGCTGTACATCAACCTTGAGCTTGCCAAAGGTGATTCGGTGCTTGTTTCCCTGAACCGGGTCAAAGTGTTTACGGGTGATTATGTGATTTGAGGGGGTGCCTTCATTTGCCAATGCCGACCATGACGCAACCGTGCTCAAAGCCTCAGCAACGCTGCATCGACCCCGGAAATTGCTGCAGCTTCCTCAATGCTCTTCCGATTTTCCTGCCTTATGCTCAGCAAGAGGAGATCTTCATCCAACTGTTCGCACAAAAAACTTTCGAGTATTATTTTTAATGGAAATTCAGACAATCAAAAAATCCTGCAAATCCAGATTCAAGGCAATCGCAGCAATGCAACCGGCACCCCAGCCATCTCCGCCGCTTGCTCAGCACTCATCCCATTCTCTATCAACCTCTGGGCAACCTCAAGCTTGCCTTGCATTATTCCCTCTCCAATACCCTCAGCCTTCCCTTCAGCTTTCCCTTCAGCTTTTCCCTCATCATAGGCCGTATCAATAACATTTTTCAAGTCACGATATATCTTGAGGCTGTCCTCATAAGCTGCGGCCTCAGCAGGGGAGTATTTTGCTATTTCTGCTATTTCGAAGACTTTGCTGAATACTTTTTCCTGTAATCGTTGTGGACGATCCGTAAGTTCCGGCAGGTTTCGAAGCAGATAGCACCATTTATCAAAATCAGTAACCAGTTCGTCAACACTTTTGCGAAACTTTGGCAGGTCAAGGTAAATAAAGGTGAGTTTATTGTAGAACACTTGGCCTGTTGAACGGTCCAAGAGCTTCACTTCATGATGAACAACATCACACGATGCTTGATCCTCATCAAAGATAAAGTCAAGAATCCCGACCATATAGACTGGTTTCAAACGAAAATCCCATGACCCCTTTTGGGCTTGCTGCTGAATGGGAAACGAGGCGTAAAAGACCGAACGATCTTTGAAATAGTTCTGCTTTGCCCGCTGCATCTCTACAATAAACGTGTCGCCCTGCTCATTCGTGCAGTGCAGGTCAAAAATAGCACGTCGGTCATAGTCGCTGCGACCTGTCTGTTCTGTGGGCAAAAATGAGAGATCTGCAATAATGCCCGCATCATCTGGCAGCAACGAGTTCAGAAAAGCAATCAAAAGATCTTTATTCACCTCCGAGCCGAAAATCTTCTTGAAGCCGAAGTCGGTGAAGGGGTTGATGTAGCGCTCTTTCAACGTCATAGTGTGATTGGCAAATTGTGCTGATAAACATCAGATGCGCGACCAAAAGGCGCACTTGCTGTGATAATACTATTTTTATGGGAATTGTCGAGAACCATCAAGAGCGTTTTGCCTACGACGCAAACTACGATCCGTCTGCAACGAGAAGAATCAAAAGCAATTGCAAACTTCAGCCCTTGGGGTCGTCCAGGAATTACAATTGAAAATTGAATTCAAGGCAATCGCAGCAATGCAACCGGCACACCAGCCATCTCCGCCGCTTGCTCAGCACTCATCCCACTCGCTACCAACCTTTTGGCAACTTCAAGCTTTACTTTCTCAATGCCCTGTTCAATCCCTTTCTCAATCCCCTGTTGAATCCCTTCACTGATCCCCTCCTCTTTGCCCTCCATACGACCAAGTCCATAATTTGACTCTACCAGACTGGCCTCATACCGCAGGTCATCCTGGTAACGAGCATAAGCCAACTGCTCATTTTCGGGCAAACTCAAGAGGGAAAAAGACTTTTTTGCTTTCTGAATCCCTTTTGCCTTGAACTCATCCTTGATCTCTTCGTTTTTGAGAAAGTATATCCACTCATCAAGCGATGTTGTTGCAAGACGGTTAAAGTTGTTGATCCTGATCAGGTAGTATTCAGGGAAAATATTGTTTATCTGAATCTTGCCGTAGAGCTTCTGTTGCCGGGTATCAAGTTCCAGTTTGTCATGGTCATGGATTCCCATGAAGGTTGTGGTGCCATGATAGATATAGTCGGTTCCGTGGCCAAGATCAAAGTAAAGGATATTGACCGAGATAACCTTCACCAGGGTTGCATACGCCTCGCTCTCTTTCTGATGCTCGGTAATGACTCGCGATGTGCCATAAAGTATCCGTTGCAGGTAATCAAGTTCACGATCAAACTGCACTTCGATAATGACAAGCTCGCCTTTGCTGTTTTTCACCTTGAGATCAACACGGTTGGATTTGTCGCGTTTACTCTCTTTGTTGCTGGCACTCTCCAGAATTTCAAGGATGAGAATATCTTCGCCCAACAGCTCGCTTAAAAAACCTTCAAGTATCTCAAAGTTGGCTTTGCTGCGCAACAAACGCTTCATTGCCCAGTCAAAGGTGATCAGTTTTCGGGATGATCGGGTGCTCATGGTTTTCTGTACGTAATATGTTTGCTTATAGTCAAAACGTAGTATATATGAAATAAATTTCCTTTGCAAACGATTTATCAGATATACCTGCCGCATAAAAAGCCTGCAAATCGTGGCTTCGACTCACTTCGACGTCGCAAGGTGACCGACGCTCAGCCACCATCTCTATAGCAACATCACCCGAATCACCCGACAGTGCTCCAACTACCATAAACATCACCCTTGACAATGCCAATGAGATTCACATTCTGATCCATGTCAAGTGTAACCGGTATCGGATTATCTGGCCAGACAACATGGGTTCGCGACATGGCCTCACTGCCGACACTCTCGGGCACAAACAACCACTCCTTTGCTGGCGCGGTGCTGAGCTTGACTGCCATCTTCAGAATGTTGAGTGCATCGGCAGCTTTGATTTGACCATCGTGGTTGACAAAATGTATTGCCACGTCGGCTACGCCAACTCGCAAATGACAATGAGTGCTCAATTTTAATCATTCTTTTGAAATGCTTGCAAAAGCATTTCAACCGAAATTCCTGTGATACTTGCAACCTGCTCAACGCTCATACCATTTTTTATAAACTGTAATGCAACCTTTATCTCACCAATCTCCTCACCAATAGCAATTCCCTCTGTTTTACCTTCATCGTAAGCGCAATCAATCACATTCTTTAAATCACGATACACTTTTAAGCTCTCTTCATATTCTGCAACTTCTTTGGGCGTATATTTTGCTATTTCTGCAAGCTCAAAAACCTTTAGGAATACTTTTTCTTGCAATTTTGCTGGTCGGTCGGTTAAATCGGGTAGCTGGCTTAGCAGATAACACCATTTATCGAAGTTGCTTTCTAACTCATCAATTGTTTTCGTGAACTTCGGTAGTTCGAGGTAAATAAAGGTAAGTTTATCATAAAAAACTTTTCTTGTAGCATGGTCAAATAACTGCACTTCGTGGTGGACAATCTTATCATCAGCTCGGTCTTCATCAAAAATAAAATCAAGAATACCTACCATATATACCGGCTTTAAGTAATAATTCCATTTACCTTTTATAGCTTGCTGTTGAATAGGAAACGAAGCATAATAAACCGATCGATCTCTAAAGTAGTCTTGCTTTGCTTGCTGCATTTCTACTATGAAATATTCACCTCGTTCATTTTTGCAATGGAGGTCAAATATTGCACGACGATCCAATTCACTGCGTCCAACTTGCTCGTTAGGCAAAAAGGTGAGGTCGGCAATAATACCAGCTTCCTTTGGCAGAAGCGTATTAAGAAAGGCTATCAATAAATCTTTGTTCATTTCTGAACCAAAGAGCTTTTTAAAGCCAAAATCCGTGAAGGGATTTATGTAGCGATCCGTAGTGGTTTGTGGCATAGCTTTAATGAAATGATAAGTGATAGATGGTTCATTGTCTTGAACTGTGATTGATCGGATTTATCTGATTGACTATGATGTTCACATCGAATAATCATAGTCAATCCTTTAATCATGGTAAAGTAAAAAGGGGCTCCCCTTTAAGCCACTCGTATAAAGCCACACCAATCTAACCTGTTATCTCATAGAGTTGCCTTGAACAAGCACTGAACCTCCAGATGGCTACGCAATCCACCATCTGTCTGAACCATGATTCCTGGGATTGGCATGATGAGCATGATTAGGGATTGAGAACAATAGAGAAAATCAAGGTTCAAAGTTCAAGGTTTAAGGTTTAGCCATTACAGTAATGCAATCGGCACGTTAGCAATACTTGAGGCATGTTCAACGTGAGAAGTTCATCTATTTTCGGTTCATAATCAATCAGCTTGACGATTGAAAATTCCAATGTATGATTGCTGCCTGCAAATGCAAAGCCCCAGGATAGCTGATTGCCCCGAAACCGCTTATGACTCCGCTCAGCCACCATCTCTATAGCAACATCACCCGAATCATCCGACAGCGCTCCAACTCCCATCAACATCACCCTTGACGATCCCGATCAGATGCAAATCCAGGTCAGTATCCAGCGTAACCTGTATCGGATTATCCAGCAATGGGACATTCGTTCTTGACATTGTTTCACTTCCAACACTCTCCGGCACAAACAGCCACTCTGTATCTGGTGCAGTGCCGAGATTGACCGCCATCTTCAGGATATTGAGCGCATCGGCAGCCTTGACCCGACCATCCTTGTTGACATCTGCAGCAAGATACTGGTATGGTGATACGGGACTGCCATCACTGTTGGGATTCATACCCACAGCTATCTTCAGCGCCGCAAGAGCATCATTGGCTTTGACCGCATTACTCTCTGCAGTACCCGACACTTTGAAGCTGGTCAAAGCGTACGTGCCTTCAGGCATATCAAGATGCTGGTAGAGTCCATCAGCGCCTGTCGTCATGCTGTCTGGCACAATACTGAACGCTGGAATACTCTCTGTCCCCAATAACCCAGAGGTTAACGACAATTCAATGCGTTGCGCATCCGCAGGGGAATTCGCCGCCATCTGCGGTGAAAGGGTAAGGG
>CAJAAV010000096.1 GCA_903937835.1 uncultured Chlorobiaceae bacterium | reverse complement strand
ATGAAGCGAGAGTGCTAATTCATCAATTACGTAATTTGAAAGTCCCAAGAATGCAGCGTGATTTGCTTCGACTTTTACAACGCTACACAGTTAATGTCTTCTCGCACACGTTAGTCAAGTTGTTAAAACTGAACGCAGTAGAGCGGTTGTGTGGAAACACAGGGATTCTTGCTCTTTACGAAAATTTTTATGACCCCTGCTTTGGCATCAATATTAACTCAACCTTTTCACCAGACATGTTTATCCAATGAACCCAGCTATGAAAAACAGCATTGAGTTTAAAGTTTACGGACGGGAGGCCATGTTTACTGACCCGGTTTCCAGAATAGGCGGAGAGAAGTGTAGCTATCATATCCCGACATATGAAGCGCTTAAGGGAATTGCTAAATCTATCTACTGGAAGCCAACATTTATTTGGGTTATCGACAAAGTTCGGATTATGAAGCCAATTAGAACGAAAACAAAATGTTTGAAGCCACTAAAGTATAACAGGCTAAAAGATGAACCACCAAATTCCTTGGCGATATACAATTATCTCTACGACGTTGAATATCAAGTAGCAGCACATTTTAAATGGAATGAGCATCGACCTGAGTTGGCTCAGGATCAAAATGAAGGCAAGCACTACAACGTAGCATTACGTGCACTCAATTTGGGTGGACGTCAGGACATTTTTCTCGGATCGCGTGAATGTCAGGGATATGTCGAGCCATGTCATTTTGGCGAAGGGAACGGTGAGTATGATAAAATTTCTGAGCTCGCGTTTGGACTCACCTTTCATGGATTTGATTACCCTGATGAAACAGGGAATGAGATGTTTAGAAGCCGTTTCTGGAATCCAAAAATGGTTAAGGGCGTAATCAGCTTCATTCGTCCTGAAGATTGTACGCCAGAACATTGCAAGCCACTTCACAAAATGAGTGTAAAGCCTTTCGGTGTGGATATCAATCAAACTGCTGTCATTAATGAAGAGGAGGTTTGGCAATGAGTTGGATGCAACTGCTATGTGCAACCTATGACAATGCGGAACATAAAGTTGGCGATTATAATGACGCTGCCATTTTATTACCGTTTTTTCATACCACAATGACATGCAACATTGAGGTAACACTTAATGAAAAAGGGGAATTTATCCAGGCAAACGTGTTTAGTAGGGAAAAGAAAATAATTATTCCTTGCACCGAATCTTCAGCGGGCCGATCAGGGAAAAAACCGGAATCGCACCCTCTTTCAGACAAGCTACAATATGTTGCGGGTGATTTTTCTCGCTATGGAGGCGAAGTTACCATCGGTTTTAATAAAAACCCTGAAGAACCATTCCAACAACTCTACACGCAGTTGTGTAAATGGTCTGAAGCATTTCCAAACAACTATAAGCTTCGTGCAGTAAGGCTTTATCTGAAAGAGAAACGTCTGATAGAAAACCTTGTCGAGTCAGGCATCCTTATTCTTGACAGAGATGGAAAACTGATCAAGGAATGGGACAAGGAGAAGAAGAATCCCAAGCCAGCTATATTTGACAGCATAAAAAATGCACAAGAGGCTACCGTAGGATGGCGGGTTGCGATAAGCAGCGAACCGGATACTCCTTTGTGGAAGGATAAAGAAATATGGGATGCTTGGATAAATTACTATCAGAGTACAAAAACGTTATCAGGACTATGCTTTATAACAGGTAGATCAGATTCGGCACCTGCCAAACAGCATTCCAAGAAGATTCTTTTGGGTGCAAGCAATGCCAAGATTATCTCAAGCAATGATGAAGGTGGATTTACCTTTCTTGGGCGCTTTATTACGGCGGATGAGGCTTGTTCAATTAGTGCCGATGCAAGCCAGAAAATGCACAATACTCTTTCATGGCTTATCGGAAGACAAGGATATCACAATGGCACTCAAAACGTTGTAACATGGGCGGTATCCTTGAAGGTCATACCTGACCCCATGAAAGGAACTGAACAGTTTGATGATGACGCTTACGGATACGATAATATAGACGAAGATTATAACGCTGGGCAAGCCTTTGGAAAAGCATTTAGCACTCGACTTGCCGGTTATCGTAAGAAACTGAATTCCACTGAAAAAATTGTTGCTTTGGCTTTTGATGCTGCTACTTCGGGCCGTGCCGCATTGACATATTACAAAGAGCTTACCGGCTCAGAATTCCTTGATCGGTTAGAGCGTTGGTATGCCCGTCATGAATGGTTTTATCAGAAACCCGACGAGAAGCAAGTTTTAATTATTCAGGTTCGTTCACCAGAAAAAATTGCGAAAGACATCTACGAACATAAACAGGACGACGATAAGAAGAAAAAGACCGATAATATTATCCACTCGGTTGTTCAGCGGCTTTTGCCGTGCATTATAGAAGGCCGTCAAGTTCCTTTCGACCTTGTCATCGCGTCTCGAAATAGGGCTTCAATGCCAATGAGTTTTAAGAACAAAGAAGATTGGGAAAACACTCTAAGCACAGCTTGCGCGTTATTCAAAGGGTATCATTTTAAAAACATTCAGGAGAAATACAGCATGAGTTTAGACCCAAATCGAACATCAAGGGATTATCTTTTCGGTAGGTTGCTTGCTGTTGCAGAAGTGCTTGAAAAGTCAGCACTTGAACTTGCAGATGAAAAGCGCAGTACAACAGCAGAGCGATATATGCAGCAATTTGCCGAACGTCCTTATAAAACCTGGCGAATAATTGAGCTATCTCTTAAGCCATACATGGATCGTCTTCAGTCAAATGCTCCGCGACTAAAATATTGGTTTAAAGATAAACTGGATGAGATTCAATGCCTTTTCAATCCCGATGATTTTATGAGAAATGAGTCTCTTTCCGGTGAGTTTCTTCTTGGATACCATTGTCAAAGACGAAAGTTATTTGAAAAAAGGAACGATGATGCCAGTTCAGATGCGCCAAAGGAAGATTAATCACAAAAAACTCCAAAAATCGAAATAAATATGAGCACTCTTAGTCAAAAAATTGATTTTGCCATTATCATCCGCGTAAAAAATGCAAACCCAAACGGCGACCCACTTAATGGCAATCGTCCTCGAACAGACCTTGATGGACATGGTGAGATGACAGATGTTTGCCTGAAACGAAAGATTCGCGATCGCATTATGGAGCTAAAAGACGATCAAGGTAATTACAAGTACGACATTTTTGTTCAGTCGGATGATAGAAAACGAGAAGGAGATGTGTACAACTCGCTTAAAGCCAGGTTTGAAGGTGTTATTGGAAAAAATATAAAAGATATTAAGAGTAAAGACGAGGCTTCAAAAAAAGCTTGTAAAAGATGGTTTGATGTTCGTGCCTTCGGTCAGCTTTTTGCCTTTGATGGCGATGAGGGTTCAGGACTTTCCATTCCAATTCGTGGACCAGTAAGTATTCAATCTGCATTTAGCATAATGCCAGTTAACGTCACAAGTACTCAGATTACCAAAAGCGTTAGTGGTAACGAAGGGAAAAATGGAAAACGATCTTCTGATACAATGGGTATGAAGCATCGTGTAGATTACGGCATTTATGTTACCTACGGTAGCATGAATCCTCAGCTTTCTGAACGCACGGGATTCACCGACGATGATGCAGAAGTAATAAAATCAGTTCTCCTTAAACTTTTTGAGAATGATGTTTCATCGGCTCGCCCTGATGGTAGTATGGAAGTTCTGGCTCGTTTCTGGTGGCCGCATGGCTGTAAGGCCGGAAAACATTCTTCTGCCAAAGTTCATAGAACGCTTCATGTAAATGATGATGGAACATATTGGTTGGATAAGCTCGAAAACTTAGATCCTAAAGTCGATGTGGGTTTTTAAAGGCGTGATTTAGCCATGTACCCAGAATCTGATTTCGTTATGCTGTCGGCGTTACAGCATTTTGTCTATTGCCCCCGGCAGTGTGCGCTTATCCATCTGGAGCAGATATGGAGTGAGAACGGCTACACTGCTGAGGGGCGGGAGATGCATGAGCGGGTTGATGACGGCAAAACATTCTATCGGAGTGGTGTTCGGGTAACGAGAAGCGCTGCATTGCGGAGCGCGATGCTTGGAGTGTCCGGTGTGGCCGATGTGGTGGAGTGGCATAAGCTGAAGGGTCAGGAGGAGCCGTTTCCGGTTGAGTACAAGCGGGGCAAGCCGAAAAAAAATGATGCCGATAAAATTCAGCTTTGTGCCCAGGCAATATGCCTTGAAGAGATGCTGACTCTTCAGATTCCTGCAGGCGCACTCTTTTATGGCCAGACAAAACACCGGCTTGATGTTGTTTTCACTGACGCGTTGCGTGAAAGCACCATCCTTGCGGCTGAAGGGGTGCATAATCTTTTCAGGAATGGAGTAACGCCGCCACCTGAACCCGGACCAAAATGCAAGCTCTGCTCGCTCAGGGAGGAGTGTATGCCGGAGGTGATTGCCCATGAAAAATCGGCGAAAATGTACCTTCAAAAATTGCTTCAAACACTCTCGGAGGAGGGGATGTGAAAAAATATCTCAATACCCTTTTTGTAACCACGCAGGGCGCCTATCTCTCAAAAGAGGGGGAGTGCGCTGTTATCAAAATAGAGGGAGAGGTAAAAACCCGTCTTCCGCTGCACATGCTTGACGGTATTATCTGTTTTGGTTCGGTGACGTGCAGTCCGTTTCTGCTTGGCCATTGTGCTGAAACCGGTGTAACGGTAACCTTTTTAAGCATGTACGGAAAATATCTCTGTCAGGTTCAGGGGGCCACACGGGGTAACATTTTGCTGCGGCGGGCGCAGTACCGTATGGCCGATAACGACATCCAGTCAGCCCGCCTTGCCCGCTCATTTGTTGTCGGAAAAATTGGTAATGCACGAGTGACACTTGCCAGAACGGTACGGGATCATCCTGAAAAGGTGAACGCGGTGAGGATGAAAAATGCTCAGCACATTCTTGCTGGTTGCATAAAGCGCCTGCAGGATGAAACCGATCAGGAGCGTATCAGGGGAATTGAAGGGGAGGCTGCAAAAGTCTATTTTGATGTTTTCGATGAGTGTATTACCTCCACTGACCCGCTCTTCCGTTTTACCGGACGCAACCGCCGTCCACCGCTTGACCGGGTAAACTGCCTGCTCTCTTTTCTTTATACTCTGCTCACGCACGATATTCGTTCTGCACTTGAGTCATGCGGTCTTGACCCTGCGGCGGGATTTCTTCATAAAGACCGGCCAGGTCGGCCAAGCCTGGCGCTTGACATGATTGAAGAGTTCCGTTCCTACATTGCCGACCGGTTGGCTCTTTCGCTGATCAATCGTGGCCAGATTCAATCCAATGATTTTACCGTATCTGAAACCGGTGCGGTGCTCCTGAAAGATGATGCCCGCAAAACGCTCTTGACCGCTTGGCAAAATCGGAAGCAGGAGGAGATTGAGCACCCGTTTGTGAAGGAGAAAATGGCCATCGGATTACTTTGGCACATGCAGGCGATGCTGCTTGCCCGTCATATCCGGGGCGATATCGACACCTATCCGCCATTTGTCTGGAGATAAACCATGCTGGTTTTGGTCACTTATGATGTCAATACCGAAACTCCCGCAGGCAGACGGCGGTTGCGCAGGATTGCCAAGACCTGTCAGAATTTTGGACAGCGCGTTCAGTTTTCCGTGTTTGAGTGCAATGTTGACCCAGCTCAATGGGTGAAATTACGCGGAAAGCTTGTTCACGAGATGGATCACGACCATGACAGCTTGAGGTTTTATTTTCTTGGATCCAACTGGCAGAATCGAATTGAACACGAAGGAGCAAAAGAGCCACGGGATCTTGAGGGTATATTGATTGTGTAGCGCGAACGTCAAGCGATACCTTTTTTCCCGGTATGTTCGCGATATACCTATTTGTTTAATATTTTTGCGGTTATAGGTTTTATTATCAGGATTTCGTAAAATGTTTTTTGGCATATGAAGTGGTTCGCGCTAAGGCGTCGTTAACACCATGAAATGCCTGATATTACAGATAGGCAGTCGCGCCCCCTGCGGGCGCGTGGATTGAAACAGTACAGCCCGTTTGACGTCGATCAATCTCGTCGTTGTCGCGCCCCCTGCGGGCGCGTGGATTGAAACTTCCCTGCGCTGCTTAGTGTGCGCTTTTTTATATCAGTGTCGCGCCCCCTGCGGGCGCGTGGATTGAAACAACCAAGACCTCAATGCAAGAGCGATTCCACGTGCAGGTCGCGCCCCCTGCGGGCGCGTGGATTGAAACATTCTCCGACGCACCTCCGCCAAATGGCCGTGAGTCGCGCCCCCTGCGGGCGCGTGGATTGAAACCATGAGAAGTACCTTAAGTCTGGCGCGCGTCAGCTGTCGCGCCCCCTGCGGGCGCATGGATTGAAACTACCGGAAGATGCACCACACCTTACCCAAACAAAGTCGCGCCCCCTGCGGGCGCGTGGATTGAAACTTCTCGCGTAATGCGGGGATGCTTTACCCTGTGATGTCGCGCCCCCTGCGGGCGCGTGGATTGAAACATGGATGCGTATGTGTCTGCAACAATCGTGATTTCGTCGCGCCCCCTGCGGGCGCGTGGATTGAAACATCCACGATGTCCTGAAACATCTGTATCTGCTGTCGCGCCCCCTGCGGGCGCGTGGATTGAAACACTCTTGGAATGTGAGGAAAAGATGCAATATCTCGGTGCTCGAAATCCTTATGTATAGTCTGTACATTCCGGTTTCTGCGCTCTCCGTACACCTCGCACTGAAGCCGTTCATGTCGCGCCATAATTGTCGCATATCGAAATCAGTAAACGGACTGGAACGATTGAAGTATTATTTGCTGTTGCCAAAGCGCTGAAAGTTACGCAGGATGATATTGTTTTTCATGTTGAGAAATGATTTAAGGGTATTTTGCCGTCGGTTCAATAAGTCAGCAAACCCGAAAAGTAGAAGGGTAAAGAATTAATTTCTGAGAATTTACAGAGCTTGCAGTATAAATCTATAGCATTGTTTCTCAATAATTGGTACGTTTTCAAGAAAAGCTGTAGCTTAATTGATAAACGAATTAGTCTGTTGCTTGCCGTTCCCTTGGGCACCAGATCGTAACGGTTTATAGTTTTGGTTAGTCAGGTATATAAAATGGTGAGTTACTTCGTCGCGCACATGGCGTTTGTGAGGTATTTGTCACACTTGATCGAAATCAGGAGTTTCAGCAAAACATCAAAATTTTGCCTTTTGGCGTTGTGGTTGTGATATCTCGCTCCAATCGCATTGCAGATCTTGCTCTGCACTGTACAAGTATTCTGGAGGCAACTCTTCGTGTTTTGCCAGGTCAAATCGAGAAAGTAGGCGCCTGACCATTTGTGATTGTAGAGGCGTCACTCGATATTCCTTATGCCAGCGGGAAACGCTATATTGTTCTCCATTAATCCCCTTGACCTATGGAACTCGAACAGTATCACATAACCCAACCCCTCTCATGAACGAGAGCCCCACCCTCTCTCCCGGCCAGGAGCGCATTACCGGTGTTGTTGATAAAGTGAGCTTTTTCAGCGAGTCGTCAGGGTTCACTGTTCTGCGCCTCAAGATAAAGGAGGATCGTGATCTTGTAACGGTTGTGGGGTGTGTAGCAGCAGTAAATTCAGGTCAACATATCGAAGCTGTCGGTTGCTGGCAGAATGACAAAACGTGGGGAATCCAGTTCAAGGCAACGCATCTCGTGGTTATCCCGCCCGATACGCTCGAAGGAATTACCAAATACCTCTCTTCCGGCATGGTCAAGGGGATTGGCCAACATCTGGCGAAAGTGCTGGTGAAGGCTTATGGAATGGAGGTCTTCACGGTTATTGAGGAGCATCCTGAACAACTGCTTGGGCTTCCCGGTATTGGCAAGAAAAAGTTGCTGCAAATTATTGCTGGCTGGTCAGAGCAGAAGGCGATTAAAAAGATCATGCTTTTTCTTCATTCGCACGGGGTGAGCACATCGAGAATTGCGAGGATTTTCAGGGTGTATGGTGATGATGCGGTGGCTATTGTGAGTGCCAACCCCTATCGATTGATCCATGATATCCCCGGAATCGGGTTTAAAAGTGCCGACCAAATTGCGCGGAACATTGGCATACCCATGGATTCTCCGTTGCGTGCGCGTGCGGGCATTGGGTATACGCTTCAGGAACTCTCTCTTGAGGGGCATTGCAAGGTGCCTGAACCAATGCTGCTTGATGCCTTCAGGAGGCTGTTGACTATGCCTGAATCGGTTCTGGAAGAGGCGCTCCGGCAGGAACTCTCCATTGGCACCATTGTTGCAATTGAGGAGGAGGGCAAAAAAAGTTACTACATGGTTTCACTGTTTCGTGCCGAGACAGGAGTGGCCAAGAGTATCCGCCGTATCATGCAGGGTGTGCTTCCATGGAAGAACCTTGATCCGGCCAAGGTGATTCCGAAAGCGGAAAAGCAGTCAGCCATTGAGTTGTCGGAGTCGCAGCGCAGTGCTGTGGCGCTTGCGCTGTCGAGCAAGTTTATCGTCATTACCGGTGGGCCTGGTGTGGGTAAGACCACCATTATCAACACTATCCTTACTATTCTTGAGGCGGAAAAGCTGACGGTGCTTCTTTGTGCTCCCACCGGTAGAGCGGCGAAGAGGCTGTCGGAAGCGACCGGCATGGAGGCGAAAACCATCCACCGACTACTTGAGTTCGACCCATTTCTGCGCGACTTCAGACGTGGCCAATCGAATCCGCTCGAAGCTGATCTGGTGATTGTGGATGAGGCCTCCATGATTGATGTGGTGCTGATGAATCGCCTGCTGGCAGCCATCTCCAGCCGCTCAGCTCTGATGTTTGCCGGTGACGTTGACCAGCTTCCTCCTGTCGGGCCGGGATTTGTGCTTGCTGATATGATCAATTCCTGCGCAGTTCCCGTGGTGCGTCTGACCGAGATTTTTCGACAGGCTGAGAGTTCAATGATTATTGTCAATGCTCACCGTATCAACCGGGGAGAGTTCACGATTCCTTCGCATAACACGGGTACAGAACTCTCCGATTTTTACGTCGTTCCATCAGAGAGCACGGCGGATATTCAGCGCAGGCTTCTGCTTGTGGTGGCCGACCGTATCCCGGAGCGTTTTGGGATGGATCGGCTGAACGATATTCAGGTTCTGACTCCCATGAACAAGGGGCCACTTGGCACCAGGGCGTTGAATGCTCTGCTGCAGGAGCGGCTGAACCCAAACGCCCGTCGAAAAATTGTGCGCTATGAAGTCACTTATGCTGAGGGCGACAAAGTGATCCAGTTGGTCAATAATTACGACAAGGAGGTCTTCAACGGCGATATCGGGCGCATTGCTGTTGTTGACGAAGAGGAGAGTACTCTCAGTGTGCTGTATGACGGACGGGAGGTACTCTATGAGTCCGGCGAACTGGAGGAGATTGCACTTGCTTACGCCATTACCATTCATAAAAGCCAGGGTTCCGAGTATCCGGCGGTGGTCATACCGCTCTCCATGCAGCACTTTACGATGCTTGAACGGAACCTCATCTACACTGCGGTGACAAGGGCAAAAAAGCTGGTGATGATTATCGGCGACCCCAGAGCACTCTCCACCGCCGTCAGCAATAAACGCTCTTCGCAGAGAATGACGGGTCTTGCCGCAATGATTTCGGGTGGAGGGGAGGATTTGTTATATTCCCGCTCTTCATGCTCAGCGTCCGAGAATATAAGCTGAGGATAACCTTACAATTATATTGCCTGCTTTATGAAGAGAATCAATCTGATCCGCCTCTCCCTTTTCCAGATGGGCTTTGGCATCATGCTCGGCTTTCTGCTCGATACTCTTAACCGGGTCATGACTACTGAGCTTCGTATCTCTGCGACCATTGTTTTTGGTCTGATAAGCCTCAAGGAGCTGCTGGCGATTTTCGGCGTCAAGGTTTGGGCGGGCAACCTCTCCGATCGCTCCAAAATTTTCGGACTCAAGCGTACCCCCTATATTCTGCTTGGCCTGTTCTGCTGCGTTTTCTCCTTCATGCTTGCTCCAGGCGCGGCTTATGAAGTACGGGTTGGCGGGATCTCTTTTGCTGAGCTGCTCCCGGCCATGATGCGCGACATCGGACTTTTGAAGCTTTCACTTATTTTTCTTGTTTTCGGCTTTGGCCTGCAGGTAGCGACAACGGCCTACTACGCCCTGCTTGCCGATACGGTAGGGGAGGCCAATATCGGCAAGGTTACCGGTGCAAGCTGGACGTTGATGGTGCTGACCACCATTATCTCCACGCGTATTGTCGGCTCCTTTCTTGATGTCTTTACCCCGGAGCGGCTCATAAAGGTGGCCGAGGTGGGCGGTTTGATTGCGCTTGGTATCGGCCTTGTTGCCGTGCTTGGTGTCGAGAAGCGTCATGCTGAAACGAAAGCGGGCGAGAGCAAGCACTCACTCTCTTTTTCGCAGTCGATCCAACTCCTCTCCTCATCGCCCAAAACCCTGCTTTTTGCCTCTTACATCTTCATCTCGATCTTTGCCCTTTTTGCCAACGAAATTGTTATGGATCCTTTTGGTGCCCATGTGTTCGGGATGTCGGTCGGCACGACAACAAAGCTCTTCCGACCGACCATGGGTGGTACCCAGCTTATTTTCATGCTTATCACCGGATTTTTGCTTGGCCGGATAGGCCAGAAACGGGGTGCCTTTATCGGCAACATGTTCTGTATCGTTGGCTTCGGCATGTTGATTGTTGCAGGCTTCTTGGTCGATGTGCAGTTTCTGCGCATTGCCCTTGTGGTGACCGGCATCGGCCTTGGCGCATCAAGTGTCGCCAATATCTCCATGATGATGTCCATGACGGCTGGCCGCAGTGGCGTTTATATTGGTCTCTGGGGTACGGCGCAAAGCCTTGCCATCTTTATCGGCCATCTTGGTGCAGGTGTTATCATTGACCTGGTCTATCATTTTTCGGGGCGCTATGTCTGGGCTTATGCGGCAATTTTTGCGATTGAAATTGTTGCTTTTATCATTGCAAGCCTGGTGCTGCCGCACATTTCAAAAGAGGCCTTCGAGGCTGAAAGCAAGGAAAAGATGGCTGAACTTGCCCTTGCCTCAAAAGGATGATGTTATGAAATATGTCTTTGGACCAGTCTCCTCAAAACGGCTGGGACAGTCGCTTGGGGTTGACCTGCTTCCTCCTAAAAGCTGTACATGGAACTGTATCTATTGCCAGTTGGGCAAGGCCAGAAAGTTCGTTACCGAAAGGCAGGAGTTTTTCCCCCGTGAAGAGATTCTTGAGGAGGTCCGTGAGGCGCTGACGGTCAATACGGGGCTCGACTGGATCACCTTTGTAGGTTCCGGCGAAACCATGCTTTATAAAGGGATCGGATGGCTTGTCGCGGAGGCGAAAAAGCTTACAAACACTCCTGTTGCCGTTATCACCAATGGTTCTCTTCTCTATTTGCCGGAAGTCCGTCAAGAGCTTCTTCAGGCTGACGCAGTGCTTCCGTCGCTCAATGCAGGATCGGAAGTTCTCTATGAGCTGATTGATCGTCCTGCCGCAGGTCTGACCTTCCTTCAGCATAGAGAGGGTTTGAAAGCTTTTCGGCGGGAGTACAAAGGACGTCTCTGGATTGAGGTGATGCTGCTTGGCGGAATAAACGATACCGATGCGGCTCTCAATGATCTTGCGAATGTTCTTGAAGAGATCCATCCGGACATGGTACATCTTGTGCTTCCAACCCGGCCAGCTCCCGAGCAGGAGATTCGACTTCCCTCCGATGAGCGCCTTGAGCAGGCCATCGCCATTCTCTCAAAAGTTGCGGTCGTTATCAATCCTCTCAAGGGAAATATGGATCTTCGTAATGCCCCCGACATGCTTGAGGCGATCACTGCCATTGTCTCCCGCCATCCGGTGCAGCAGCGCGAACTGCATAAGGCCGTTGCAGACTGTTTTCCCGGAGAAGCTCAAAAGGCTGATGATATTCTGTCTGAACTCTTCGCATCTGGACGATTCGGGCTCGTGGAGCATAATGGTGAGCCCTACTGGGTGATCCAGAAAGGTGAGAACAGTGGTTTCAGCAGTTAAGATTCAGTGCTGGAAAGGTCAGGGAAAAGCTTGTTCCACTCTTTTCTTTGCTTTGTACTGATACCTTGATCTGCTGCAGGTCGGCAAGTTTTTTGACAATGGAGAGCCCGAGCCCCAACCCTCCTGTGCTTGAGTTTCTCGATTCATCGACCCGGTAAAAACGATCAAAAACAGCATGCAGTTTTTCTTCAGGGATTCCGATCCCCTGGTCGCTGATGCGGCAGACAATCGCCGCTGCGGTGCGTTCTGTGACTATTGCTATTGAAGATCCGGAAGGGGAGTATTTGATGGCATTGGAGAGAATGTTTTCAAACATCATGTCAAGCATTCCGGGATCAGCGGCAATTCGTGCATTTTCTGTATGATGAGCCTTTATTGAAATGCCTTTTGCGAGTGCAGATGGCAGCATTCTTTCAACCAGATCGTCAATATGCTGCGGTAGGGCCACCGTCTGAATATGGGGCATTATTTTGCTGCTCTCATATCGGGCAAGCATGAGTAACTGGTCGATCATGTGCGCCATACGGCTCAGCTCTTTCAGGCAGAACTGAATCTTTGATTCGTAATGGTCGCGATCTCTTGGCCTTCGCACCAGTACTTCAAGGGTGCCCTTGACTACCGCGATCGGTGTTTTCAGCTCGTGCGAGGCATCGGCGGTAAAATGTTTTTCACGCTGAAACGCATCCTGAATACGGTCGAGGAGTGCATTCATTGTGGCCGACAAGCGATATAATTCGTCATGATGATAGGGCAAAGGAATGCGCTGATCAAGATTTGTCTGCGACATTTTTTCGGCAGTGGCAATCACTTTTTCAATGGGGCGTATGCTTCTTCCGGCAATAAGGCGGGTAAGAACAAAAAGTGTCAGAATAATAAGGGGAAAGGAGATAAAAAAAATCTCTTGCAGATCGCGCAAGACAATGATGGCGCTTTTCACCGGCACGGCTACAAGCAGATATCCCCGGCTCAAACCATCACGGCTCAGCAGAGATACCTGGACTTGACGAACTGGTGAATTGTCTACGTGGCTGTTGAAGTAGGAAGTCCCTCTCCGTCCAGGCTCAAGAACCAGCGTGTTGAGGTTAAGGTTCGCGGATTTTATAACGACTTCACCTGAACTGTTGACAATCTGAATAAATTCAGGGTCAACATCGGCCTTTTTTTCTTTCTTGTCATTGTGAGAGTGTTTGCCTTCATCCTGATCATCCGGTTTATCTTCGTTATGATTATCATTAATATCGCTCTCCAGAAACTGTGAAAATCCTTTAAAATCATAAGCCGTCATGTTTGCGTAGGAGAGCGTTTCCGAAACCTCCTTGCTGAGCTCATCATCGAAATGTTTGTAGACAACCCGATCAACCGTAAAGTAAATAGCAGTAAAGACAAGGAGGATCAAAAATGCAGTCGCGACGGTATAGTACAAAGCTATCCTGTTTCGCAAACTCATGTTCGACCATCCTACAAGCAGGGATAATCGTTTTTGAAGATAGTTTTGTTGTTCTGGGCTCATACCATGCTGGGTTGACGAACGATATAGCCAACTCCCCGGATTGTCTGGATAAGATTTCCGCAACCGGCGGCTTCAAGTTTTCTGCGCAGAAAGGTGATATAGACATCAATCACCGAGGTGTCGGAGTCAAAGTGGATGTCCCAGACATGTTCGATGATGCGGCTTCGGGTGCATACTCTGTCTTTATTGCGAATCAGGTATTCAAGAAGGGCAAACTCTTTGGGAGTCAGGGTTATTTCATTCAAACCGGCGAATACCTGATGGGTAGCCGGATTGATGCTGAGGCTTCCTGCACTTAACGAGTTATCAGCCTTGTTTTTCGCTCTGAGCTGCACCCTGATCCGTGCCAGCAACTCTTCAAACTCAAAAGGCTTTTTTATGTAATCATTTGCTCCGGCATCAAGGCCGAAGACGACGTCTTCAAGGGTATCTTTGGCAGTTAAAAAGAGTATCGGCACTGAGTTGCCTGCTTTGCGTACCTGCCGGCAGACCTCAATACCGCTCAGAGCGGGAATCATCCAGTCAACGATGAGCAGGTCATATTCGTTGGTCAATGCCAGGTCAAGCCCGCTTTTGCCGTCGTAAGCAATATCGACGGCAAAGTACTCTTCTTCGAGTCCGTCCTTCAGAAACCCGGCTATTCCTGGCTCGTCTTCGATAATGAGAAGTCTCATGCGTTGAATGTTGAAATATTAATCTTTATCACCATCTTTTGCTGCACTTTTGGAGAGGACTAAAATATCCCCAAGAAGCTCTTTTGTTTCTTTGCCGTTGCCGCTGGCAATTTCTTCAACTGTTGCTGATGGATCCTTGACAACGATTCCTTTTTTTCCAAGTTGATCGACAAGTGCGGCCGGTGTTATTTTCACAACCTGAGCAACAGTTTCAAGTGATGATGACGCAAGTGCATAAGCTGCCATTTTTGCGGGATTTTCTTTTTTCTCTTTTTCACCGAATATAGGCAGCACTGAAGCAATGGTGACGATGAGCGCTGCTCCAATAATTCCTATAGCAGGTTTCTTTGAAAAATATCCCGTAAACTGTTTCCAGTTTGAGATGAGGTGTAGAGCAACACCAGTGACCAGAAGCCAGCTCAGCCATTTGTGTGTCGGTTCAACCAGACCGATTTCAATATCAAAAAAAATAAGGATTCCTGTGACTGCAGAAATGGTAAATGCTCCGACGGCAAGAGGGGTCGCCAAGGATTTGATCGTTGTGCTCATAGTGTCGTTGATATAGTTAGATTTAGTATTTTCAGAGCTGTATTTGCATTAACTTATAACGAAGTTACTAAAGGGATTCTTAAAGGAGTCCGAGGGGAAGCTTAAAAATTGCTTAAATTTATAAGCTATAAACATCAATCATTTAACCCTGTGACCGATGCATTTCGACCATGAAGCTCTGCGGATTCATGAGGGCGAACAGGTAAATCTCAAAAAGCGCCCAACACTTGTTGATCCTGTTTACAGCTCCAAAGAAGAGTACAAAGAGATGCTTGCTGCTCACGTTGAGCAGTTGAGCAAGCTGCAGCAAGTCCATTATGCCGATAACCGTTATTCGCTGATGCTGGTTTTTCAGGCAATGGATGCTGCTGGCAAGGACGGCATTATAAGGCATGTGATGTCCGGAGTGAATCCTCAGGGTTGCCAGGTATACAGTTTCAAGCACCCTTCCGCCCAAGAGCTTGATCACGATTTTCTCTGGAGAAGCTACCGTTGTCTGCCGGAGCGGGGCTGCATTGGTATATTTAACCGTTCCTATTATGAAGAGGTGCTTATTGTGCGGGTGCATCCGGAGATACTTGAAATGCAGGGTATTCCTCATGAGCTGATCAACAAGGAGAGTGTATGGGAACACCGATATCAGTCGATTGTCGATATGGAAAAGCATCTCCATCGCAACGGAACAAGAATTATCAAATTTTTTCTTCACCTCTCAAAAGAGGAGCAGCGGAAACGATTTCTTGATCGAATCGACGCTCCTGCTAAAAACTGGAAATTCAGTACTTCCGATATTGAGGAGAGAAAATACTGGAAAGAGTATATGCTGGCTTATGAGGCCTGTTTCAGCGCGACCAGCAGCAAACATGCGCCCTGGTATGTTGTTCCGGCTGATGACAAACAAAATGCCCGGTTGATGGTTTCTCAAATTATTGTTCATACACTTGAAGGTCTCGGCTTGTCATATCCTGAAGCAAGCACGCAACGCATAAATGAGTTGTCCGATATCCGCAAGCGTTTGATGGAAGAGGGCGATTGAAAACTTCGTCGTTCGGGACTCTCTTTTCAAATCCGGACTGGGATACCTCGTTCCCGCAGGTACTCTTTTGCTTCAAGGATGGAGTGTTGCCGAAAATGAAAGATTGATGCGGCAAGCGCAGCATCGGCGTGGCCTTTGGTAAATCCCTCATAAAGGTGCTCAAGGTTTCCGGCGCCTCCGGATGCAATGACGGGAATATGCACTGATGTTGAGACCTTGCAGAGAATATCGTTGTCGTAGCCCTCTTTTGTGCCGTCACGATCCATGCTGGTCAAAAGAAGTTCCCCGGCGCCGAGTTCCTGTACCTTGTGTGCCCATTCAAGCGCTTCAAATCGGGTTGGATTTTTCCCTGAATGGGTATGGACAATGTAGTTGTTTCCGATTTTCTTGATGTCGATGGCAACGACAACAGCCTGCGATCCATATTTTTCTGCGATTCGGGTGATCAGGTACGGGTCGTTGACAGCAGCAGTATTGACTGACACCTTGTCAGCGCCGTGCAGAAACACCTCTTTGGCGCGTTCAACGGAACTGATTCCGCCCCCGACAGTGAGAGGAATAAAGATCTCTCCGGAAACTTTCAAGACCTCTTCAAGTGTTGTCTTGCGGGATTCAAGCGATGCTGAAATATCAAGAAAAACAAGCTCATCGGCCAGCTCGTTATTGTAGAAGCGCGCCTGTTCAAGGATGGAGCCCGCATCTCTCAACCCTTCAAAGTTTATTCCTTTTACCACCCTGCCGTCACGCACATCGAGACAGGGGATGATTCGTTTGGCTAGCATGGTTGCAGTTTACCGGGTTCGCGGGTTGCCGCAGTACCTTGCACTGCATCGCCACCGGGGTGGCCAGGTCGCCGACAAGCCGCAGCAGATAGCAGCTTGCCGACAGCGCAGGTTAACGCGGTT
>CAJAAV010000095.1 GCA_903937835.1 uncultured Chlorobiaceae bacterium | reverse complement strand
GATGGCACTACAGTGACGGTTTCTCTTTCTGGTACCGTTGAGCAACCATCGTCAACTTTTGCTACAATGATTTTTAAAGGGTTAACAGGTACAGGTTCCTTTGATATGAATGTATCAAAATTCCAGATAGCCGGAGCAGATGTTATCTTTACAGACCCTGTTGCTTTTGATTTTGACATGAAGCCACCTACAGTCTTAATGTTCAGTCCTGCTGATTCCGCTACAGAGGTTGCTGCCAGCAGAGATATTGTGCTAACCTTCAACGAAGCGATCCAAAAAGGCACTGGCACAATAGCCATTCACAGCGGTTCAGCAACAGGCCCGGTTGTTGAAAGCTACGATACAGCGACAAGTGCAAATCTGACAATTTCAGATAACACGCTCACCATAAACCCCACATCAGATCTGTCGAACGGCACGCACTATTTCATCACACTTGATGCTGGATCAGTCAAGGATATTTCAGGCAACAACTACGCAGGCACAGACACCTACGACTTTACGACGGCAGCAGCCTCTTCTGTTCATGACCTTACCGGCTCAGTGACCTTCTGGAAAACTGGCGCAGCAATTGCAGATGCCATGAGCACTTTTGCTTCGGACAGCATAACCACCGGTACAGATGGTCTCTACCAGCACCTCGACATGTCTGATGGCACATACTCCCTGACCAGTACCAAAGTTTCCGGCACTGTCGAAAGCAACGCGATTAAAGCCAATGACGCGCTGGCTGCTTTGAAGATAGCTGTAGGCATGAACCCCAACGCTGACGGCAGTGCAGTATCGTCATATCAATACCTTGCTGCAGATGTCAATCACGACGGTCAGGTTAAAGCTGCTGATGCTCTCAACATCCTGAAGATGGCAGTCAAGCTCAGCTCTGCGCCCGAAAAAGAGTGGCTGTTTGTGCCCGAGAGCGTCGGCGGTGAGAGTATGTCACGAACCCATGTTGTCTGGCCGGATAATCCGATACCGGTTACTCTTGATATAGATCAGGAGTTGCACCTGATTGGCATAGTAAAGGGCGATGTTAACGGTAGTTGGGCGGCGTAGCAGTCTGAAGGCTCAGAGCTTGTTCAAGCCAACTCTATGAAGCAAAAAGGCTTGAACAGCGCTGGTTTTTCACGAATAGCTGACAGGGAAGTGCCTTTTTACTTTGCCGTCACGGTATCTGATAAATCGTTTGCACAGGGAATTTTTTTCATATACACTACGCTTTCGCTATAGACAAACACATGACGTACAGAAAACCATAAGCACCCCATCACCCCGAAAACTGATTACTTTTGACTGGGCAATGAAGCGCTTGCTGCGCAGCAAAGCCAACTTTGAGATACTTGAAGGTTTTTTAAGCGAACTGTTGGGCGAAGAGATTCTCATCCTTGAAATTCTGGAGAGTGAAAGCAACAAAGAGAGCAAACGCGACAAATCCAACCGCGTTGATCTCAAGGTGAAAAACAGCAAGGGCGAGCTTGTCATTATCGAAGTGCAGTTTGATCGGGAACTTGATTACCTGCAACGGATACTTTACGGCACATCACGGGTCATCACCGAGCATCAGAAAGAGAGCGAGGCGTATGCAAGCCTGGTGAAGGTTATCTCGGTCAACATTCTTTACTTTGATTTTGGCCATGGCACCACAACCTTCACGGGAATCCATGACCATGACAAACTGGAACTTGATCTCCGGCAACAGAAGCTGTATAGCAAGATTCAGGTAAACGATATTACCTTGATTTTCAGGATTTGGTGAATTTTTCATTACTATAAAACGAAACACTATGGGACAATTTTTAGCTATCGGGCTTGTTACGCAAATTAGTGTCGATAAAAAAAAACTTGCTCGCGTTCAACTTACACCCGAACAACTGCAGGAACGGATGAAAGCTCAGTTGCATTATGATCCTGCACTTTATCTGTTACGTGACTATGACGACTTTTATGGCTTCGACTTGAATGAAGATATTTTTTATGCTCAACTTCTTCCGTTGTTAGAACAACTCTATCCGCTTCTTTATCCGGATACAGAAATGTTGTATCAAGATGTTCTTCAGGAACTCTCTGGATTGCCACCTTCAGAATGGATTGCTTGGGCAAAAACGAAACCAGATGAATCTTTTCAATTTGATGGTGGTGGTGGTATGGGAGAGTATATACAAGAAAAATATACCGATCTTTATCTTGATTATGAGAGCATTATGCTTTCTATGGAAGGTAAAATAGCAATGGAAGTATACGGAAGACAATTCAGGTTTGTTAATTATACCATGATGCAAACATTGAAACAGTTTCCTCTTGCAGGAGCATTACGAATGTATATTACCGGATAGTGATGCGCTTCTGTCGCTGGCTGAGCTTGCCGAGGCCACCATCCATCCAAACATTTGAGCATGAAGCAATACGAACAAACGCTTTTTGGTCGTGACAATGTCTGGCGTTTCTGGTATGTTTCTTTGCCAAAGTAAACAAGTCCTATTTTTCATGATCCCACAGGGCCGTCTACGATGCTTCGGAGCGTGGCTTGACCATCTTTTTCACCACTCACTCCATGGATGAGGCCGAATATTGCGATCGTCTCTGCATTATGGTGGACGGCAAAGTGGCAGCGCTTGACCGACCGGAGGCGATGAAGCGCCATTTCGGGGTGGAGAGCATGAATGAAGTGTTTATTCAGCTTGCCAGACCCAACAAAACCGAGTAGTCGCAGGGGCAATCGGAAGTATCTTTGTTCTCTACGACCTTGTGCGAACAAAACCCTGAAAACAGAATGTTTTTTGTTATTTTTCTATTAAGCATGTAGGCCATAGACGATTGCTTGATTTTGCAGTATTAAGAAAACACCATAACATATGATAACCGTACCCGTTACTTCAGCCGAAGGGTTGTATGGAATGTATAAAGCATTGCTGCACGATGAACAGCAACGCTTTTTACTAAAGTTACTGCAGAAAGAAGCTGACAGGCTTGAAACGCTGGCATTGTATGAAGCGTGCCGTGAAGTCAAAGATGAGGGTGATTATTTAACTGACGATGAAAAAAACGCCTTTCTTGCCAGCTTGCCACAATGAAACTCGTGATCAGTAAGCGCTTTGCAAAAGATACCCAGAAAATTCGAGATGAACGTATTTTACTGAAATTGCGCAAAATAATTGCTGCTCTTGAGGCTTGTGGTTCACTTGAAGATATTACTGAAGCCACTGAGTTGTCAGGGTATTCTGGTTATTATCGTATCTCTTTTGATTATCGTTATCGCATAGGCGTTTATGTTGCGGATAACACAGTGGAACTTTTACGGGTTGGACATCGTGAAGATTTTTATAAATATTTTCCGACAGCATAACTCCGTCTCATTTCCTGTTAGGTGTAAAGATTCCGGCATCTGGTTGGTTTGCCAGCACCAGCCCTTTGATATGATTTATTCCTTTTTCCAATAACGGGATTCTGCAGGCGTTTGATGAATTCAGGTTTTCAACGCTCAAGCCCTTCAGGCAATGCGCTTCGGACTCGGCAACACAATGTAGCCGCATGAGCAACCCCCGTGGTTGCCCGCCCGTAACGTATTGATTTTTGGTTTTTTTGCCATTCCGTTCACAAAAATTTCACTACGTTTGTGGTAATCATTTTGCTGAAG
>CAJAAV010000094.1 GCA_903937835.1 uncultured Chlorobiaceae bacterium | reverse complement strand
TCGGCAGGGAGAGCGGCAGGCCGAATTGCTTCAGGTGCCTGATTTTGACAGGAAAGCTTTTGAGGCAACCTTGCAGGAGATAAAAAAGCTGGTGATCAGCGGTGCCGATGATTTCTTTCCAGAACTTCAGGAGTTGTGCTGCAAAGCCGGTGTAAAGGTTGTATATACTCCCTGTCTGCCAAAAGCGCCAGTGCATGGTTCAACCCGATGGGTGAAAGGCAATCCACTGATTCAACTGTCAAACCGCTTGAACCGCAACGATATTTTCTGGTTCACCTTTTTCCATGGGTTCTTCGCAGAATTTAGTGAGACGAAGTGAAATGAGTATTCCGGGCGGGAGTTACCTCTACTCGGTGACAGAAAAGGTGGAGCACACAGAAAACCTTTTTGTCGCAAAATATCCCGTGACCAACAGGCTCTACCGCACCTTCATTGCTTCGTTGCAGTCAACAGCTCCTGTAAAAAGTCAATTCACAGCAGAGCTGAAGAGGATCGCAGAGGAGAACTTTTGGGGGCCGGGATTTGGCGACTATCTCAGGGAAGGCAAGAACCACCTTGCAGCTCTCCTTCGTTCAAAGTATGATGAAGATCGCAAATTCGGCGGAGAGCAACAGCCGGTTGTTGGTATCACCTGGTATGCCGCCCGAGCCTACTGCCTGTGGCTTTCGATGTTTGACGGGAGAGTAAGAGAGTATCGACTTCTGAATGAGGTGGAGTGGGAGTGGGTCGCCGGAGGTAAGCAGGGAACAAGCGGTGAGAGAGTGCGTCAGTATCCCTGGCCGGAAGAGAGGGAAGAGGCGAGTCCGGCGCTGCTTAACTATAATCAGAATGTTGGTGCTACAACACCAGTCGGAAGTTATCCCGATGGAGCCACTCCTGAAGGGCTTTACGATATGGTGGGCAATGTCTGGGAGTGGTGCAGCGACTGGTATGGAAGTAAAGGCTCTTTTGTCGATCCTCTCGGGCCTGAAACCGGTTCGTTCCGTGTGCTTCGTGGCGGGAGCTGGAGCGACGACGCCGGGCGCTGTCGGTCGGCTGATCGCAGGAGGGGCACCCCCGACCACCGGAACCTCAATGTTGGCTTCCGCCTGGTGTTCGTCCCGTAGTCAGTTGGCTGCTCACTGCGGGCTTTGCTTTTGAGCGCGCTTCGATACGGCCTTCAGCCTACTCAGCGACCAGTCAGGGGATGCAGCACTCTCGGACACCGAGTAGCGCAAAGCGCGTATCGAGGTGCCGTGTGCCACAATTTGGCGGGAACCAGCGACAACAGAAACGGTAGCCGCAGGCGGCCCGGCGATATTTTTTTAATTCTGACAAATCGGCACTGAACCATACGGGCATAAGGTACCGGACAGGAGAATGGAGAGGCTCAAACCCGGTTGGAGTAGAATCAACCTGATCAACCTGAACAATGTTTGGTCAAAGAAGGAGATGAAAATGGACAAGATGCTGAAACAATATCTTGATCGCGCAAAAGAGATTATCGGAGAGCGGACAGCAGGCGAAATTGCCCATGACAATGCTGTTGTCGATGCACTTAACTCCGGCTTGCCTATTGATGCCGCCCTGTCCCTGGCAGGTCAACATCACCCGAATGAAGCGATTCAGTGGGACTCAAGCAATATCAACGACATTGCGGCCCACTACGATTACCTGAAAACACATGAACAAATCGTGAAGAAACTTCGGATGAAGAACAGGAACTAAAGGATGTTGAACATACTGATGTACCTGAATAGAAAGGCTCGATAACAAACTGCGCCACTTTTTTTGAGCAGAGGAGCAGGTTGAAGGCAAAAATGATGAATTGATCGAAGAGGAGGAGGCGAGGATGCAACAGAGAAAGGAAAAACACTTTTTACCATACAATGGATGTTAAAATATAATTAACCTTTGGGGTTAATAAATTTTTATGCGCTGATACATTTTGTTACCTTACGGATGAACATTCGCTACCAAACCCGCAAGCTTGAAAAAAGCGTTGAAAGCCCGTCCGCCATCAAGAAAAATTATGGTGACAGGGCAAGAAAGCTGTCGCAGCGACTTGATGATCTTTCTTCGGTGTTAAATCTTGAGGCTATGCGTTCATTTTCTTCTGCCCGTTGCCATGAATTGACAGGAAACCGGCAGGGGGAATTGGCGATTGACCTCACACCAAACCATCGTATCATTTTTCTGCCTGACCATGATCCTCTCCCCCGAAAAGAGGATGGAGGACTTGACTGGATAAAAATTACCGGTATTGTGATTGTGGCGATTGGTGAAGACTACCATTAAAATGAGAGGAAAACCATGTACAAGACAAAAGAAGATATTGCAATAGCACGTGAAATTATCTCATGCCCCGGCGATACACTTGCTGAACAAATCGAATATACGGGTATGACGCAGGCAGAGTTAGCGAAGCGAATGGGCAGACCAAAAAAAACTATTAATGAGATCATTCAGGGCAAAGCACAGATAACCCCGGAAACAGCCCTTCAGCTTGAGCGAGTAGTTGGCATACCTGCTGATTTTTGGGTTGAGCGTGAGCGACGTTACCGCCTTAAACTTGCTGAAATTGATGAAGCTGAAACGTTGCTTCAGGCAAAAGAGTGGGCAAAAAGGTTTCCCTGTAAGGAGATGAACGCACAGGGGTGGATTGCCTTTGAGGGCAGTTCGGCTAGCGCAGGCAAAGCATTGCTCTCCTTTTTTAACGTGGCAAGCCCTGAAGTCTATGAAACGTTCTATCATGGGCAGGTTTATGCAACCGCAACCAGTATGAGCGAAAAAAACAGCAAAGACCCATACTCTGTTGCCGCGTGGCTTCGGCAGGGAGAGCGGCAGGCCGAATTGCTTCAGGTGCCTGATTTTGACAGGAAAGCTTTTGAGGCAACC
>CAJAAV010000093.1 GCA_903937835.1 uncultured Chlorobiaceae bacterium | reverse complement strand
TTGTGTTAGCCAGACATCATCGCCATGCGCATAGAGTGCTACCGAAGCTTTTCCGTCCGGCGTTTTGTAAATAATGAGATCGTTCGGATTCATGTTTGAATTTCAGTATAAATCATGATAAGAAGGTTGGTATTTTGCTCTATGACTTTGGTGGTTCAAGAATGCAGTCAAAGCGTCCGCAAGACTGTCAAGGAAAGAATGACTTTGTGATACTCATTCCAGTTGTATGGGCCATGGAGCATATCAAAGATGCTCAGATGAAGTTTGCTGTCTGGCTGTGCGTTTAGGTTTGGAGTGACATTGAAGGGTTATAGTTTTTTTCTCATGAGTGAAGAAGACCCTTTGCGCCGCAGATGGCATCCAAATCTTCCTCTGCTATAGCTGTCCTATGGATGTTCATTCCGGTAAACCATCCTTCTCATCTCTTTTTTTTTCGGCATCTTCAATTTAAAAAAATGTTAGTCTTACAACGCCAGCATATTAATGTGATAAATACCCGATTGATCTCGCTGATATCGGAAATTGATTCAAGTGGCTTTCGTCCGGTATCCAAACATCAGCGACATCGATATTTTCGGGAATATGGATTGAATTACGGTTTGAAGTGGCAGTGGGATATACCACCGTTTATAAATATCTGTTCTTTTTATCGTAAAAAATGTGCTTCTTGATGTTGAGTCGACCCATACCAATCCGGGTATACTGATAATGTTGGACCAAAGGGAATCATGCAACTCCTTCTTGACGTGCCAGGCAATGTGCCTGATGCTGCTCAATGCACACCGCAGCAATTCATAACAGAAGCCAAACTGGCCATGGCCATCAAACTTTTTGAAATGAAACGGCTCTCGTCGGGGATGGCAGCTACGCTCATCGGCGTGAGCAGGGTCGAATTTCTGGCTGAATTGCACCGATATGGTGTCCCAATGATTGATCTTGATCAGAACGAACTTGCCCAGGATGTCAGCAATGCCTGATCAAACCAAAGTGGTTGTTGTTAACACCACGCCACTCATTGCCTTGACTGCCGCAACCGGTAGCCTTGATCGCCAGCCTCTCTGAAAACAAACATCTCTGTAAATTTTGTACATTGCAAGTGTTATTTTCTTCTGCAGTTTGGCCAGTTTCACAAATCCCTTAAAACGAAACAGCAATCATCATGAAACTTCTTGCAAAAGATCGCTTTGCCCGGCTATGGATAATGCTCTTGTTTACCAGTTTGAGTATGGTGACGGTTTCAGCAGTTTCCTCTGCGGTATCTATTGGTCAGCGTTATCAGGGCGGTATTGTGTTTTATGTAGATGAGTCCCGTCAGCACGGATTGGTAGCAGCAACGAGAGATTTACCGGGTCAATATGATTGGCAAGGCGCAAAAGATGCCGGTGAGCGTTTTGTTGATGGCGGTTTTTCTGACTGGTATTTGCCCGGCCAATGGGAACTGAACGAACTCTACGAGCATAAAAGTGTTGTTGGCGGTTTTGTGGCTGGCTGCTACTGGAGTTCTACGGAGTTCGGTGCGGATAACGCAAGGACCCAGGCCTTCACCAATGGGACCCAGATCTGGGTCGATAAGACGGACTACTATCGGGTTCGGGCGGTGCGGGCTTTTTAACCATGTGCGACGTGAAGTCGAGTAAACGAATTGTTCTTTGCAGAACCAACTGTGTCGTCAGTTGGCCCCACCGCCACATGCAGGGAGAGTAATCGCCTTGTGTGAAGCTGACGGGAAAAGTACCCGCAGGAAACTGTAGGCTGACCCGTGAGGAGAGGCTAAATCTGCCAGTAGCAGGCGGAGAGGGGCGAGGGGCAGAATGACAAGGCTAATGAAAGTGAACTATTGATAAAACATCGTCAAAAGCAACAAGCGGAAGCTACTACTGATTCAGAAAATCGTTGAACACACCTATTGATACAACTCATTGCTTGTTTGCTGTTGTCAGGGTGGTTGCCGCTTTTTGCATTTATTCTGTATATTTGTAAAATCTGTTTTACAAAAAGCGCAGGATATTTGCCATGGAACACTTCTTCAACGAACAGCATCGGCTGATCGAATCGGTGAGCGCGGTGAAGCGATACCTCTACAGCCGTATTGACTGGAATGAACGCTGTATCGGGATTCTTGGGGCGCGAGGTACGGGAAAGACAACGTTGATGTTGCAGCACGTCAGGGAGCGGTATGGTGACTCTGATCGTGCGCTCTATATCTCAATGGACAGCCCCTACTTTCATGCGCACAACCTTTTCGAGTTTGCGCGGGAGTTTTATCAGTTTGGCGGTGAACTTCTTTTGGTGGACGAGATTCACAAATACCCTGAATGGTCGGTTGACATCAAGGCGATATACGACTCCTTTCCAAAGCTGAAGGTTGTTTTTTCAGGCTCCAGCCTTTTACAGATTTCAAAACAAAAGGCGGATTTAAGCCGACGAGCCATCATCTTCAACCTGCACGGTCTCTCTTTTCGTGAGTATGTCAATTTCACCTGGAACAAGGAGTACCCTGTGTATTCTCTGGAAAAGATTCTTTCAGGGCATCGCCAGATTGCTGAAACCCTCTGCAGCGAGATAACGGTTCGCCGACTCTTTCGCGATTACCAGCAGATCGGCTACTATCCCTTCTTTCTGGAGAGTCCGGGCACCTATCTCTTTCGCCTTCGGGAGGTTATCAACCACATCCTTGAAGTTGATCTTCCTCTGGTGAATCGCATCGAAGCGCGGCAGATTTCAAAACTCAAAAAGCTGCTCTACCTTCTGGCGACAAGCGTTCCCTTTACTCCGAACATTTCAAAGCTGGCAGAGGCAACCGATATATCGCGGCCACGTCTCTACGAATATCTGGAGAATCTGCAGGATGCAAGGCTGCTGAATCTGGTGCGCAGTCAGGGGCGTGGGTATGAGGTGTTGACCAGGCCCGACAAGATTTACCTTGAAAACAGCAACCTTATGTATGCCATTGCTGAAACAGTCAATACCGGCACCTTGCGGGAACTCTTCTTCGTCAATCAACTGCGCAACGCCAGCACCCTCCATCCAGGCCTTGTTGAAAACACCATTGAGCTTTCAGCCAAAGGGGATTTTATCGTCAAGTCAGAATACACCTTTGAAATAGGCGGAAAAGGGAAGGGGTTCAACCAAATCAGCAGGGTTGAGAAGAGCTTTGTTGTCGCTGACGATATCGAAACAGGATTTCAGAATAAAATTCCACTGTGGCTCTTTGGGTTTCTTTATTAAGCTGAGAATCGGTTTTGCCAGAACCATTTGGCCCTGCTACCACAATCAATCCTGGTTTTTGAGCATCTGTCATGCTGGGAGGGATTTTTTTTGAGATAAAACCACCTCGGCAATCATGTCGTTGAGTTTTTTGAAATGTTCGTCCAGAATTTTTTTTTTGCGAATTCTTGTGTCTTCTCCTGCTTGATGGATTAAGAGGGCGAGATGCGTTTCATCCTCTTCACTGTCATCCTGCACTTGTGGGTTATTTGTAGCGTCTGTGCTCATGATGGTTTCGTTAGTCGTTTTGTTACCCTCTTGTCATGCAGTTTTTCTGTTCCTTGCAGGTGCACTGACAATGCCCAAAAGAGCATCAATGGAGATATCTTCATCCAG
>CAJAAV010000092.1 GCA_903937835.1 uncultured Chlorobiaceae bacterium | reverse complement strand
TGTACGCCGGGTTCTTAGGGGACGGTGGCGCAGCAATGCGCCGCTGTTACCCGATTGAGGGCTCGCAAAACTGGCTATTTGCAGTAAAAAATATAAGCATCAGAGCCGCTCGAAGGTAAGCTGATCAATAGATGATTCAGCAGGGGTTACCGCAAGCAAGAAGTTGCTTATCAGGCACTCAATTTCGTACAAAAAATTGTTGCTAAGGAGTAATAAAGCGCTATAATTATTAGCTGGCGCGTACAATCTCTTGCTGCCATTGCGTAGAGCAAGCAGCTAACCTTTTTAATAACCGGTTCTCATTCTCTTCCCGACAGTATCACGGCGTGAGCGGTGGCGGCCATGGATGCGCACGCAAGTGAGAAAACATTGCCAAGCATTTTGAAAGTATTCCCTGATAGGGATATGCCGTAGGCAAATGCACACTGACTTTTGTTTTACGCTCAATGATTCTGGCCCCAATCTTCAATAGTTTTAGTCGTATACTCTCAAATGTTGCGCCCGCCATACTGGTTCCTTGCAACATGTTGGAACGCAAACTGTGAAGCAACACGTAGGCTGCTGAATGTAAAAACAGGCGAAACTGGTTGGCAAGAAAGCGGTGACAGGAGGTCCGATCACTTTTTGTGTAAGTTTTGTGTTCCTTGATACATAGCTCGTCATTTCCTCGTGCACAGTAGATATTTTCGTAGAGGACCTTTGACTTCGCATCCTGCATTTCAGTACTGATAAAGCGAACGTTCGGCTTCCCAATGTTGGTTATTTCGACCTTAACAACAACCCTGCGTTCCTGGCTCCAGCTTTGTGCCTTATACCAGAAAGAATGGTAGCATTTATAGCCCGCAGGTTTATGCTTTGCCTTATCAACCAGGTGTTTGATGCGCTTGGTCAAAACATTGTTCCTGGTCAGGCCTGTTATGCTATAGCAATTTTTTTGTGTGGCAATGTAGTCAAATACTTCCTGAGCTGAATAATGACTGTCACCACGATAAACAATCACGGTGTCTGGCCACTTTTGGACAATACGCTCTACAATCCGTTTCAGGTAAGAAACGATCTCCTTGCCACAGGGGCGTTTCCCCGTTCTCAGTACGGTGGTGATCAGTTTGCCAGTGAGACCTTCGTACACATGCAGTGGTTGATAACAGGTTTCTTGGTAATAACCATTGAAGAGTACCAGTTGCTGATGGCCATGTGCAACATCTTCAGTATCATCAAAATCCAGAACAATGACCTTCGGAGGCTCACTATACGAATCGAGAAAAAGATCCACAAAACCCTGTGCTATCCGATAAAGTTCTCTCGAAGTGATCATGTTTTCCAGTCTGCTGAACGTCGGTTGACTGGCTAAATCATTGTCGCTGTCAGGCAAAAGACCAACAGCCATTTTCAGCGCGGGATCCTTGCGAAAAGTGTTGCTATCATTAGTATCTTCATAGCCACAGGTAATCTGAAATGTCCGTTGGGTAAGCAGTTCAAGCATGCTATGAAGAATCGAAGATGCACGCCGGTTATCATTGATACAACCCGCGATCATCTTGATGACCTTTACTTGAGATTCGACTTCCCTCAACACCAAAACACCAGCATCGCTTGTGATACTGCCGCCCATGAAATCAATAGCGACTTTTTTCCCTTTGACGGTAGCAATGGAGGATGCCAAATCGTATGGAAATAATGTTTGCTGTGTGCTCTCTGACGTGATTATATTCTGCTCAAGGGACTGCATAAATATTATCTGCTTTATAGTCATTGTTAAATACCTTTAACTATAACTAATATAGTAATTTGCAGTATATTTTGCAACCATTTTTTTTGCTATTTGGTGAATAATTCAGGTTAAAAACTTTTTTCTTAAATAATATTTTATACTTTTGTGCCACGATATTTAAAATAATAACACGATGCAAATTAAAAGATTTGGTGTTTCGCTCGAAGAAGACATGCTTAATACACTCGACAAGTTTGTTGTAAGTAATCAGTTTCCTAATCGTTCACAAGCAATCCGTAATCTTATTAAAAGTACTCTTGTTACCGAAAGCTGGGAAAAAAACAAGATTGTTGCAGGTGCTATAGTGATAGTTTATGACCATCATAAAAGAGAGTTAAACAGTAAGCTTATGAATGTACAACATGATTTTCATAATTTGATTCTTTCTACTCAGCATGTTCATATCGCACACGACCTTTGTTTGGAAACTATTGCTGTAAAGGGTAAATCTCAGGATTTAGTAAAATTAGCAGATAGAATTATCGGAACTAAAGGAATTAAGCACGGTAAACTCGTAATGACTGATTTAGCATAATTTTTTTGACTCTACGGTAACACGAATTTAATAAACGTAACATGATAAAACTAAAAATCAAATGGAAAACAAAAATAATCAGATTCCTCAAAAGCTGCGCATGGCTTCTTTTGCTATACTGGCAACCCTTTTTATGCCTGCGTTCTGTTTCTCACAGATTACAAAAGATACCACATACTTGAATGAAGTGGTGGTAACAGCATCCAAAACCCTGCAAAACAAGGGGAATGTAACACAAAAAATTGATGTAATTTCTTTCAGGGAACTCAAAAGCATTATATCCGGTAACCGTAACGTAGCAGAAGCCATTCAGTATTTACCGGGTAATGCCGTCAGTGTGCTTTCACGCAACGATGCCAATTGGGGAACTTATGGCGGTGTAGGCCCGAAATACAGCACCTATATGTTACAGGGCTTACCTATTGATGCCTTTGTTGATCCTATGGGTATTGAACTCAATGCCGTTGACCGTATTGAGGTTCAGCGTGGCCCTGCTTCCGTGCTCTATTCAAATTACCTGTCACAGGATTTTGCAGGCAACCAGTGCCCGCTTTCAGGTACAGTTAACCT
>CAJAAV010000091.1 GCA_903937835.1 uncultured Chlorobiaceae bacterium | reverse complement strand
CAGAAAAACAGGAAATAAAAGATTGGGCTGATTTTTCCTTATCCTCTGCGATGCAAGGGATGAAGGATGAAGAAGCTCCGTATTCGATCAATGATATCAAGGAATCATTTTCATGATTACCAATTGTTGTTTTCAGAAATTTTTGGATTTTTAATTTTCAACTACATAAGAATTATGGCTCTTGGTAGAATCTATCTCATCCCAATATTGAAATAATCAAAACTGAAGTAAGGAATCCAGAGAGTATTTTTATTTTTTTTTCTCGTGATGCATGGCAAGGGCCATCACGACTAAATATTAAGGAAAAATATTTGGGTGGTAGAGAATATTCTCTATCAGAGATAAATCAACGGGTTTGGTAATCAATATTAAAATAAGCATTAACCTGTCTTGACAAGAACAAAAACTATTTTGGCAGGAAGAAAGACCAAAAGGTTACATTAGAATCAAATGACAGAGAAGTTATAAAAGAAATTTCACCACATTTAACAGTATGGTCGCACATAACCTTAGACGGAAATCTAAGTGATAACATTAAAAATAAGATTACCGAATTACAACCAGTGTATGATTGGGTAATCAGAGCTACACAAGCATAAATAAATCACATAACAATCATATGCCAGTGATGTGGGACGTTAGCCATGCGCAACGAAAGAAATAAAAGATATAATGCCTACGATTTCAATGTTTTATGGGATTCTCATCCGGATGTTTTTTCGAGATGCCGAAAAACATCATTCACCGCACATACATGCAGACTATCAGGGAAAAGTAGCTGTGTATTCGATTCCTGACGGAACGATCCTGGCAGGTGAGCTGCCGCCGAACAAACACAAGCTGGTCGTGGCATGGATCGAGATTCATCATGAAGATTTGCTTGCCGACTGGAATTTGGCCGTCAACGGCAAGCAACCATTTACAATAAAAGGGCTTGACCAATGAGAATTGTAAAACTTCATCCCCAATCCGACTGGGTACTCTCTGTCGTTGCAGATGATGGTCGTGTCGGCTCTTTTGATATCACTCCCTATCTGGAATATGAAGCGTTTGAAGAGCTTCGAAATCCTGATGAATTTATAAAGGTTAGCAATGGCGGATACTTTATTGAATGGGAGTCTGGTGCTGATTTGTCAGCCGATACCATTGAGGCGCGATGGGAGGTTGTTGGTAGTACTGTTTCGCAGAGAGAGAGTAATGGTGAAGAGTCCTGAAGGGTTTACACCCTCCCCAACGCCCCAACCAGCCACTCAAACCCAATCCTCTCCTGCTCCAGCCGTAGGTGACTGCCCAATTCATCCCGCCCCAACTGATCGTAAAGCGCGCTTTCTTCAGCGGTCAGTCGGATAAGCGCACCGGTTTCGGGAGATGGCTCAACACCCCAAAGCGCTTGATGCTCCATCAGCGTCTCGCGGTCCATCAGAAGGGAAGCCGCCTGGGGAAAGAACCCGCGCAACTGGTTGAGGATGGCGAAGCCGTGGGTGTCGATGTCGCCCCAGTAGTGGATAACGCGGTTACGCAGCCACTCGACTGAGGCCAAATTCTCGAACCCATAACCGGCTCCGAAAATCACCATCGCCTCGGGTACATCGGGGAAGGCGAGAAAGTTGATTTCGTTTTCGGTGATGAAGACCCTGGTAACAGGCAGCTCCAAGCGGGCAAAGGTTGCCTGCGTCACCGTGATATCGTGATCGCTCTCCGTCGAGAACAGCGCCCAGTCGAGATCGCTGAAATCGGGATACTCGTCAAGTTTGGAGAGGATGGTCAGCCGATCCTTGAGCGTTTCCTGTTCCTGCTGTAGCGAGTTGATGCGGCCAGCAAGTTTGGTCAGCTCGCTTTGTTGCTGTTTGGCCTTCTCTTCGAGGACGGCGATTTTAGCTGCATTGCTCCATCCGAGGACGTAGCGGCTGCGGTCGTCGAGGCGGTGGCGGTCATCCTTTTCGTGTCGTTCACCGGGCGACTTGATCTGTCCGGCCTGGGTGATGGCTTTTTTCTCCCTCCGAAACTCCTCCTGTGTTGTGCAGCAGACCAGATCGAAACGATGCGCCACCTCCCGTTCGAGCCAGTCAAAATAGGGAGAATCGCCTTTGATGGCAAGCTTGCGGCTGAGTGAAGCCGGATGGTCGGGCAACTGCTCGCTGCGGGAGAGCTGCCGCACCCGAAAATAGACCAGCCGCCCTTTCAGATTGGTGCGTTCCACCCATTCGGCCACCTTCGGGTAGTGAAGGTCGGGCACCAGCAGCGAGAGGCCGAAGTTGCGGAGCACCCGTTCAATGGCTCCTTCCCAGAGCTGGTTGCGCCGTTCAAGCTCTTGCTGATGCTGCCGAATCTCTGCGGCGATACTCTCAATCCGATCGTCCCCTCCGAGGCTCTCCTGCTGCTCCTACTTGAATCTCCAACCACGTTCTTGTGAGAATGACTTATTAATTTGCTTCGTGCTCTTGTAAATCAATAGTATTATTTGTACTTAAAACGAAAGCGTTCTCTTCAGAAAAAATTCCTGTAATATCGGACTATCATAGCCAAAAAAAGGAGCAGGGATGATGACCAAAACAATAGATATTCATACCGCCAACATAAGTATCGAAGATCTCTTGTCACTGATTCGTCAAGGGACTGAAGTCATGATGACAGAAGCGGATATCCCATTTGCCCGTATTTCTCCATGTTTTCCACTTCGTCAAGAACGTGTTGCAGGATTACATTCAGAGGCCATTTGGACAAGTGACGATTTTGATGAACCATTGCCTGACGAATTTTGGATAGGTCATCCATGAAAATCATTTTTGATACGCATGCATTTATATGGTGGGATAGCAACCTGACGAGACTTTCTGATCATGCGTTACGACTTTCTCATACACTGATTCTGAGTGCTGCCAGTGTATGGGAAATGCAGATTAAACTGCAATGAGGCAAATTGAGACTTCAGTTGCCTTTATCTGATATTATCGCCACACAACAAGAGACGAATTATCTCGAAATTCTACCAGTCCATCTCCCCCATATCATGGCATTAGAGAGTTTGCCAATGTACCATAAAGACCCTTTTGATCGTATGTATGAGTATAGCAGAGGCAATTATTAAAGATGTACAAGCATTGTCAGAATCGAAACAGGCAGAAGTTCTTGATTTTGTGCAATATCTTCGCTTAAAGGCAGAAAAACAGGAGATAAAAGATTGGGCAGATTTCTCCTTATCCTCTGCGATGCGAGGGATGGAGGATCAAGAGGCTCCGTATTCGCTCAATGATATCAAGGAATCATTTACATGATTACCGAAGTCCAGATTGTACTGTTTCGATTTTCCCAAACAGATCAAACAGAAGCCAAGCTTCGCCCGGCCGTTTTACCGAGTCGATTACCTGGTCACTATGACGATTGGATGATTTGCATGATATCGTCACAACTCCATCAACAAATTCCTGATTTTGATGAAGTTATCACTTCCGCCGATTCAGATTTCCACCAGTTCGGTTTGAAATTAGCAAGTGTTATCAGGATGAGCAGGCTTGCTGTTGTTAATAGCGATATGCTTTTGGGAAAATTGGGCCAGATTGATGTTCTGCGCCTCTCTCGGATCAAACAAAAATTGGCAAGTTGGATACAAGAAATATAACCAGTTACTCCATCTGACGATGAACTGCATGTATTATTTGTATTCAATTCCGTATGGTTCAACAGTGGAAGTGCGTAAATTGAGCCGATAACAGTTATTCACCTGCCCCATGTCGGGCATAGTTACAGCATGCCGGGGAGGCTCTGCCATGAAAATATCCAACATAGTTCTGCACAATTTCAAAAAATATGAGCACGCCCGTTTTAATTTTCATGATCAGTTTACGGTATTGATTGGTGAAAACGGGGCAGGTAAAACGACCATTCTTGATGCACTATCAGTGATGCTGGGCACCTACCTGCAGGGCTCGAATATCAAAACCGGGCGAGGTGTGATAGGCAAAGCGGATGCACGCCTGTTTCCTGTCGAAAAAGAGGGTCAGATATTTCTTGAGTCTGAGCCGGAGGTTAATTTGACTGCCGAAATTATATTCCGTGGCAGCAACCTGTTGTGTCGACGGGATATTGGTGACCGTGGCGGAAAGGCTAAAGAGCTGGTGAATATTGCTGTGGAAGACCGGTTACAGATCAGCAGAAAGGAAAGTCCGGATCTTCCATTACTTCTCTATTATGGATCTGGCCGGTTATGGGATATTCATCGGAATATTGAGACGGAAAAACCTCGTTCGCAACTGGATGCCTACCGGTTTTGCCTTGACCCAAAGTCTGATCAAAAGGCATTTGAAAAGTGGTTTAAAAAGCTGTCGTTTTCTGAGCTCCAAAAAAAACAGATGAGCGTTGGGCTTGAAGTGGTAAAAACCGCTGTATTGTCCTGTATTCCGGATGCCGTGCGTTTTTTCCATGATGTTGATAACGATTTGATTCTGATTGATTTGAAAACGAGCGGTTTGATGCCATTCAACAACCTTAGTGATGGTTACCGCAATATGGTGGGAATGGTCGCGGATATTGCGCATCGCGCTTCACGCCTGAATCCTCAGTATGGAGCAGATGCGGCACGCGAGACATCCGGTGTTGTTCTGATTGACGAAATTGATCTTCACCTGCACCCCTCATGGCAGCGCCGCGTTGTGGGTGACTTGCAGAAAGCATTTCCAAAACTGCAATTCATTGCCACTACACACTCTCCCTTTATTTTGCAATCGCTTGATCCCGGTGAAGTAATCGACCTTGATCAGGCCAATGACCTTCAGCGGATAGCAGCAGCTCCGGCAGGTATCGCTGCTCCCGGGCCGGGCCACGAATTCAGCAGCCGTCCGCTTGAGGATATTGTCGAAGAGGTTATGGGGGTGCCTGTTCCCCAACGAAGCAGGCGATATCAGGAAATGTATGACGCTGCCAAAGAGTACTATCGGGTACTCCAACAGGCACCGGGGGCTAACGAAAGAGTGAAAGCTGAGTTGAAAGCACGACTTGATAAACTGTCAGCTCCATTCAGCGACAACATTGCCTATCATGCATTTCTCGAAATGGAACGTCTGGATGCTGGGCTTGGTCGATTACACAAGCCGGAGGATCAATAATGCGTCCAATTGTTAGAGGAGTGCGCCCGAAAAATGCCGCTGGGCAAGATATCGCGTTCAAGAAGTATGCGCAAGCACGTGGAGAGTTGATTGCCCGTTTGGGAGAATATTGCTCTTACTGCGAAATGGAACTTGACTCATCCCTGGCGGTTGAGCATGTGCAACCAAAGCAACCGCCAGGCGCGGCGAAGCCAATAAAGGCTCGTGAACTTGACTGGAATAATTTTCTGTTGGCCTGCTCCAATTGCAACTCGACAAAAGACAATACTGATGTTCTCCTTGATGATTACCTCTGGCCTGATTTGGACAACACCTTCCGGGCACTCTCCTATTCCGAAGGTGGTCTGGTAACAGTATCTACAGACCAAAGCATCAACGACGATATCAGTCGCAAAGCTCATAACCTTATCAAGCTTACCGGATTGGATAAAGTTCCGACCAATGATCCACAAGCATCTGACAGACGTTGGCAGAATTGGAGAGAGTGCTGGGATATTGCGGAACGAGCAAAAGAACGACTTGCCCGGAACTACAATGAAGATTTTAAGGGGCAGATAATTGACACGGCTTGCGCCAAAGGCTTCTGGAGTGTCTGGATGACTGTCTTCAAGGATGATGCTGATATGTTGGACCGACTGATCCGGGCATTTCCGGGAACTTGTTGCGATTGTTTTGACTTTACTGCCGCCTTGGTGTCGGTCGTTCGCTCCGGTGGGCAGTGCTGATAAAGGAGATTGAATGAACTGACGAGAGAGCTTTGAAACACAAAACGGCTTCCTGTGGAGATTCGCAGTCTTGCAAGTAGGAACTTTCCGATGCTAAAGGTCGATGTCGATCATTGATCACACATTTGTCGATGACCAATGCTAAGCAGATTCTCGCTAACGGCCTTACTGACTTGATAGAATCCGCTCTTGATTTATGGCCGGATTATGGCCGGATAAGCAAATGCCGCAAACACCCATACTATTTCTACTGCTTTGTAACTATCATTTTTGCATACTGTTATTCATAATAGCACAAGTTGTGATCAGCAGATAACCTGCGTCATAATATGGCCGGATAATGTCCGGATCAGATTTCCACCTCGGTTCTACGATAACACGTTGCAGGACCAGCTCCAATCGGGTCGAGTAATCCGGCATCCACTAAATTTCGAAGATCCCGACGGGCTTGTCGGTCACTGATGCCGCTGCCAGCTTGCTCAACGTACTCATCCAGGCGGATTGATTCATTGGTGCCCAGCCCATCAAGCAGCGCTCGTTGTCGTTTGTTGAGTTTTACAGAAATTTGTTTTAGCCCGGCCCCGAAAAATGTCAGATGAACGCCAGATGCTTTGCTCTGCCACACTGGAGGGCGCATCTTCATCTCGCGGCATTCCTGGACAATTTTGAACGTACCGCGTCCGACCCGCTCCATCAACTCGTGGAGATAGAAGACATGGCTTATATCAGGGTTGACAAGAATGGATTCATGTGTAGCCGCCCGGAGTTTTTCCGGAGTCAGCCCCATTGAAAGATGTCCTGAATTCCAGATTTCAATATGTCCGGGGTAAATACTGACCGAAATTCCTCCGGAGAATGCAGCATAGTCGCGATGGACCAAAGCGTTGACCAACCCTTCGCGCAATGAGTTGAATGGATAGTGTGGGCGAGATTCTCGTGCTAGTTGTCCCGGCTTGAATTCGGCAGCAATCGTGACATGCCGTTTGAGAAAGGTCATCGCTTCTTCCAGAAGATAGAATGCTGGCCCCTCAAACACCTGTTCATCAATGAAATTATTTCCGCGATCCGTCTCATAGCGAACCGCCCGCAGTCGTGTTTGCGGATGGCGCAGCGCCACACGCTTTCCAAACAACACATCTGCGGCATTGGTCAATTGGCCGAATCGGGCCAACGCCAAGTCTGCAAGGACGGTATCAGGGTTGTGAGCTTCTTCAAACCGATACCCTCGGCGATCCTGTGCCCTGCGTACCGTTTCATCCAGCAGCTTACGATCGAGATCGTCAATGGCAAGTCCGACAGCAGCGCGACGTTCCCAGCGCTCGGTTTCGCGGGATTGCCGAACCACCATCTCACGCATTGTCGCAGCGTCAGCCGCCCGAATATCTGTCCCTTTCTTGATGTAAACCGCTCCGTCGAAAACATAGGGACGGTCAGAGCCTTCCGGTACATCCACAGAAATGACCCGGCCTCCCTGAACATCATCCAAGGTAACCGTGAATAATACCTGAGGAGTGACGTGTTTATGAAGAAAGAGGCGAAGTGCGTCAGCCTCTTCTTCGCCTGGTTCACCGAGTACCAGTCCATGATCATCGACACCGATCAGTACACTGCCGCCTTTGGTGTTGAGCAGTGCACACACGGCACGCCCAATTGACTCTTCTGCCCGGGATGATGCAATAAACTCAATGCGATCGGATTTGCCTTTTCCCAAGAGTTCTTCTGTCAGGTTTCTCACATTCATTTACCCTCTCTCCTTTCTACTTCCCGGCGGATTGCATCGGGATTGCTGAAATGATTCTGGATGAAATCCTCCACCTCTCTGTATCGTCCGAATTGTGCAGTGGCAAAAAGCTTTGCATCATCATTCGAAGAGAATTTTTGTACCCAGTTGCCGGTACGATCCTTATAAGTTTTGAGATCGCGTCGAATCGCGGAATCATACATGTCGATTACCCTGAAATCATCAATAATTGTCTGCTCTCGCTGCTTGAGTTTTTTCTTTTCCTCTTTGGTGTCTAATCCGAGTTTAGCGAACATCTCCTCGCGTTCCCTGGCATTATTGCAACCAAGCTTCATAAACAATGACCGGGCGAAGGGAATGTGATGATGTGCCAGAATCCAGCGTGGTTTGCGCAGTTCGATAGCCTTCAGCAATTCCTGATGCGTAAAGCCAAGCCCGTCTGGCAATACGCCGCTACCATATTGGGGCGTAACGATACAAAGAAAGAGATCACAACGCTCGACCGCAGCCAAACAACTATCCAGCGCAGTCTGATGAGGATATACCGTGACAGTGCCTTTATGTGAACACCAAACTTCATATCCAAACCCACTGAGCATTGCATAAATCTGCTCAAGTAACTCCTCAATTCCATACACGGTCGAAGAGACCATGATAGAGAGTCGGTTGTGTGATGTATTCTCTTTTTTCATTTGTTAAGATAGGGACATACACTCTCTTTGCCCAATGGATGCTTTCTTTTTTTCTTTGTTCGCTTTCTGACAGTGTCCACTGGTTACGATTTATGACTGCACCAATTGTGGTGCTTACAAAAATATCCCTTTTTCTGCAAGATTATCAAACCCTCCCCAGCACCCCAACCACCCACTCAAACCCAATCCTCTCCTGCTCCAGCCGTAGGTGACTGCCCAGCTCATCCCAGCGCCTTCTCTTTTTCGGCGCGATACTCTTCGATGGTGAGGTTGCGCAACACCGAGCAGCGACCCTCCTGATTG
>CAJAAV010000090.1 GCA_903937835.1 uncultured Chlorobiaceae bacterium | reverse complement strand
TATAGTGTACCACCTCTACCGGAGCAATATGTGTGTAATTCAATCGTTAACGATGTTGGTTCTACGGTTTATTTGCATACACTTCACGTTCATCAAGGGCTGCCGTCCTAACCTACCACTCAGCTCAATATTACGTTGGCAAAAGCCTCTACTACTCCGCTTCCACTAAAATATGCGAAGAGCCATAGAAAATAATGAGTATTATGACCTTCAAAAGATCGATTTATCCAGTGTGAATGCAAGTGATGCATATTGGGCTAATATTGACTTTACAGGGGCAGATTTTCATAAGGCTGTTCTTAATATAGCATCATTTCGTGATTCTATTTTGATTGATTCGAGATTTCGAGAAGCACATTTGCAAAATGCTATTTTTGTTAATGCGTTTTGTCGAAATGCTAATTTCATGTTAGCGGATCTTCGTTATGCCGATTTTTCCGGATCAAAATTATACGGAGCACGTTTTGATAGAACGAAGGTATTTGGAGTCATTATTTCTTCTGAAACTGTTTTTTCTGATAATCCTGATAAAAAAGTTGATAATTCTGAAAATGGTGATGGAAGTGAGATGATTTTCTTTAAAGATTGGTTGAGTCTTAAAATAAACGAATTAGAAAAACCATCCTGAATCATGTTTTTACAAAAAAATAGAGAGGATAAACCTCGCAATTATTCTTTTGGCATTCCTGAAGCCATAAAGAGTAAACCTGCTTGGGTAAGGCTTGAAAATCAATTGTCGTGGTATGGCGATAAAAGTGTGAAAAATCACCGGTGGAGTAATCTGTTGAAAATAAATCAACTACTCCGCAGCATAGCTACGGAGTATGAGGTCATGGTTAAGAATTATTTTACGAAGCAGAGCTTCGAGGAATATGACCTATCGCGATTCAAACAGTACTTGCCCTTTTGATCCCGATAGTAAACTTGCTTACCCAAGATGTCAAATGGGCAACAGCAGGAGCGGGTACCATGATTGCGCTTTTAGAGGCAATTCAGCAACTCAAGCAGTACTCAACGCTTTGGGTAACCTATCGTTCAACAGCGGAAAATCTTAAACATGAAAAGTTTTTATTTCTTTCGGCTGCTGGCCCATATCGAGGTTTATCGGAATCAGAAAGATTGATTCAACTGGCTGAACGAGTTGAAGAACGTGTATCCACAGAAAACGCCAACTGGTTCAGAGATACGCAGTGAGTGATCAATGCGCAGAAAAAAGAGAGTGTTTGATTAGGCTTTATACAATGACGAAGCGTTGTGATCACCTTATGCTGATTCAAAAAGCACCCATAGACATAAGAGCTGATCTTCATCCTGGAGGCTACACAGCAATACCACTCTTATGCGCAGATGATCAAAAAATTTACTCAGTAATTTGGTGCGGAGTATTGCGAAGCCAACGGAGCTATCAACTGAAAAAAGCTTGTGGAGTTTAATTCTTCAGCAGGGTGTTAGCCTCTTCTGCCAGCATTGCCAATAGTGTGAAAAATGCCCACCATATCTCTTCTCTGTTGCAGGATCTACCCATCAGGAGCACTCTTGATAGGCGTAAACATAAAAAGCATTGTCTTTTTAATTCAGAAAATGATAATTTGCCTTGTAAAAATCATTCAGGCATCTAATCACATAAACAATGCGTCGATTTATTGACGACGAGCTTCTGAGCTGGCAGGTGAGCACAAGGCGAAAACCGCTGATTCTGCGAGGGGCACGCCAAGTTGGCAAAACATGGTCGCTCAAGGAGTTCGGGAAAAACCGGTTTGAATCGCTTGCTCTGGTTGATCTGGAGCGCAACCCTTCTCTGCGGCGGGTGTTTGATGGTGATCTTCATGCGGCACGAATCTGTTCTGACCTTGAGGTATTGCTTCGGCAGAAGATTACTCCGGGAAAAACCCTGCTCTTTTTTGATGAAATCCAGGCTGCTCCTCGCGCCATAACCGCCTTGCGCTACTTTTATGAGGAGATGCCAGAACTGCATGTGGTGGCGGCAGGGTCACTTCTTGAATTTGCGCTTAAGGAGGCTTCGTTTCCTGTCGGCAGAATTCAGTTTCTTAACCTCTATCCGCTCTGTTTTGCAGAATATCTTGAGGCGATTGGCAACACTCCTGCTGCTTTGGCTCTGCTTGGTAACCCGGCTGAACTCTCACCTGTTGTACATGAACTGCTTCGCGATGAGCTGAAGCGCTATTTTTTTATCGGTGGTATGCCTTCGGCGGTCAATGCTTATCTGGAACATGGTTCGATGAGGGATGCTTTTGAAGTGCAGGGGGAGATTGTCGAATCATACCGAATGGATTTTGCCAAATATACGCCACAGGTAGACCGTTACTGCCTCGACTCGGTCTTCACCTCACTTGCACAACGTGTTGGAGATCAGATAAAATATGCACGGCTGGGAGAGGGATACAGCAATCTGACGTTGAAAAAGGCTTTTGACGCGTTATGTCTGGCTCAGCTTGCCCGCCGGATTCCTTCGGCTGATCCATCTGCTCTCCCTCTGGGGGCGAGTGCTTCGGCCAAGGTCTTCAAGGCGCTCCTGCTCGATCTTGGAGTAATGCGTTATCTCTCTGGTATGCCTGACGATATTGAGTATGCCAAAGGTAACCTGCTTACGATGTATCGGGGAGCTATGGCTGAGCAGTTTGTGGGTCAGGAGATGCTGGTGTCGCAAAAAGGGGCTCTCTATTACTGGGATCGGCAGGCGAAAAGCAGCTCCGCCGAGGTTGATTATCTGGCTGTTCTTGATGGCAGAATTCATCCGATAGAGGTAAAAAGCGGGGCAACCGGCAGCCTGAGAAGCTTGCATCTTTTTCTGGCATCATATCCCGAGTGTGGCAAGGCGCTCGTCTTTTCGGATCGCCCTTATGCAGATCTTCCCGAGCAGAAGATCACTTTTTTACCGCTTTATGCTGCTTATGCCGCTACAACGTGAGGGCAATGCAAAGCAGCATATCTCCAATGTTGATCTGTTGCCATATCAGCTTGCAGCAGAGTATGAAACATGAATGCAATGAACAATTTGTTCATGCCCGCTTGATTCCTTGGATGTTATTGGTTACCATAGTATGTGATATCACTGCCTGGTTCCTTGAGTGCCGAATGAAAAAAGGATGAAGAGAGATGCCTCTGACCATCTGCTTTTTACTGTATAACCATTATGCCACCAGAATCTCCAAAAGTATCTTCTGAATTTCCGTCGGATGAGCTGCTGATTTTCATCGGGCACAGCGACGATGCTTCGACCGAGGCTGACGCGATAAAGTTGCTGGAATCGAAGATTGAGCAGGAGTTCCGTTTGTTGCTGAAGCCCGTCAGAGATCGTTCCCCTTTTCAGCGTAGTAGAGTATGGAAATGGGGTGAAGATGCGCTATCACTTACTGGAGGGCAGGAGGCTGTTGTCAGGGAGGCTCTTGATCATGCACGAATTGCTATTTTTGTTTTCAAGGAGCGAGTTGGGAAGGTAACATGGGAAGAACTTGAGAATATCAGAAAACGTGGTCGAGAGACGAGACTCCATATTTTAGCGCTGTTTCCCGATGAAAATCTGCGTCAGTCTAAATTTTCTAATATTCAAGCGAGAATTCAAGCGTCTGATGATTGGACGGTATTACTGAAACGTCAGGTAGAGTTAACAAGTGATTGGACGAAAACACTTTCCCTTTCAGTGACTCCATGTCCAAATTATCAGAGCATTGAGGAACTGAAAGACATTGTTCTTGAGAAGTTGAAAATAGCGATGGCCGATATTCTTGCGGTCGAATCTTCCGAACCTCGCCCAAAGCCCTTGCCGCAGGTTGATGCCTCTGCCGTCTTGCTCCAGCGCTACCACGCTACGTTGCAGCAGCAGCTTGGCGACATGACGCTGATGGGTTCACCGGCGTTTGGCCATGTACCGTTAAAGCTTTCCGAAACCTTTGTGTCGTTAAGCCTTTCGGGGTCGTCGCTGTGCGAAAATCGTGTAGCATCGCAAGGCTATCAGTGTGATGATCGTGCATTCGAGCAGAGTAGTTCTCCTGAAAGTGTGATGCAAGTTGTCTTTTTTGAGCAAGACTATCCGTTGTTGCTCATCATCGGTGAGCCGGGTTCAGGAAAAACCACGTTACTGAAGCATTATGCGATCTCATGCCTTGATGAACAGCAGCGGGAGAAGTATGGGTTCAAGATACCAGTCAAGGTTTATTTCCTGCCATTGCGGGAGCTGAAAAAACGGGGTAAAAGCTATGCCTCACTTGAGGAGAACCTTGCTGCATGGTCTGCAAGGCACTTGCTCACCATCACAAAAGAGCTTTTTACGCAGTGGCTTGAGCAGCCATCCGCTCTGGTGTTACTTGATGGGCTTGATGAAATCAGTAATGTAAAAGACCGTATTGCTGCCTGCAAGTGGATTACCCGGACAGTTCAACGCTTTACAACAGCGAAGTTTGTGGTAACGTCGCGCAGTACGGGTTACAGGAAAGGCGACGGTATTGAAATTGAGGCCGGGCATCGCCGGGCAGATATTCTTGATTTTTCATTGGAACAGAAATCGGAGTTTTTGCATCGCTGGTTTAAAGCGGCATTGCTTGCCGGGATTCGTCCGGAGAAGGCAGACAAGGCGGAGTGGCAGCAGCAACAGGAGCAGAAAGCTGCACAGGAAGTGACGGCTATTCTTGCCTTTCTTGCGGATGAAAAAAACAACAGTTTGCGTCTGCTGGCGGGTGTGCCGCTGTTGTTGCAGATTATGGCCATGCTCTGGAAAGAGCGTGGTTATTTGGCTGAAGGGCGCATTGAGCTGTACGATGCGGCGTTGAACTTTATGCTTGAGTATCGTGACCGCTTTCGCTCAATACCTCCATTGCTTGCTGCAAAAGATGCCCGCCGGGTGTTGAGTCCTGTCTCACTCTGGATGCAGGAGGAGCTGAAAAGAGATGAGATTAACCGGCAAGAGATGCAGCAGCAGATGCAGGTGCAGCTTGATACCCTCTCCAATGCACTGCCGGCATCGGATGTTTGCCGGAATCTTGTTGACAGGGCTGGGTTGTTGCTGGAATATGGCGACCATCTGTATGTGTTCCGCCACAAATCATTCCGCGAATACCTTGCTGGTGTGCAGCTTGTGAAAACTATTCACAAGCCAGGTTCTCTTGCAACGTTGGTGAGCCATTTTGGTGATGACTGGTGGACAGAAGTCTTTCGCTATTTTATTGCTCATCTTGATGATGCTGATCTGTTCGACAGCTTTATGAAGGAACTCTTTGACTCACCGGTGACGGACAATCTGACACAGAAGCAGCAGGACTTGCTGATAACTCTCGTTGAGGAAGCACCGCAAAGGAAGATTGATGCCTTGAACAACAAACTGTTGGATTCGGCAACAACGCTTGAACGCCAGCGTTACTTGGTTGAATGCTTAAAGGCTTTTCGTAAACCGGATGCTGAGGTGGTGTTGCGAGATTTCCGGAAGTCAGGTTTGTCGAAAGAAAAGACAGCAGTTACCGATATACTGCGAGATCCGCTTGGCGCTGAATACATCCTCATCAAAGGAGGAAAATTCCTCTATTCCGTTACAGGAAAGCCGGAGACCGTATCTGATTGCTATGTTGCCAAGTACACCGTAACAAATCAGCTCTACCTGCAGTTTATCAGCTATCTTGAAGGGAAAATGCCGGAATGTGAGCGAGGGATTGCTTTACAACAGTATAAGGAAGCGATGCAGACAATGGCATCGGGCATTGAAGGATTCAGCGACTATCTAAAGGAAAAGGGGGCGTTGGTCGAACGTTTTCAGTCCAGGTATGATGACGATAAGAGGTTCAACAAGGATGATCAGCCGGTGGTTGGCGTGAGCTGGTACGAGGCGCGGGCTTATTGCTTATGGCTGTCGTTGCTTGAGAGTAATGGAGAAAAGAAGGACCTCTATCGTTTGCCTGTAGAGCACGAGTGGGAATGGGCAGCGGGAGGCCAGCGTGATAAGTCGGATGAAGTAGTAAAGGTTCAAAACTACCCCTGGGGAGATAAAAAGCCTTCAAAAACCCTTGCCAACTTTAATGATCATGAGGGATCAACTACACCTGTAGGCCGTTATCCTGAAGGCGCAACACAGGAAGGTCTCTATGATATGGCGGGCAATGTGTGGGAGTGGATGGATAATCTCTATGGTGAAGGAGCTTACCGTCCTTATTTCCGCGCGTTGCGCGGCGGTTCCTGGAGCATTGACCCCGACGGCCTGCGTTGCTCTGCCCGGCTCAACTACAATCCGGCGAGCGCGGACTGCGGTGTCGGCTTTCGGGTAGTGCGTTCCAGTCACTCTTCCTGAACATCTGATCTTCTGATATCTGGAACTCTGAAAAAAATCTTGCATGATCAACAAGAACTTACATGGGGAGATTGGAAATTTTTTTTGAGAAGGTTGTTTGCTATTAATCTTTATACTTGACAGACTGCAGCGCATGCTTGCTTTTATGACTGACCATTTTCATTTTCAGGAATGATTCAACTCGAACAACTCCAACCCAACGCCGCACTGCGAGGTATTGTCCCGGGCTCTTCGGTTACGGTCGTCAGTGTGCAGTGGTTTGGTTCGGAGGCGCTTGAGCTGACCTACAAGACACCGGATGGCAAAGTGGCCAATGAGCTGGTCTATCGCCACGATGAACAACGGCTTGAAATTGTTGAGCAGGGCCGACCCTGGAGTTTTGACGGTGATGGTGCACTCTTCCGTTTGGTCTCTGAAGCGCAGCGCATTCGGTTGGCTCACCTGTTCGATCCTGTGCTGGCAGTCCATACCTCCAATATTGAGCCACTGCCGCACCAGATTACTGCGGTCTATGAGTCTATGTTGCCGCGCCAGCCCTTACGCTTTCTTTTGGCCGATGACCCCGGCGCAGGCAAAACCATTATGGCGGGCTTGCTCATCAAAGAACTGATTGCCCGGGGTGACCTGCAACGATGTCTTATTGTTTGCCCCGGAAGTTTGGCGGAGCAGTGGCAGGATGAACTCAGTCGCCGTTTTCATCTCCCCTTTGAGATTCTCACCAACGATAAACTTGAAGCAGCGCGCACCGGCAACTGGTTCCTTGAAACCAATCTTGTCATTGCCCGCCTCGACAAGCTTTCGCGCAATGAAGAGGTGCAGTTGAAGCTGCAAGCTCCGGATTGTCGTTGGGATCTGGTGATCTGTGATGAAGCCCACAAAATGTCGGCCACGGTTTTTGGCGGTGAAACCAAATACACCAAACGCTATCGACTTGGGCAACTGCTCTCGACCTTGACGCGTCATTTTCTGTTAATGACGGCGACACCGCATAATGGCAAGGAGGCTGACTTTCAGCTTTTTATGGCACTGCTTGATGGCGATCGCTTCGAGGGCAAGTTCCGCGACGGCGTGCATTCATCCGACGTTTCCGACTTGATGCGTCGCATGGTCAAGGAGAATTTGCGGAAGTTCGATGGCACACCTCTTTTCCCTGAGCGTATTGCCTACACACTTCCTTACCATCTGTCGCCCCAGGAGGAAGCACTCTACAAAGCCGTCACGAGCTATGTTCGTGAAGAGTTCAATCGCGCTGAGGCGCTGGAAAATAACAAGCGAGCAGGTACGGTAGGCTTTGCATTAACTATCCTGCAACGGCGGCTTGCTTCATCCCCGGAAGCCATTTACCAGTCGCTGCGCCGCCGCAAAGAAAAACTTGAGAGCCGACTGCGTGAACTTGAGCTGCTCCAGCGTGCCGGTCAGGTTGCACCGAACCCGTCGTTTGGTGCACCAACGATTGACAGCGACGATATTGAGGAGCTCGATGAGGCCCCGGAGAACGAAGTTGAAGCAATCGAAGAAGAGATCCTCGATCAGGCCACCGCCGCACGCTCAATTGCTGAGCTGTACAGTGAGATCGAAACCCTGAAGAACCTCGAAGCGACCGCCTTGCTTGTCCGAAGCAGTGGCGCTGATACCAAATGGGCGGAACTCTCAGGCCTGCTTGGTGAAATATTCACCACCGCAGCGCGGCAGCAATTGGTTGAAGCGGAAGTGCCCTATGGTTCCGGTCCGATTCCGCCTCCAAAACCTTCGCCGCATCAGAAGTTGGTTGTCTTCACCGAGCATCGCGATACGCTCAACTATCTGGAAGAACGCATCACCCGATTTCTTGGACGCAAGGATGCTGTGGTCATTATCCACGGAGGCACAGGCCGGGAACATCGTCTCAAGGTACAGGAATCTTTCAAACACGACCCAACGGTGCAGGTGCTCCTTGCAACCGATGCGGCCGGTGAGGGCATCAACCTCCAGCGCGCCCACCTGATGGTCAACTACGACCTGCCCTGGAACCCCAACCGTCTTGAACAGCGCTTTGGGCGAATCCACCGTATTGGCCAGACGGAGGTCTGCTACCTCTGGAATCTGGTGGCCGACGACACCCGTGAAGGCGATGTCTATCGTCGACTGCTTGAAAAGCTGGAACAGGCTCGGCAAGCTTTAGGTGGTCAAGTTTTCGATGTGCTGGGCAAACTCGCCTTTGAAGCCGATGGGCGTCTCATGTCGTTGCGTGACCTGCTCATCGAGGCAATCCGTTATGGCGAAAAACCGGAAACCAAAGCATTTCTCACTACGGTACTCGATACCGCTCTCGACAGCAGCCACCTGCAAACCCTGCTTGAAGAGAGGATGCTGGTTCATGATGCCATGGATGCCAGCAACGTGCAGCGCATCCGTGGGGATATGGAACGGGCCGATGCACGCCGGTTGCAACCACATTACGTCGAGTCATTTTTCCTGGAAGCATTCAAATGCTTTGGCGGCAATGCCCGACAGCGTGAACCCCGCCGATTCGAGATCACCCATGTACCCGCTCCAATCAGGAATCGTGACCGCCTTATTGGCATCGGAGAGCACGTGCTGCCACGCTATGAGCGTATCGTCTTCGAGAAAACCCTGATTGCCCCCCAGGGAGAGCCCCTTGCAGCATTTGTCTGCCCCGGTCATCCACTGCTCGATTCCGTTATTGACCTGACACTCGAACGGCATCGCGATTTGCTGAAACGTGGTACTGTGCTGGTTGATGAACGAGACCATGGAACCAGACCAAGAGTGCTCTTCTATCTGGAACACTCCATTCAGGATGCCAGCCTCACCCGTGACGGCAACCGCCGCATAGTCTCCCGTCGTTTGATGTATGTCGAACTGGACGACCAGGGAACAGTTCGTCACGTTCAATACGCACCCTATCTTGATTTTCGTCCACTTGCCGCAGGTGAACCCTGTGTTGAAACCCTGCTTGATCGCCCGGAATGCCAGTGGATCACCCGTGAACTGGAGCAGAGTGCCCAGACTTATGCCATCACCCACGTCGTGCCAGAGCATCTTGCAGAAATCAAAGGGCGCAAACTTGCACTGATAGCCAAAACCGAGGCGGCGGTAAAGGAGCGGCTAACAAAGGAGATTACCTACTGGGATCATCGGGCCGAAGAGCTGAAGCTGCAGGAACGGGCAGGGAAACCCAATGCCAGGCTCAACTCCGGCGAAGCACGAAAGCGTGCCGATTTGTTGCAGGGTCGCTTGCATAAACGGCTCGAAGAGTTACGACTTGAAGCGCAGCTTTCACCACTTCCGCCATTGGTGCTTGGTGGCTTGCTTGTTGTGCCGATTGGGCTCATAAATGCCATGACGGGCCGACCTGAGACAATGATGGGTTCTCCGACCGATACCCAGGTGAGCGCAGCACGCGCACGAACAATCATCATGGATATTGAGCGCAGTCTCGGCTTCGACCCCACTGACCGGGAACTTGAAAAGCTTGGCTACGACATTGAAAGCCGCATTCCCGGTACAGGCAAACTGCGTTTCATTGAAGTGAAGGGGCGTGTTTCAGGTGCTCCAACCATCACCGTTACCCGCAACGAGATTCTCTACTCCCTGAATAAACCTGACGACTTTATTCTCGCCATTGTCGAGTTTCTTGATGCCGAAACGCACAAGGTGCATTACATTAAAAGACCCTTCAATCGGGAACCCGATTTCGGGGTCTGTAGCGTCAATTATATCTTTACCGACCTCCTTGCCAAAGGAGAGCTTCCATCATGAACCTGCTGGTATTAGGCGCTTGCAGAAAGCGGGACTGGTGTAAAATATTGTAATTTATCGGGATAATAAAACTCTCAACGCTGTTGAGACAATTGGCATCACTATCGTATCCTTTTTTGCTTAAAGTGGTTAGGTGAACAAGTAATAACTGCAACGTCAACTGTACTATTGGAGATTCAAATGCAAAGTGAAGATGAAATAGTTAATGGAACTGATAACTGGTTTGAAGATGAACCCGGTGAGGTTGAGGACTCCCAGATAAGGGAATATGATATTACTGCGTCGCCAAATGACTTCAACATGTCAACCATGTTCAGCTTCATAGAATCTGGTGCGGTTAAGATCCCTGGATTTCAGCGAAACTATGTTTGGGATATCAAGAGAGCATCCAAGCTGATTGAATCAATCCTTATTGGCTTGCCGATTCCCCAGATTTTTCTTTACGAGGAGTCGCGTAACAAGTTTTTGGTGATTGATGGTCAGCAGCGTTTAATGACGATTTACTACTTCATCAAACAGCGTTTTCCAAGAAAGGAAAAACGTATTGAGCTTCGAAGAATCTTTGACGAAAAGGGAAATATACCAGATGAGGTACTGCAGGATGATGCTTATTTCATAAAGTTCAATCTTCAGCTTACCGAGCGTTTGCCGGATCGGCCAAATCGACGGAACAAGCTCAATTATGGAACACTTGGGGAATTAAAGAGCACGTTTGATCTTCGCACTGTTCGAAATATCATCATCAAGCAGAATCTTCCTGATTCCAAAGAGGGGGATGTGTCGTCGATCTATGAAATATTTAATCGGCTGAATACTGGCGGGGTCAATCTAAAACCGCAGGAAATAAGGACAAGCCTCTATCACTCATATTTTTATGAGATGCTCTACCGCATCAACCTGGATCCTCGTTGGCGTAAACTCCTGGGATTGGCAGAGCCTGACTTGCACATGAAAGACATCGAAATTCTCTTGCGTGCCTATGCCATGATGATGTGTGGTTCTGAATACAAACCATCAATGACAAGATTTTTGAATCTTACATCAAAAAGGGCAGAATCCCTTTCAAAAGAGAAGGTTGATTATCTGGAAAAACTTTTCAATGCGTTTCTGGTCTCCTGTTCTTTTTTGCCGGAGAATGCATTCTTCAGGGCTAACGAAGAGAGGGTAAATATCTCTTTTATTGACTCTGTATTTGCTGCGCAATGCACAGCGGCATTTACCAATAATTCGCTGGACCTGCCGGTGTTAAAACCTGAAAAGTTACAAGACCTTAAAACAGATAATGAGTTTGTTGGGGCTGTTCGCTTTCATACAGCAAGTTCGACAAATGTTGCCAAAAGGCTTGGGAGATCAAATGTAATTCTTCATGGATAAAAACATGCCAATCACAGAAGAAACCTTCATTGACTCGTTGTATGAAGAACAAAAAGAACTGATCGCATTTCTTCAGCAGCAGGGTCAACTATCTTATTCGCAAAGAGTTGATGCGTTTCTAAGCAAAACACTTTTGTTGTCTTGTGCGAGTTACTTTGAAAGTCGCATTACAGACTCAATATCCGATTATGCAAATAGCGTTTCAAATTTTGACGAGGCATTGGTCTCATTGGTTCGAATAAAAGCAATCGAACGTCAGTATCACTCCTATTTTAACTGGAGCGAAAGAACAAATACAAGCAAGTTTTTTTCAATGTTCGGTTCAACAATAAAAGACTCAGCTAAAAAGGAACTGAAGAGAGGTGATCTTGCTGAAGCTGTTGCTGCTTTTCTGGAGCTTGGTGATTTACGAAACCTCTTGGTGCATGAGAATTTTGCTGTTTATCCCCTTGAAAAGACATCGGCTGAAATATATGAGCTTTACGGTCAAGCCCTAAGGTTCGTTGGATACATAGAAGGTAAACTTAATCCGATCACTGTCGGCGAAACGAGTTAGAACATGAAACTTGCAAAAATCGACATCACCTACTTCCGTTGTTTTCAATCGCTTGCCGTCAGGCTCCATCCGGACATCAATGTCATCGTTGGTGCCAATGGCGCAGGAAAAAGCAGCATTCTTGATGCTATTGCCATTGCACTTTACGAACTTGTTGCTGCAAATGGTGGGGGAGGCAAGAGCCAGCGAAAGATGCAGGAGGCAACACTTCATGCTACTGATATTTACATTGATTCTTCTGTGTTGAATGCTTTCGTTCGTCGCAACTCATTCGTACAGATCAGTGCAGGGGTAACGGATTACTATCCAGTCGAAGATTTTACAGGAAAAACTCCTATAGGAAACGAAGCTTTGCTGGAGTGGACAGAACATATTGAATATCGTTTTCCATCCACATTGATCTACGAAAACAGTAAATCGGAAAGAGTCTCAGAACTTCACAGGTACGTGAAGGCTCTCTGGCTGGAAATCGGCAAAAGTCCGCAAGCACTTATTCCTTTGCCCGTTGTGGCGTACTACCGTGCGACAAGAAGGATGGGCGGAATGCCTGAACTTGGAGATATCTTCAAACTCGATCTTGCCAGAGACAAGGCATTCGTCAGTGCTCTGGATGCGGCAGCCAATTTTACAGCCATGTGCCAGTGGTTCTACTTGCGTGAGAACGCAGAACTCCGTGCCAATGTAAACGTCCAGAATGGCGACAGCAAGGAGTTTGCCGATTTGCGTGCAGTGCGTCAGGCATTGAAACTGACCATCGAAGGTCTGGAACGAGTCTATTTTGATGGCAGTCCACCGCGATTGATGGTTGAAATCAGGGAGTTCGATGGCAGTTTGCGCGCATTTGAACTGGCGCAACTGAGCGACGGTTACCGTAATCAGCTTGCGCTGGTACTCGACTTCGCTCGTCGGTTGGCACAGGCCAATCCAAACTGGCCAAACCCGCTTGAAGCTCCGGGCATTCTGATGATTGACGAGATTGAGCTGCATCTTCATCCCCGCTGGCAGCAACAGGTTATTCCTGCTCTTCGGGCCGCTTTTCCTAACACCCAGCTTATTGTTTCGACGCACAGTCCGGCGGTACTCACCACAGTACGCCGCGAACATATCAAACTGCTTGGCGCCGACCATCAGTTTGAGCAGATCCCGGATGATGTAGGCACTTTCGGCGCGGACAACTCCCGTGTTCTTGCTGAGGTGTTTGGTACTTATTCTCGACCTCAAAATATTGATACAGTCCAACAATTAGCTGAATACTGGCAGGCGGTGGAAGCTGAAGAACACGATACCGATCAAGCAAAAGCTCTACGTCAGGAGCTTGAATCCGCATTGGGCACAAGCGATCCCGATCTTCTTCGCGCCGATCTTAGGATAAAGCAGTTACAATTTCTGAAGCAACGATGAAGAGCATCCAACGCAATGAACCGCCGGACTGCCTTGGCAAGCAACCGAAAAGTCAATCTTGGGATGATTTTAAGAATAGTGAGTGTCATCTTGCTTTACACGCAGGCTTGCGACAGGAGCAACAGGCTCTTTGCTGCTATTGTGAAACCAACATCAATGATGGTGATGGACATATAGAGCATATTGAACCACGTACTGTAAATCAGAAACGAATCTACGATTACACAAACTTGGCACTCTCGTGCAATGGTGGCAACGCAAAACATTGTGGCCATTACAAGGATAATCGGCAAAGGAACCCAGGGTACAAGTGGAATGCTGCACGCTTTTCCTCTCCCCATGATCCAGAAACATGTTTGCTGTTTGCGTTCACTTACGACAAGCAATCAGGCAAAATCTGTCCGACAAAAGCCAACCAGGATACATCTGCTTACATGATTGGTTATCTTGGCCTCAATTGTCCCAGTCTTCAGGAGCGACGACGTAGCCACGCAAGCAGATTGATCGATGCATTGACAGAGCAACCCGGTGTTGAGACAAGGAATTTCCTTTGCGAATATTATCTAAAACCCGATACAGATAATTATTTGCAATCATTTTACTCGCTCTCGAAAGCGATATTGGAACCATGATCTACAAGAAAAAACTCATAGAAGTTGCCCTGCCGCTTGAAGCGATCAATATTGCCAGTGCACGTGAAAAATCCATTCGCCATGGCCACCCTTCGACGCTCCATTTGTGGTGGGCGCGGCGACCTCTGGCGGCGGCACGGGCGGTGATTTTTGCCCAGATGGTTGATGACCCTTCAGCCCACCCCGATATTTTCCCCACAGAAAAGAAGCAGGAGAAAGAGCGCCAACGGCTTTTTCGTATTATTGAGGAGTTGGTGAAGTGGGAGAACACCACCAATGAGACGGTGTTGCAGCAGGCACGTGAGGAAATCTGGCAGAGCTGGCGCTACACCTGCGCCGAGAATGCTGATCATCCGCGAGCAAGTGAGCTGTTCGACCGTTACAAACTACCAGCCTTTCACGACCCCTTTGCTGGAGGTGGAGCACTGCCGCTGGAAGCGCAGCGGCTGGGACTGGAGAGCTACGCAAGCGACCTCAACCCGGTGGCCGTGCTGATCAACAAAGCGATGATTGAGATTCCTCCGAAATTTGCAGGGAAGCAACCGGTTAATCCTGAATGGCAGCAAAAATCGGTTGCTGATAAAATGGGGCGGGAATGGAAGGGTGCCCAGGGGTTAGCGGAGGATGTGCGCTACTACGGCCAGTGGATGCGTGATGAAGCTGAAAAGCGCATCGGCCATTGCTATCCAAAGATCGAAGTGACGGCGGAAATGGCCGAAGAGCGGCCTGACCTGAAAAAATATGTTGGCCGGAAGCTCACCGTTATCGCATGGCTCTGGGCACGCACTGTAAAAAGCCCCAACCCCGCCTTTGCCAACGTTGATGTACCGCTAGCATCAACCTTCATGCTCTCTACCAAAGTGGGCAAGGAAGCTTATGTTGATCCGGTGATTGAGGAGGGTGGTTATCGTTTTACGGTGAAGGTAGGCAAGCCGAAGGATGCTGAGGGGGCGAAACTCGGCACTGCCGCAGGAAAGCGTGCGGCGTTTCGCTGTCTGATGTCGGGCGTTCCGGTCTCTTACGATCATATTCGTGAAGAGGGCAAGGCTGGTCGTATGGGTGTGAAGTTGATGGCCATTGTTGCTGAAGGTGATCGTGGAAGAGTCTATCTTTCGCCGATACCAGAAATGGAAGCGATTGCATTGAGCGCACAACCGACATGGAAGCCTGATTGTGAGATGCCAAAAAAACATCGAAACTTCCAGCCTCCAGGTTATGGCATGAACAATCTTGGAGATATTTTCACTTCCCGACAACTTGTTGCACTGACGACCTTCTCTGAGCTGGTGCAGGAAGCACGTGAGCGGGTGAAGTTTTACGCGATTCAGGCTGGTTTGCCCGATAACAGCCAAGCCCTTGCTGAAATGGGCATTGGCACCACAGCCTATGCCGATGCTGTGGCGGTATATTTGGCGATGGCTATAGATAAGTGTACCGATTATTGGTCAGAAATTTGTACTTGGCACTCAAGCAAAGAGTTGATTCGCAATACTTTTGGTAGGCAAGCCATACCTATGTCTTGGGACTACGCAGAAACTAATATTTTTTCTTATTCGTCAGGAAACGTTTCAAGTGGCATCGAATGGGCATATAAGGTACTATGTATGCTTATACCCGTAGTTCAAGGCTTTGCTACACAAGGAGATGCACAGACTCAAGATGTTTCATCAGATCGTATCGTCTCAACAGATCCACCGTACTATGACAATATCTGCTATGCTGACCTCTCAGACTTCTTCTATGTCTGGTTGCGTCGTTCGTTGAAAACTGTTTTTCCCGACCTTTTCACTACGCTCGCCGTGCCCAAGGCTGAGGAGCTGGTTGCCACCCCTTACCGTCATGGAAGCAAGGCAAAGGCAGAGAAATTCTTCCTTGATGGCATGACCAAGGCTATGCACCGCCTTGCTAAACAGGCGCACCCCGCATTTCCGGTTACAATCTATTATGCTTTCAAGCAGGCGGAAACCGACGGGGGTGACGGAACAACCAACACTGGCTGGGATACCTTTCTTGCTGCGGTGATCGAAGCGGGATTCGCCATCAGCGGTACCTGGCCGATGCGCACCGAACTGAGCAACCGCATGATTGGCGCAGGATCTAACGCTCTCGCTTCCAGCATTGTGATCGTCTGCCGCAAGCGTTCCGCCAACGCACCCACCGCCACCCGTCGCGACTTCGTCGCCGCGCTCAAAGGGCCTTCCCGCGAAGAGCGTGAACAACTTGAACAGGAGAAAAAACGGAAAGAGCTGTCGTCAGCCCGCCGAGAGGAAATCCGTGCGCGGCTTGAGGATAACCTTCCGGCGGCTTTGGTAAAGCTGCAAAGCGGCAACATCGCCCCGGTGGATCTTGCGCAGGCGGCCATTGGCCCCGGCATGGCAGTCTATACCCGTTATGCAAAAGTGCTTGATGCCGACGGCAAACCTGTTCCGGTGCGTGCCGCATTGGCGCTGATCAATCAGGTGCTTGACGAGGCTCTGGCTGAGCAGGAGGGCGATTTCGATGCCGATACCCGTTGGGCGCTCACCTGGTTTGAGCAGATGGGTTTCAACGATGGTGATTACGGTATTGCCGAGCAGCTCTCCAAATCGAAAAATACTGCTGTACAAGGGTTGGTCGAAGCGGGCATCATTCTTTCCAAAGCGGGCAAAGTGCGTCTGCTGAAACCTGCTGAACTGCCTGCCGATTGGAATCCAACTACCGATGCGCGTCTGACCGTCTGGGAAATGGTTCATCAATTGATCCGTGTGCTCGAAATCAGCGGCGAAAGTGCGGCGGCGGATCTTGTGGCCAAGCTTGGCAGCAAGGCTGAAATTGCCCGTGAACTCTGTTATCGCCTCTACACCCTCTGCGAACGTAAAAAGCGGGCCAATGAAGCGATGAGCTATAACGGTCTGGTACAGAGCTGGCCGGAGATTACCCGTCTGGCTCAGGAAAAACCCTCTGCCGTTGCGTCCGATACCTATAATTTGTTTGATCAAAAGTAAACCATGGCCCTTACGAATCATGAACGTGTTGGCAAGGCACTGGCACAACTGAAAGCAGGTCTTTCGCCCTTTGTTGAGCGCGAGGTCAATGCGGCTATTGATGATAATGTGCTCACGATGCTGCGGCTGAAGAGCTATGTTGATGATCCGATCCTCGTCAATAAAAGTATTGCTGAATGGGATGTGGCTCCGCTTTTGAAACTGATGTGGGATATCTGGAACGATGTGTTCCGTCATACGCTGGGCTTTTCGGAGCGCAGTCTTGTTTCGGAGATTCGTGACTGTCGCAACAAATGGGCGCATCAGGAACTGTTCTCCAGTGATGATGCCTATCGCGCTTTGGACTCCATTAGCCGCTTGCTTGCCGCCATCTCTGCTCCAGAGGGTGATGAGGTGGAGAGGGCAAAAATGGAGCTGTTGCGTCTCCGATTTGATGAGCAGGCGCGGGGAGAGCGCAGAAAATCGTCCGGTATTGCGCTCGAAACCGGTGTAACCGGAATGCTCAAGCCGTGGCGTGAGGTGGTGGTGCCGCATGACGATGTGGCCAGTGGACGCTACCAGCAGGCTGAGTTTGCAGCCGATCTCTGGCAGGTGCATCTTGGTGAAGGGACTGACGAGTATCGTGACCCGGTGGAGTTTTTCCGCCGTACCTATCTGACCGAAAGCCTGAAGGAGATGCTGATTGGTGCCGTGCGACGCATGACCCAGGGGGGCGGCGATCCGGTGGTGCAGTTGCAGACCAACTTTGGCGGTGGCAAAACCCATTCGATGCTGGCGCTCTACCACCTCTTTTCCGGGGTTCCACCGACTGAGCTGGCGGGTGTTGATACTATTCTCTCCGCCACCGGTGTGAGCAGCGTGCCGAAGGTGAACCGTGTTGTTCTGGTGGGTAACAAGATCTCTCCCGGCAATCCTGTGGTGAAGGGTGACGGGACGGTGGTGCGCACCCTTTGGGGTGAACTTGCGTGGCAGTTGGGCGGAAAAAAAGCTTATGACCTTGTGGCTGCTGACGACGAGATGGCTACCAGCCCCGGTGACCTGTTGCGTGAGCTCTTTAACGAGTACAGCCCTTGCATGATTCTGATTGATGAGTGGGTCGCTTATGCCCGCCAACTTCATGACCAAAGCGACCTTCCGGCAGGCGGTTTTGAGACGCAGTTCTCTTTTGCCCAGGTGCTGACCGAATCGGCCAAGTTAGCCAAAAATTGTTTGCTGGTTATCAGCTTGCCAGCTTCAGACACGACCGGCTCGCCGCATACGCAGGCCAATGATGTGGAGGTTGGAGGCACCCGTGGCCGTGAGGCGCTCGACCGGCTGCGTAATGTTGTGGGCCGGGTGGAATCCTCATGGCGCCCTGCCAGTGCCGAGGAGGGGTTTGAGATTGTGCGTCGTCGTCTTTTTCAGCCACTTGCTGACCCCGAGCAGTTCAAGCAGCGGGATGTTGTGGCGCGTGCTTTTGCTGATTTTTACCGCAGCCAGCAGGCCGAGTTTCCACCTGAGACGCGTGATGCCGGGTATGAGCAGCGTATCAAGGCCGCGTACCCGATTCATCCGGAAATCTTTGATCGGCTCTACACCGACTGGTCAACGCTGGTGAAGTTCCAGCGCACGCGTGGTGTGCTTCGTCTGATGGCGGCGGTCATTCACAGCCTCTGGGAAAAGGGAGACCGCAACCCGCTTATTCTGCCGGCAAATGTCGCCATTGATGATCCTCGTGTGCAGTCCGAATTGACCCGCTACCTCTCGGATAACTGGGTGCCGGTTATCGAAAAGGATGTTGATGGGCCAAACTCGCTCCCGCTTAAAATTGATAGTGACCAACCCAATCTTGGCAAGTATTCTGCCTGCCGCCGGGTCGCCCGTGCCATCTACATGGGCTCGGCACCGACTACGGCGGCAGCGCACAAGGGAATCGAAGACCGGCAGGTGAAGCTGGGCTGCGTGATGCCCGGCGAATCACCGGCAATTTTTGGCGATGCCTTGCGACGTATGGCAAGTGCCGCCACCTATCTTTATCAGGACGGATCGCATTACTGGTATTCGACGCAGCCAACCGTAACCAAACTGGCCGAAGATCGTGCCGAACAGTTGAAGCGTGAGCCCGACAAGGTGACTGCCGAACTGGAAAAACGGTTGCGCAAGGAGCTCGCCACTACCGGCGATTTCAACCGCATCCACCCGATGCCGCAAAGCGGCGCCGATGTGCCGGACGATCTGGATGCGCGTTTGGTCGTGTTGGGTATTGCCCACCCCTACAGCCGGGAAACCGGCAATGCTGCCGATCTGGCCGCAAGGGCAATTCTGGAGAACCGGGGCAATGCACCGCGTCTCTATCGCAATACGCTTGTCTTTCTTGCTGCAGACAAAACCCGTCTGCAGGATCTCGACGAAGCCGCCCGGAAATACCTCGCCTGGCACTCAATTCTTGATGAGCAGAAAAATCTCAACCTCTCACCCTATCAGGTAACACAGGCTGAAAACCAGAAAAGCAGCGCAGAGAGCGCCGTTACCGCCCGCTTGCCTGAAACCTGGCAGTGGCTGCTGGTGCCGGTGCAAAGCACACCTCAAGCACCCATAACCTGGGAAGCATTGCGCCTCACCGGCAGCGACCCGCTGGCCGTACGTGCCAGCAAGAAGCTTCGAACCGATGAACTTTTCCTCACCAGTTTTGCACCAACGCGCTTGCGGATGGAGCTCGATCGTATACCACTCTGGCGCGGTGACCATGTGTCGGTAAAACAGCTTGTGGAGAATTTTGCACGTTACCTTTACCTGCCGCGACTCAAGAATCCGACGGTACTGTTGGGAGCAATCAGTGCAGGCTTGAGCTTGCTCACCTGGTCGCAGGATAGTTTTGGCTTTGCCGACAGCTTCGACGAAGCCGCAGGCCGCTACAGGGGCTTGCGCAACGGTACCGTAACTCACCTGACCGATCCCCACTCACCTGAGCTTGTGGTGAAACCTGATATTGCCAGCAGGCAGATTGAAGCAGAACGTGCAGAAATATCAGTGCCCGCCCCATTACCAGAGGATGGAGAGAGCGGCGACGGCAAGGGCAGAACGGTGCAACAGGGCAATGGCCATACGTTAGAGGCACAGCCAATTGTTGCAACGAAGCCCAAGCGGTTTCACGGAACCGCCACCCTCGATGCTACCCGTGTTGGCCGTGATGCCAGCAAAATTGCGGAAGAGGTCATAGCCCATCTTGCAGGTATTGTTGGAGCAAGAGTCAATGTTACCATAGAAATCGAAGCCGAATTACCCGATGGAGCCCCGGATAACGTCGTTCGCACCGTAACCGAGAACAGCAGAACGCTGAAGTTTACCAGCCAGGGGTTTGAAAAGGAGTAGCGATGTATCTTTTTGATGCCCGAGTTGCGCAGGCCTCTTCATTGGCCTGCGCGACAATTGGCGGGATGTTTTACTTTGCGGAGTGTACCTGGCTGAAGGTCTTCAATCCAAGTCCATAGAGGTGGATAAAGCCAGCCGCAGCCTTGTGATTGAAGGTGTCGGCTTCGGTATAGGTAGCCAGCTCCTCGTTGTAGAGCGAGTATGGTGAGTTTCTGCCGAGCAGGGAGACTCCACCTTTGTAGAGTTTCAGGCGAACAAGGCCGGTCACCGGATTCTGCGTCTCGTTCACGAAGGCATCAAGCGCTGTTCTCATTGGTGAGAACCAGGTGCCATTATAGATGATGTTGGCATAATCCTGACTGATGTTCTTCTTGTACTGGAAGACCGATTTTTCGAGGGTGAGGCGTTCCAGTTCGCGATGGGCAAAGTGGAGAATGGTTGCTGCGGGGGCCTCATAGATTTCGCGTGACTTGATGCCGACAACGCGGTTCTCAATCATGTCGAGCCTTCCGACACCATTGGCGGCACCAATCTCGTTAAGGCGAATGATTATGTCAAGGCCGCTCATCTTTTTGCCGTCAAGAGCAACAGGGAGACCTTTTTCAAATTCGATATCAACCACTGAAGGAGTGTCAGGGGCCTTTTCTGGTGAGGTGGTTATCTGATACGCATCTTCGGGTGGAGCAACCATTGGGTCTTCGAGAACACCGCATTCAATACTGATTCCCCAGATGTTCTCATCAATGGAGTAGGGGCTCTTCTTGGTGGCTGAAACCGGAATGTTGTGCTCCAGAGCGTAGGCAATTTCAGCCTCTCTTGAGGTGAACTCCCATTCACGTAGCGGTGCGAGCACTTTCAAATGAGGTGCCAGTGAGGCAAAGGTGACCTCAAAGCGAACCTGGTCGTTGCCTTTGCCGGTGCAGCCGTGGGCAAGCATGGTGCAATCTTCAGCAAGCGCAGTATCAACAAGAGCCTTGGCAAGCAGAGGACGTCCCAGCGCCGTGGCAAGCGGGTAGACATCTTCATAGAGCGCTCCGGCCTTGAGTGCGCGCCAGATATACTCTTCAACAAACTCCTTGCGAAGATCAATAAACTGAAACTTTGAAGCGCCGGTAAAAAGCGCCTTCGATTCGAGGTTTTCGATCTCTTTCTGCTGGCCGAGGTTGCCGGTAACGGCTACGATTTCAGCGTCATACTTGTCTTTCAGCCACTTGATCATGATGGAGGTATCAAGTCCACCGGAATAGGCTAATGCAATTTTTTCCTTGCTCATGTGTTGTAATGAATTATCAGTTTTTAGAAAGATTGCTATGAATATATGATATCAAAGCGGAAATGTTCAGCACAGAAGAGGGAATTACCAGCACAGTATCATCTCCGGCGATGGTTCCCAAAACGAGAGGACTTTTCAGGTGATCGAGCCAGGAGCCGACACCGTGAGCCCTTCCTGGAAGTGTTTTGATAATGATGGTGTTTTCATTGGCGTTGACGGCAAGTACCTCAATTCCGACAAGGCCTTTGATAATTTTGTCGGTGTTCTCTTCAGGAACCACCATTCGGTACCCTCCGTTTATTCGTGTACGGATAATGCCGAGTTCGGCGCAGTCTCGCGACAGGGTAGCCTGGGCAAGCGCAATACCGGAATTGCGGAGAAGTTGCAGGAGGTCATGCTGATTTTCCACACTATTCTGCTGAAGAATTTCCCGGATCTTCAGTTGTCGTGCATGTTTGTTCATTGCAAATGCATCCTTCAGGCCTTGATTTTTCTGGCCGCATTCAGCAACCGGTTGGTCAGGTGAAATTTCCTGTATTCTTCGTGGTTCAGCAGTTTAACCAGAAGCGCTTTCTGAACATGAAGCCGGTTTTCAGCCTCATCAATAATAATGGATTGAGGCCCGTCCATAACCTCCGAACTTATCTCCTGACCACGATGTGCCGGCATACAATGCATGACGACTGCAGATGGTTTTGCCTCAGCAAGCAGAGCGCTGTTAATCTGAAATGGTTTGAAAATCCGGAGGCGCTCAGCGATCTCTTCTTCTTGCCCCATGCTGGTCCAGACATCGGTATAGAGAACATCAGCATTGGCCACAGCTTCTTTTGGGTCATGTATAATCTCAATTTTACTGATCCCTTTTTCCCTTGCAGCCTTGAGCAGCTCCTGGTTCGGCATATATCCCTCAGGGCAGGCAAGTACAAAATGGAAGGGGAGAAGGCCTGCCAGTTCAATCCATGAATTGGCGACATTGTTGCCGTCACCGACAAAAACAATTTTGATTTCTTCGTTCCAGAGAGACTTCTCGTAGAGAGTAAAGGCATCGGCCAGCACCTGGCACGGGTGCGACAGATCGGTCAGCGCATTGATAACAGGAATTGATGCATGTTCCGCAAGCCCCTCTATGACGGCATGGTCATGCAGGCGGGCGATAATGGCATCATTGTAACGGGAAAGGAGCCTGGCGATATCCTCTCCCGATTCGCGAGACCCGAGACCGATTGACTGACCATCAAGGGTTATGGCATATCCTCCAAGCTCATGAATGCCAAGTTCAAAGGATACTCTTGTTCTCAGTGATGGCTTGCTGAAAATCATGGCGACGGTTTTGTCGCGCAGGGGCAGAAAGCCTGTTACAGAAGAGCTCTCTTTTCTTTTTTTCTTGATAAAGAGAGAGTAATCAAATAACTCAATAATCTTGTTGGCATCAAGCGGTGAAAAGCCCAGAAAATCACGTTTAGCTGTAGCTTGTTTTGTTTGAACCTCTTCCATTCCGTTATCTGTTTAGGGATTGATCACTCTCCTGCTCTGCAACAAACTGGGTACCGACCCCTTCATGCGTAAATATTTCAAGCAAGAGAGAATGTGTTGATTTTCCGTCTATAAGATGAATTTTCCCGACTCCGCCGTCAAGCGTATTGAATGCTGAAAGAACTTTTGGAATCATTCCGCCAGAAATAATACCCTGTTCGATAAAGTCAGCGGCCTCTGCCTTGCTTATGGTTTTCAGGATTCTTTCGCCGACGTGAATACCTTCAACATCGCTGACGTAGATAAGTTTTTCGGCTTTCAGGGCAATCGCGATACTGCTGGCGGCATCATCAGCATTGATATTATAGATGTTGCCCTTGTCGTCAAAGCCGATCGGGGCGATGACAGGGATGAGTCCTGCCGTACAGAGCAGGTCAATATAGTCGGTGTTGATCTGCTCAACCTCTCCGACAAGACCAAGTATTTCAGCATTCGGATGGGGATGAGCTTTGACGGTATCGGCATCCAGCCCGCTTACTCCCACAGCTTTGCCGCCATGCTGGCTGATAAGTTGTACAATATCCTGGTTTACCTTTCCGGCAAGGGTCATCTGGATAACGGAGACCATCTCCTTGTCGGTAACCCGACGCCCTTGAAGAAACCGTGAGGTCAATCCGAGCTTTTCAGCCGTTTTTGTTATGGCATCACCTCCGCCATGCACAAGAACGATCCTGATGCCGACCTTCCGCAGAAGAGTGACGTTCTGGGCAAACATGTTTTTGAGACAGGCATCCTTCATGGCGGATCCGCCATATTTTATGACAAAGGTTTTGCCTTCGAACTGGCGTATATAGGGTAGCGCTTCAATAAGCACCTGTCCGATAGCTGCGTGGGGAGCTTTTCTTTGGTCCATTGCGGGAAAATTGCTCTTTAAATAGTTAATGGAAGTATCAGCTTCTGTAGCTTCCGTTGATATCGATATACTCTTTACTCAAGTCACAGCTCCATATTGTGGCCTCACCGGAACCGTTTCCAAGGAGAAGTGTGATGGTATAGGAATCTTTTGCCATGATCTCTGCCGCAGCCTCTTCAGAGAAGTCTGCAACAAGGCCCGGCTTAAGAATGGGAAGCTCATTGAAGTAAAGCTCAAGATCTTCCTGGTTAAAGATGGCGCCCGAGCGACCTGCGGCTGCAATAATTCTGCCCCAGTTGGCATCCTCTCCGTGAATGGCGGTTTTGACAAGGCTTGACTGGGCAATGGTTCTGGCTGCAAGCTCAGCATCATGGTCATCGGCAGCTCCCTTGACGGTTATGCCGACAAGTTTTGTTGCACCCTCGCCGTCAATGACGATCAGCTTGGCCAGAAAGGTCATCAGTGCTTCAAGTGCGTCACAAAACAGAGTGTAATCGCTGCTTTCAGCCTTGATTTCGGGGCCAGTGCCACTGGCGAAAATGGATACCATGTCGTTGGTACTGGTGTCGCCGTCAACCGTAATGGCGTTGAAACTGTGGAGGTTTGCCTTTTCAAGCGCGTCATGAAGGAGGACTGGCTCTATTGAGGCGTCGGTTGCAAAAAAGGCAAGCATGGTAGCCATGTTCGGGCAAATCATGCCAGACCCCTTGGCGATGCCGCTCAGACGGATGGAACCGCCCGAAAGCTGGAGCTCAAGGTTGAAAAATTTGGGAAAGGTGTCGGTGGTCATGATGGCACCGGCAGCATCAAGTACTGAGTCGCGCTGCATCGTGGCGGTGAAAGAGGGGATACCCAAGAGCACCTTCTCCATGGGCAAAAGCTGACCGATAACCCCTGTTGAAGCCACGAGCACCTCTTCAGGTTTAATCGAAAGTTCATGTGCCACTGCTTCGGCCATAGCGCGAGCATCACTCAGGCCCTTTTCGCCAGTAGCCGCATTTGCATTTCCACTGTTACAGACAATGGCGCGAATTGACGACGATGACTGTTGCAGATGTTCACGCGACAACGTTATCGGCGCAGCAACACAGAGGTTCCGGGTGAAGAGGGCTGCCGCAGTGGCAGGGCCATCCATCACAAGAAGCATCATATCCTTCCTGTTGCTGTATTTGATATTGGCAGAGACCGCGCCTGATGAAAAACCGTTTGGCCAGAATCCTTGCGTACCGTCTGATGCTGCCGCCATTGGAGTCACCGATGATGGCCAAGGTGTTATGGCAGAAAGGTGATGGATGACTTTAAGCCCTTTGGAGAGTTGTTCCACTTCGGTATAGAGAGTTAAAGATTAAATAGAATTAAAGAAGTCCTGTTCTTTCATCAAGACCGAGCATGATATTCATGTTCTGTACCGCCTGGCCTGCAGCGCCCTTCAGAAGGTTATCGAGAGCGGTGACAATGAGCAGCGAACCGCTTCCGGTTACTCTTGCAATATGCACATCGCAGAAATTGGTATGAACCACATGCTTTACCTCAGTCATAGTGTCACGCACCCGAACAAAGGGGGCTGCCTGGTAAAAAGAGTTGTAAAGTCCCAAAATCTGTTCTTCCTCCACCGGACTTTCAAGCTGAACATTGAGAATGCTGTAGATACCCCTGACCAGTGAACCAATCATTGGTGTAAAGGTGAAATCAAAAGAGGGGTTTGTGGCAGAACTACCGAGAGCCTGCATGATTTCAGGAATATGCTGATGAACTCCAACCTTGTATGCCCTGACATTCCCACTCATTTCTGAAAATGAGAGCTCTGTTTTGCTGCTGCGACCTGCGCCGGAAATACCGGATGTGGAGGTGCAATTGATGGTACGAACCTTGATAGAATTCTCTGTACCAAGAAAAAGCGGAGCAACGCCAAGAATGATACTGCTTGCATAACACCCAGGATTACTGACAGCTTTTCCCTTGACAATATCATTGCCGAACAGTTCCGGCATACCGTAGGTCATCACGGCT
>CAJAAV010000089.1 GCA_903937835.1 uncultured Chlorobiaceae bacterium | reverse complement strand
TGAACGTCTGATGATTGCGACCGGCAGCGGAGATGATCTGATCCGCAACACCAAGGTTACGATCGATGACTATATCGACACGGGAGCAGGCGACGACACGATTGAAGCAGGCGGCGGAAGTGACACCATGATTGGTGGACTCGGAAATGACTTTTATGCAGTCGATTCAAGTGGTGACGTTGTAACAGAGTTGGCTTCAGAAGGTATTGACACGGTTCAGTCAACGATCAGTTATATTTTGGGCGCAAATCTGGAAAACCTGATACTTGCAGGCGTGAGTGCAATCAATGGAACAGGAAATACAGAAGGAAACACTATTGTTGGCAATAGCGGAAATAATATCATTAACGGAGGTGAAGGGAACGACACGATATATGGTGGCGAAGGCAGTGATACGGCAATATTCACCGGTCAATTTGCGGAGTACGTTATTGACTATAATGCGGGAACGTCAGCATATACCGTTGTCGATACGATTGCAAATCGTGATGGTACTGACGTTATCAGTTCAGTCGAAAACTTCCAGTTTGCAGATGGTACAAAAATAATGACAAGCTCGATTTCGGATGTTGTCGCTCCAACGGCTTCATCGTTCACCCCTTCCGATGGGATAGACAGTGTTGCTATTGGAAGCAATATTGTTCTTGTTTTTAGTGAGGCGATCAAGAGTGGTGTTGGCACAATTGCCATCCACAGCGGTTCAGCAACAGGCCCGGTGGTTGAAAGCTACGATACCGCCACAAGCGGGAATCTGACGATTTCAGGTGCCACTCTCACCATAAACCCCACGTTAGATCTGGCGAACGGCACGCACTATTTCGTCACACTCGATGCAGGCTCAATCAAGGATATTGCAGGCAACAGCTTTGCAGGCACAGACGCCTACGACTTCACGACAGCAGCCACAGCATCTCTCCATGACCTCAACGGCTCAGCGACCTTCTGGAAAACCGGAATTCCCATGACTGCCGTCACCAGTACTCTTGCGTCAGCACCTGTCGTCGCTGGTACCCAACCCATCGAATTCCGCAACATCCAGACCGCCGCAGATGGCTCTCGAACTCTTGAAATCTGGGAAACCTCACCAACGACTGCGATCAACAGTGTCCTGTTGGATCTTGCCCTGCCGACCGGCTCAACCGCCACATGGCAGGATGCAACAGGTTTGCCTGCCGGATGGACTTCGTCACCCAATACTGACAAGCCCGGCCAGTTCATTCTTGGCGGTATAGGCACAACAGCGTTATCCTCTGGCTCTGTCAAGCTGGGAACCCTGACGCTCACCGCCCCGGCAAACCCGCAGCATTTTGAACTCTCATTGACGACGGGTCAGTTGGGCAACGATACCATTCCTGCCTTTGCTCTGTCGTCGGACAGCATGACCACCGGCACTGATGGCCTCTACCAACACCTTGCCATGAATGATGGCACATACACCCTGGCCAGTGCCAAGGTTTCCGGCACTGCCGAAAGCAACGCGATCAAAGCCAATGACGCGCTGGCTGCATTGAAGATAGCTGTGGGCATGAACCCCAATGCTGATGGAAGCGCTGTGTCACCATACCAGTACCTTGCGGCGGATGTCAACAGAGATGGCCAGGTCAAGGCTGCCGATGCTCTCAACATCCTGAAGATGGCGGTCAAGCTCAGCTCTGCGCCAGAAATGGAGTGGCTGTTTGTGCCCGGGAGCGTCGGCAGTGAGAGTATGTCACGAACCCACGTTGTTTGGCCGGACAATCCGATGCCGGTTACTCTTGACATGGATCAGGAGGTGCATCTGATTGGCATAATAAAGGGCGATGTTAACGGCAGTTGGGCGGCATAACAATCTCGCAGGATACTCCATGAGGTACAGAGATTATTCAAGTCCCGGCGGGGTGGTCAATATGCCCGACATTAGCAGTCACAAGGCACGGCACACCTGGGCCGTTATCGCACTTGACAGTGGCATCCCACTTGAGGTAGTGCGCGAAGTTACCATTTTCCTGACCTCAAGAAAATGGTATACCGCAGATGATGCACAAGAAAGAAACCTCAGATTATTGGGGTCGAGTTTTTACAAACCGGGATAATCCCCCTGGTGCTCCAGGATTTTGTATGCCGACGGGCATTTGCATCACTTCATAGCCTCCAGAAATGGGGGCTTTTTTTATCGTGTTCCCGACTCCCGTAAAACGACAAAATCAGCCTATAGGTTAAGTTTGCACTGGCACTCCACCAAGATTGTGTTATTATACCCCAGTTCGCTGTGTGATCCCAGACGCACCAGCTCAAGAACGTCGCCGTTTGTTTTGCGGTAGATCAAAATAAGATCAGGCTTGATGTGGCAATCGCGGTATCCGGCCAGCTTCCCGACAAGCGCATGATCGACGGCGTTGGATGGCAAATCCTTGTCTGCTGCAAGAAGTCAAGGCTGCCGATCCAGCGTGAAGGAATAAGGCAACGGTTACTGTGCTAAAGCGATATAGTTATAGCATTGTTTCTCAATAATTGGTAGTTTTCCTGTCGAAGCTGTTGTTTGGTGGGCAACGCTTCTAACTTTGCATAATCCGAACATTTGGAGAATTCACATGACTACACTTTCCAATGTTACACATCGCGACCCTGAAATACTCAGCGGGGCTGTAGTGTTTAAGGGTACTCGCGTTCCGGTTCGCTCCCTGTTCGACTATCTTGAAGGAGGCGACACTTTGGAAGAATTTTTGCGTCAATTTCCCTCTGTTACACGAAAACAAGCCATTACCGTTCTTGATGATGCCTATGAATCCGTGACAAACTATGCGCATACTGCTTGATGAAAATTTTCCGGTGGACTTTGCGAAAATGCTTCCAGGGCATGAGATCGCAACGATCCATAGTCTGGGTTGGTCAGGTATAAAATGGCGATCTGCTTCGTCGTGCACATCGTGTCTGTGATGTATTTGTCACCCTTGACCGAAATCTTGAGTTTCAGCAAAACATCAAAATCCTCCCTTTCGGTATCGTGGTTGTGCGTGCTCGTTCCAACCGTATTGCTGAACTTGCTCCCCACATCGCAAGTATTTTGGAGGCTGCTTGTCGTGTCTTGCCAGGTCAAGTCGAGAGTGTTGGGTTATAACCTTTTTTTATAACCCTTTGTTGGTGTGGATGCGAGATTTGTGCTGCCCTTGAGGTGTTTTTAAAACGAGGGTACATATTGCTCCGGAATCGCTGGTACACTATACTCCGGTGTGCTTACCCACTACATGGATGAGGCCGAATATTGCGACAGTCTCTGCATCCTGGTGGATGGTCGTGTGGCGGCGCTTGACCGACCGGAGGCTATGAAGCGCCAGTTCGGGGTGGAGAGCATGAATGAAGTGTTTATACAGCTTGCAAGGCCGGGTAAAACGGCATAGTATTAAAACCTTCAAAAGGTGCATTCCAGGCTCAAATTGCAGTGGACATCTTAGCCTGACTATGTTGTTGAGAAATATCAGGTTTCAGCTTTTCTGGTATTCGGCGTGAAGGGCGGTTTATGACCGGACGCGAAGAGCTTTTTTCTCGCTCTACCAAATCGGCAAAAATGGCTGTCAGGTCATAATTGAATCGGGCTGCATGAGCTTGCCGATGTGCTCTTATTTCTTCCACAACAGGATCATCAATCATTGTTAAATACTCCTAATTCTTCTGGTGAACAGAGAATGGGGCAGATATAGCCGCTTGCTTCAATGATTTTTGCAATAAGCGACTTGGTCTCTGCGTTGTTGATATGTTTGAAATTCCACGTGAGTAAATATTCCGTTCCTTGGTCGGCTGCAATTGCGATGTGCATGGCATCCTCTGCGAAGTTGGGAGGTATAGCCTTTGATGCAATCAAACTTGCTGCTATAACTTGCGCTTCAGGAGATATTGCAACGCTTGGAATTGACAAGATCGCCTGCATTCGTTGTTCTGCGGCAATTGGATCACCGGCTGAAATTTCTTCTTCAACCAACGCTGAAATATAAACATCATACTTGTGCCGTTGGTTGTGCCACCAATCAAGCGTTATTGCCTGACGAGCGGCAGTAACGATGTCGCGGCTTGGTCTCGCAGTGAGGTAGCTGATAACAGATGATTCAATGTAAACCGATTCGGGCATCGTTAATTACACTCATTAAAAGGAGTTTATTGGCAAAAAGGTATTCGGAAGAAGTTCGTGAAACTCTTTATCTTTTCCAATAAAAGGATTCTGCATGCCTTCGATGGATCCAGGTTTTCAACGCTCAAGCCATTCAGGCAATGCGCATCGGATTCAGCAAAACAATGAAGTCGCAGGAGCAACCCCTGTGGTTGCCCTCCCATAACGTATTGATTTTTGCGTTTTTGCCATTCTGTTCACAAAAATTTCACTACGTTTGAGGTAATCATTTTGCTGAAGCCTCAGCAGTGTATCAATTTGTTTGTAACGCTCTACAGCATCAACACGTCAACAAGTCTGCATTATGGCAAAAACAATGGTATTTATCGACAGTCGGGTCAACGATCTTGACTTGTTGGTCTCGCAATTTGACGCAGGAACGGAGTATAAAGTTCTTGATGCCAGTTATGACGGGCTGCTCCAGATGGAAGAGTCGCTTGCGGGCAAAACCGACTACAGTTCGATACAGATCATTTCACACGGCTCTGCGGGTGCGATAACCATTGGCAGTACCGTTCTTACCTCGAACAACCTTTTGCAG
>CAJAAV010000088.1 GCA_903937835.1 uncultured Chlorobiaceae bacterium | reverse complement strand
CAATGGCACGGATACCCGTACGATCAGTGTGACGGACAATATCCAGTTGAGCATTAGTGGCAGTACAGCTACTATCAATCCAACTACTGATTTACATCAAGGAAGCAGTTACAACGTGCAATTGGCAAGCGGAGTCATCAAAGATTTGGCTGGCAACGCGTATGCAGGTATCAGCGATGCGACGACGCTGAATTTTAACACAGTAGTCATCAACGATGCGCCGACCCTGACAGACTTCACTGGCGGCGGCAACGAAGACGCTACGATTACCTTTGCGAAAACCGATTTCACCAACCATTACAGCGATCTTGATGGTGACGCTTTGGCTCAAGTTCAGATAACGGCGTTGCCTGGCCATGGCACGCTGAAACTTTCAGGTGCGGATGTTACCCTGAACCAGAAGATCACTGCTGCTGATTTGCCCAACCTGACCTTTGTGCCAACAGCTCACTGGCATGGCAGCGACAGCTTTGGCTGGCAGGCGAGCGATGGTACGGCCTATTCAGCAGAATCGGCGACAGTCAATCTGACGGTGGCTGATAATGTTGCTCCTACTGTCACCAGCATGAGCCCTGCCGATAATGCGATAGCAGTGGCAATTGACAGCAATATTGTGCTGACGTTCAGCGAAGCGGTGAAGGCAGGCTCGGGTACCATTGCAATTCATAGTGCATCAGCGACTGGCTCGATTGTCGAAAGCTACGACGTAGCAGGCAACACTAATCTCACTATTGAAGGTAATACGCTGACGATCAATCCAACGGCAAACCTGGCAAATAGTTCGCACTATTTTGTCACTTTTGAAGCAGGGGCTATCAAAGATACGGCAGGCAACAGCTTCGCGGGTACGCCCTCTTACGATTTTGTAACAGAAAACGTACTCAATGATCTCATCGGCAGTGCCAAGTTCTGGAAAACCGGGGCTCCAATATCCAACGTTACCAGTACGCTCACTCCGTCGGCCTCCAGTGGTCATCCGATTGAATTCAGGAACATTCAGACCGCCGCTGATGGCAGCCGCACCATTGAGATATGGGAAAACTCCACTCGTACGGATATAAGTGATTTATCTTTTGATCTGGCTTTGCCGACAGGCTCTGTCCCAACATGGCAGGCTGCGACAACTCTTCCAGCCGGATGGAATTCATTTGCCACGACCACAGTACCGGGGGCACTTATGCTCGGCGGAATTGGCTCTGTTACAACGCCATTGTCGGCAGGTTCTGTCAAACTGGGTACCCTGACGCTGAGTGCGCCAACCAATCCCTCGCACTTCGACCTGACGTTAACCATGGGAAATGTGGGAGGAACCACAATTCCTTCATTTGGCATAGTATCGGATACAAGCACAACGGGAAGCAACGGTCTTTATCAGCATCTTGATTTTGTGTCCGATACCTATACGCTTCAAACTACAAAGCCGATTGATGCCACTATCAGAGGTATTGCTGTTACCTCCGGAGATGCCCTTGCTGCCTTGAAGATTGCGTTGCTCATCAATCCCAACAGTGATGGAAGTCCCGTATCCCCTTATCAATACCTTGCTGCTGATGTCAATAAAGATGGCCGGGTAACATCAGGTGATGCTCTTAATATTCTGAAAATGGCGATCAAGTATTCTGGAGCACCAGCTAACGAATGGTTGTTTGTAGAGCCGAGCGTTGGCACAGAAACCATGAGTCGTACCGCAGTACACTGGCCAGTGGCTGATCTTTCCATACAGCTCGATCACAATATGGAACTCGATCTCATCGGTATTGTGAAGGGTGATATTAACGGCAGTTGGGTCGGATAGTCGGTTTAGTTATTATTTCTTAAACAGGAGTTTTACGAATATGGATACTGTTGTCACTTCCAGAAGCAAAGCGTTGTTGGGTACTGATCTTGTAACAGACTTATCCAGCCAGTTGGTCGATGCAGGTAGCAGCATCGAAGGTATGCGGGAATTAGTTATTGCTGATGCTGGTATTGAGGATGTTGATCTCTTGCTTGGCAAGCTTAAACCGGGAACAGATATCTGGCGTGTTGATTCTAAGACAGATATTGCCAGCATGTTATCTGCGGCGCTTTCATGCGTTTACACAAGGCTTCATGTTCTCGGACATGGTCTGCCTGGAGCCATAACTCTTGGTGGCAGAGCGCACGAGGTAGAAGATTTTACTACATTGTCGCGTGGGAATGTTACGGTGCAATCCCTGCATTTCTGGTCTTGCATGACTGGCGCGGGGATAAAAGGTCGTGCCTTTGTTGATGGTATAGCGCAGGCCTTTGGGGTTGTTGTAACTGCGTTCAGTGGTCTGGTTGGTGCGGAAAGCAAAGGAGGTGGCTGGTCTCCTGATGTCTTTTCCCGATATGGCGAACTGACACCTGCTCCGTTTATCAATGCCACTGCTTACACTCATACATTGCCATCATCTGCATTGCAAGTGAAATCGGTTGTCACCAGCACCGGTGTTGATGTCCAGATATGGTTAACGGCCGGGACATCGATTAACAATGCTACACTCAGCCTGAATTACGATCCAGCAAAAGTTAATCCGCTATGGGTT
>CAJAAV010000087.1 GCA_903937835.1 uncultured Chlorobiaceae bacterium | reverse complement strand
GGCGACAGCCGACAGATGAATAAAGGTACAAGGGGATGTTTCTCGATAGGGGTGAGTATGTCAGTTGATGACGAGAGGGAACACTGACTCTCCGCAAGAATAATGTCTTTATTTTACGTCAATTCATATTATATTACTTTGCAATGCGATAAGTAGCAAGTAAATTCATTTTATGAATGATCATTATTCCATAAGGCAACAATGGAAATGAGTGAAATAAAGATAGTGGTGGAAGTTGTGCAGGGTTTGCTTACCTCAGTCGGGATAGTAGGCGCTGCTGTCTGGTCAATTTTTGTTTTTGGGTTAGGCCGGAATTTTGCTGCCAATATTGTGATTGGCGTAAAATTAAAATCAAGAGTTGAAGTAAATGGAATGAAGGCGGCTATTTTGTCGATACAGGCAAAAAACATGGGTAAAACGCAGGTCAAGAAGGAGAGTTTTTCTATAATTTGTACTTCAGGTGATAATTGGAAGGACGACAGGAGCCGTCGCCCATTTCGGCGTATAGATTTAACACGTGAGGAAATTGAAGGCCTTCAAGTTTTGCCTTGGGAAAGTGAAATTGGTGCTGATTACGCCCAATTAGAACCGGGAGAGGAGGCAAGAGATGAAATTGCTGTTAACTTGGGAGCAATTACAGTTTTTCAGGTTAGTGCGTGTTTTGTTGGTAAACGTGCTTGGTGGCGTAGTGCTCAGCAATGGGTTTCAAATGTAATTATTGACACACAACAAACCAGTATGGAGGCAGAAAATGAACATTAACAGTAATGAATTGTCGCGGATAAAATATCGTTCCGCTATTCGTTCTGTCGCAAACAGGGTAGATATCATAAGTGAAGGCGGGGAGAGGGAGCAATTGCTGAACAACATAAGTAAGCTCAATTTGGTGGAAGCAGACCCAAAAAACTATCAGAAATGGACCACGATGTTATCAGAGAATGAAAACAATCGTTCACTTGAGCAAATTGCGAAATGCATCAAAGTTATCAAACAGGAGGCGAACATCAGTTGACACGGTAGTCACTCAAGCATCCAAAACCGCTCCACCAACAAGATAACCCATACACCCAACAGCACCTTGAAGAGCCACCACACCATAATCCATGGCGACAGCCGACAGATGAACCTCCTCGCCGACAGGTCGGTGCGTCTGGTTGTCACCTCGCCGCCCTACTGGCAGTTCAAGGACTACGGGACGGAGAACCGTTCGGCTTTCACGAGAGTTACGAGAGCTACATAAATAACCTGAACCTTGTCTGGGACGAATGCGAGAGGGTGCTGCATCCCGGCTGCCGTCTCTGCATCAACATCGGCGACCAGTTGGCCCGCTCGGTCTACTACGGCAGGTACAAGGCCATTCCCATTCGGACGGAGATCATCAAATTCTGAGAGACCATAGGGTTCGACTACATGGGCGCGGTGATCTGGCAGAAGGTCACTACCTCAAACGGTTATCTTAACCCCTGATTATTAGATTTTTCATGGATCAGTATCATAAACCCAAAAGCACAGCCCTCTGAATGGCTCTCATTAGACCTCGGTCCTGGAGAATTGGCGGCTATGTCGCTTGCTTTAGAAAATTCGCATTGTAATTGTTTTGCTATGACAGTTACTCTTTGCGCATGGGCCTTCGTTTCTTGCCAATCATGAACGCTCATTTGTCATAGCGTACTTATTTTGATACATTTCTTGATGAATAACCCAACACTTGAAGTCAGTTTTTTTAAAACCGACGGAGGTACAGAACCAGTGAGCGATTGGTTACGCGAGTTACCCGCTGTCGAGCGAAAAAGAATCGGTGAAGAGATCAAGACTGTTCAATACGGTTGCCCACTGGGGATGCCGCTGGTTCGCAAAATGGAGAAGGATCTTTGGGAAGAGCGTGTCCATTTGCTACTCGTATTGCAAGGGTATTATTTACGGTACAGGATGGTTTGATAGTGTTGCTTCACGGGTTCATAAAAAAATCACTGGCAACTCCGAAGTCTGACCTGCAATTGGCTAAAAGCAGAATGAGGAATACATGATGAATGAAAAAAATATTGGCAGCAGTTTCGATGAATGTCTTGAAGAAGAGGCTCTTCTGGACGCAGCAACTGCGGTAGCCGTCAAGCGTGTTATTGCCTGGCAAATTGCTCAGGAAATGAAAGCACAGCACCTGACGAAATCTTCAATGGCAAGCAAAATGCAGACCAGTCGGGCAGCACTCAACCGTCTGCTTGATGCAACTGATACCAGTCTTACCCTGACAACCCTTTCCAGCGCGGCATCTGTACTTGGAAAAAAATTCAGGATTGAGTTAATCTGATTCTTTACTGTTTTGAGAGCATTGGACGCTATAACGTTTTGTACTATCTCAAAACCCGGACACCCAACAGTGTATGGCTTGGCAGGAATAGATGCCAAAAATCACTTATATAGCAAACTTAACAGTTATGCACGAGGCACTTGTCCTGATAAATTTTTTATAAATCTGATAAAAAAAAGAGACGATGGGACACGAAGCAATCAAACTTGAATTGATTCAATGGTTAGCTAACCTTGAAGACGACGAAACCCTTGATTATTTGAAAGTGCTCAAAGATTTAAATGAAACGCAAAAAGATTGGTGGCACGACTTGACAGAGGAGCAAAAATCTGGAATAGCTCGTGGTCTGAAAGATGTTGATGAGGGTAGAGTGCGCTCACATAATGATATAAAAATTCAGTATGGGCTCTGATTTCAAGGTTTTTTGGACAGACGAAGCCATTAAAAATCTTCAATCCATTATGGACTATCTTGATCGTCAATGGTCACAGCGCGAGATAGACAATTTCAAAAAAAAGTTAGCGAAGCAAATTGAGTTGATAGAGATAAATCCGAAGCTGTTTCCAGTGTCTGAATATAATCCACGCTTACGAAAAGCTGTATTGAGCAAACAGACGATCATATTTTATGAGATAGCGAATCGTATGATTTATTTCGTCTATCTCTTTAATAGCAGACAAGATATCGAAAATATAGTATAGCGCGATGACAAGCAATGAATGAGGCCGCACCTTGAAGAGCCATCAACAGTACAAAAATTTCTGAAATATGAAAATTGAAGAGCTTCTGACGCTTCCAGAAGGAAAAACGCTTGAGTATAAGCAGGATTTGTCGTCGCCCAAGAATATTCTCAAGACACTGACAGCCTTTGCCAATACAGCGGGCGGGGTGTTATTGGTCGGGATTGAGGATGGCAGCAAAGCGGTGCTTGGTGTGGAAAATCCTTTGGATGAAGAGGAACGCCTCTGCAACTTGATCGCCGACTCTCTTGAACCGCGCTTGGCGCCGAGTGTTGAGTTGGTTAACTGGAAGGGCACATCATTATTGATGGTGGAGGTTTATCCAAGTGCTTTACGTCCCCATTGGCTGAAATCGCAGGGCATTGCGAATGGTGTATTTGTTCGGGTGGGATCCACCAATCGGCAAGCTGATGGTCCGTTGACAGCGGAAATGCGGCGTTCAGCCCTGAACCTCTCCTACGATGAGGAATTGATGCCTGAAATCAACCCGGAGGCACTGGACCTCCGGGTTGCCTCCGGGTTGTTCGCCGGGTTGCGTGAATGGAACGAAAGTATGCCGGAAACCTTGCGTTTGGTTCTTCGCAATCAAGGCAGGTTAGCTCCAACTGTAGGAGGGGTACTCCTTTTTGGCATTGATCGCGAACGCTATTTTCCGGATGCATGGATTCAGTGTGGTCGTTTCGGAGGAACTGACAAAGCCAGCATTCTTGATCAACAAGAGATTCGTAACCATCTTCCTCTGGCTCTGAATGATGCCATTGAGTTTGTCAAAAAACATGCCTCACGTTCGGCGGAGTTTGGTGAGTTGCGCCGGAAAGATTTCTGGACTGTGCCACTTGAAGCCGTTCGTGAAGCTTTGACGAATGCGATCGTTCATGCGGATTATTCGCAGACTGGAGCACCTATTCGGGTTTCAATTTTTGATGACAGAATTGAGATTGAAAATCCAGGCTTGCTTTCCGGAGGAATGACGCTCAGCGATATTCGTGAAGGGGTGTCGAAGTTACGAAATCGAGTGATTGGCAGGGTTTTTAAGGAGCTTAAACTGATTGAGCAGTGGGGTAGCGGTTTTCAGCGGATGTCGGCATCATGCCGTGCATCAGATTTGCCAGAACCAAAGATGGAAGAGGTGGCTTTTCGGTTTCGTATCACCTTCAGCTTGCTTCGAGTGGCAACCCGAGGGCAGATGGGTGATATGGAAAAGAAGATTATGGAATTGATTCAAGCTTGTGAGGCGGATGGAGGTGCATCTACCCAATATTTGAGTCAGGCAGTGGGTATCAGCACTCGTTCCATGCGAGAGCGGCTTGCAGGCATGAGTAAAGCTGGTCTCATCGTCGCAATCGGAAAAAGTGCCTACGATCCAAAGAAGCGATATTTTTCAGCAAAGGATGCTCAGTCATGATGAATGCCTTGAGACTACACGCAACACAGCAATTATCGCAGTTGCAATACAGTCAATCCTGTTACCACTCACATGGTTACAAACCATGCACTTGGCAGATTATTTCCCCAGCCCCCATTCAGTGTAAATCAAAGGAAATTCTCTATACTTCACTCAAGCATCCAAAACCGCTCCACTAACAATAAAACCCAAACACCCAAGCGCACCGTGAAGAGCCATCACACCATAATCCACGGCGACAGCCGACAGATGAACCTCCTCGCTGACAGGTCGGTGCATCTTGTTGTCACCTCGCCACCATACTGGCAGCTCAAGGACTACGGGACGGAGAACCAGATTGGCTTTCACGAGAGCGACATCAACATTGTCAACCGGTTAGCCCACTCGGTGCACGGTGTAGAGTGTGGCTTGACCGATGAGCAAAAATCCGGGATAGCTCGTGGTTTGAAAGATGTTGACGAGGGAAGAGTTCATTCACATCATGATTTCAAAATTTCAAACCAAACCATGCAGCGAGATCAAGCACTTCGCACACTGAGCAGCCATAAAGCAGAGCTTGAGGAGCGTTATGGTGTGAAGAAAGTCGGCATCTTCGGCTACGTCGCCAGAAATTCTGCCAGGGATGACAGCGATATTGATATTGTTTTTGAAATGGAACCGAATATTTTGCTCAGGGTGCAGCTCAAGGAAGAGCTGGAGCAAATGCTGGGCAGCAAAGTTGAGCTGATCAGGTATTGGAAAAGAATGAACCCGTTTCTGAAGGCTCGTATTGATAAGGAAGCACAGTATGTATGAAGAATATCGAGCAATAGAGGAGTTTATGGAAGATTGTATGGATCTGATTGATCTTTGGCAAGCAAAGTTTGCAGGACAGGATCAACCATCAGTACCTCTTGATGAAGTGATCAAAGAACTCAACAAAAGCTGATATGCTTTCGGAGTATGGCCATCCGTTATTCAGTAAACAGCCTCAATATCCGCAAATCATTTTCAGACTGTATATACGGCGAGCCACATGATCGAATTCAGGAAAGGAAACATACTGGCAGCAGATGCCGAAGCCTTGGTCAATACGGTCAACTGTGTTGGTATTATGGGGCGCGGTATTGCTCTTCAGTTCAAGAACGTTTTCCCTGAGAATTTCAAATCCTGGCTTGCGGCCTGCAAGCGCAATGAGGTCATGCCCGGAAAAATGTTTGCATTTGAGACAGGTGCATTGACCAATCCTCACTACATCATCAATTTCCCAACCAAACGCCATTGGAAAGGCAAAAGTCGTATGGAGGATATTGATGCGGGTCTTGTCGCATTGGCTGATGAAATCAAGGCAAGAAATATCCGATCAATTGCCGTTCCCGCGCTTGGGAGTGGATTGGGAGGATTAAGATGGAATGATGTACGCCCACGAATTGAAGCTGCCCTGCTGGAATTGAGTGATGTCAAGGTTATCATCTTTGAGCCTGATGAGGCATTCGCGGATAAAAAACAGAATCTTTCAAGCGATGTTCCAGGGATGACGTCAGGTCGGGCAGCCTTGGTTGGTCTGATGCATCGTTATCTTGCCGGGTTATTGGATCCGTTTATCTCATTGTTGGAGGTACATAAACTCATGTATTTCATGCAGTGTGCAGGTCAGGAGTTACGGCTCAACTTTACAAAGGCCCCTTATGGACCTTATGCTGAAAACCTTCGGCACGTTTTACATGCTATCGAAGGGCATTTGGTTTCTGGATATGATGATGGTGGGGATAAGCCCGACAAGCAATTGACGTTGGTGCCTGGCGCTCTTGATGATGCTCTCTTGTTTCTTAAAGAGAAGGATACCTCCAACACTCAAGAACATTTTGACAAGGTATGCAATCTTGTTGAAGGTTTCGAGTCACCGTTCGGTCTCGAACTGTTGGCGGCAGTGCATTGGGTGGTAAAGAATGAACAAGTTCAAACCGTTGATGATGTTATTGCCGGTGTCTATGCCTGGAATGAGAAAAAGAGACAGTTCTCCTCGCGTCAGATTATTCTTGCCGTTGATGTGCTGACAAAAAAAGGTTGGCTTGAGCATTTCAGCCCGATTTGTGCTGTGTGAATATTGAGAGCAACATCATGACAGGGATCGTGCCCGGTTCCCGGTAGACGTTCACACCGAATGCCAGGCGTTGTTGAGTCAGTACTCGTAGTCGTGCATGACGGTACTTGTAAGCAGTCTCAGGCAATAGCGCTAATTCCTCTTCGTTCTACAAGAGAAAGAAGTTTCAATGTTGTTCCGGCGGGTTTCTTTTGTCCGCGTTCCCATTGACTTACCGATTCCTTTGTCACGTTCAGATAGTGAGCAAAAACTCTCTGGCTCACCTCTTCACGTTCACGCAATGCCTTGATCTCTTCGGCGCTGAATGGGTGAATCGGTGTCAAGCAGGATTCGTCGAAGTGACGCATTGTCTGTTTGTCAATCACGCCAGCCTCGAACATGTCTGAAGCTGTTTCATGAACCGCTGCAAGGGCATCACTTTTATATGTTGTAGCTTTACTCATAACATGTTACAGCCTTGAAGGCTCCTGTCTGAATTAATTTTTCAAGCTTTTCGTCGCAAAGGGCAAAGGTAATTTTTGCAAGTGCTTTATACTCCTTGACATCAGCTTTGGTTATGTTATCCTGCGCATTTTTTGGAAACCCATAAAAGAAAAAAGCCTTGTCACCTAACCCATTTTCGGCATCCTTGACTGCTTTGCACAGCTTTTCGTCACTGATGCCCTCATCCTTGGCGAACTTGGCAAACCACCTGTTTTTGAAAATCCGCACTCTTAACCGTTATGCGTTGACATTATTTTTCACCATTGAATATATAGAACCAGGTTTTACTGTTCAAGTATATTTTGCAGAGGTTCAAAAACTGTCCATGAGTTCAAGCGTTCTGCTCTGGATCTCCGGGTTGTCTTCGGGTTGCGTGAATGGAATGAGAGGAGGCCGAAAACTATACATATAGCAGAATATTTCCCCAGCCCCCATTCAGTGTAAATCAAAAGAAATTCTCTATACTAAACTCAGGCATCCGAAACTGCTCCACCAACCCAAAACCCAAACAGCCAACTGCCCCTTGAAAAGCCACCACACCATAATCCACGGCGACAGCCGACAGATGAACCTACTCGCTGACAGGTCGGTGCATCTTGTTGTTACCTCGCACCCTACTGGCAGCTCAAGGACTACGGGACGGAGAACCAGATCGGCTTTCACGAGAGTTACGAGAGCTACATCAACAACCTGAACCTTGTCTGGAACGAATGCGAGAGGGTGCTGCATCCCGGCTGCCGTCTCTGCATCAACATCGGCGACCAGTTTGCCCGCTCGGTTTCTCAAAATAAGAGGCCGCTCGTATTTTTATGAGCGCTCGTATTTTTTATACTCGAAAGCGAAGATCCTGGAGGAATTTCGCCAATCGCCCGACCCTCATCATTGTCTATCAACCCTGCCACCGGTTGTTGACTCCCCAAGTTCAGTGATTATGGGATTAACTCGATTTCATAACGAGGGATGAACGTCTTGCTCGTAACCCGTACACCTCCAATGCGGTCAATGTGCACAGTGTTGTCCACGTTCTTCTCAACATCGTAGACGTACAGAAGGATAGCGCCTGCAGTGGTCTGGCGCAATGAATACGGCTCGATAATTTTTGTGGTGTGCCGCCCATTTTCGTCACGATAATCCAGTTCTACACAATGACGATTGAATGCCGCAAAGCGAATGACTTCAATACATGAACTGACGGAAGCGGTTACCGATAGTTTCAGGAATCGATCGCGCAGAACTGTTTCGTCCGAACCAACAGCGTAAGCGGGGGGCATGTTGGGATCAGCTCCGCCTTCCAGCCAGGCAAAGAAGACTGGAAGTTCGTTCCAGAAAGATTCTACCGGCAGAAGTGCAGGCAATTGGTGAGCCAGCATGTTTTGCCAGCTTGCGTCGAGATTGGCACGATGCGGTGCCAGATCAGCAAGTGAGGGGATCGCAATATTTTTGAATGCGCATTTCTGGCAAAGAATATCCAGCAACAGAGAAGCCGCAGGTCGTGCGCTTGCATTTCGGAAGAGGTTGATTACATCATATAAATCACGAGGTCTCGTCCGCTCAGCAAGTGCCCTGATTTTTTCGCCAAACGCCTCAGCATAGCTATAGGTCAGAGCCTGAATGCCATCGTGAGGAGCATCACTGTAAGGATGATAAACAGCCGTGCGGACAGGAGGCAGTACCAGTAGCTCATCACTGGTCAGATCGATTTTTATGCGCGGGATATTTTTACCCTGAGGTGAAATCGGGCCACGATACCCTATTTTCCCCTGGCAAGAAAGTCCTCCCCTCGGATTTTCATAAATGTCAAAGTTCTGGATGTTTGTTGGCGTGTCGATGCCGGTCTTTTCATAAACCCATTGCCCGATCTCCGAAAAAACGCGCTTCAAAAATTTTTCATCAATATGCGCGGGGTTTAAGAGCGTGAAATCGAGATCTTCGGAAAAGCGCCAGGTTTCAAAAAAGCATTTTTTAAGGCAGGTTCCTCCCTTGAATACTCAGGAGTCCCTTAATTCTGCATGGGCCTCTATGCCAGCAAGCATCCAGCCGAGCACATAATCTTTCTCTACGACATGTGCATTGAGCGACACGAGTGAAGCAGTGTCAAGAATTTCACGGCGGTCAATCATGACTACCTCGCTCTACCCAGGCAGGCGGAATCCAGAGATGCCACCGCGAAACCAGCTTGGTGCATAAAAACGTGGGATCTAGCTTGGCGTTCCCTTTGGTGATGCGTTTCAAACAATCTGCCACCAATTGTCCTGCTTCTTTATTGCCATCAAGAAGAAATCCAAGTCTTTTGAAAATCGCCCCATTGCCGAGCCGCTCCGCGTATTCAATGAGTGTTGTGTCATGACGATCCGGTCGATCAAGATAAGCCGCAAGGCAGTCAGCAACGTGCTGAATACCGCCACCGAGAGCAGGATCATCCAGTAAATCGATAATTGTGCGGTGCACATCGGATATCATGATTTTTGTCTGATGCCGCCATACCGGTTTGAGGCCGAAAATCTTCTTCTCCTGAATATGCTTTACCGTAAAGTGGGCACCATGATGCTGCTGGTTTCTGGTACGAACAGGGCGTGCTGTGATGACGACAATATCCTTGAACAATTGCTCTGTCAAGTCCCAGTACTCGGTTGCTGTTCGTCCGCCAATATAGGCTGGTGAATAGAGTGGAGGCACCAGAATCCATGGATCGTCGAGAACAAGCGCGCTGGCAAGGGAGTCAAGAGGAACAGGCAGATAAGTCCCCTGACTGACCCGCCGAAGCCAGCCTTGTGTTGTCAATCGGGCAAGACGTTTTGAAGCATTTGTTCTCGATAATCCCAGAATTCGGGCAGCGTTCTCAATGTCTATAACGTCACCTGATTCACGGATGAGCTGGGACAGTTGAGATCGTCCTTCCGGGAGTTCGGTTTCTGCAAATTTCAATTTTGTCTGCATGAATTCTCAGTTTATGTGAATTTATGCGGTCGTCGTAAAGATAAACGTACCAAATTATTTGATGATTAACTACTATGCCCTGTTTGAAATTCCTTTTTTATGGGAATTATTGCGATTATAGTATACTTTTTTTGGGGCAGAGCCAGAAAGGTCAGCACTTTTTTCCAAAGCACTTCTGATCGTTATTTCCCCAGCCCTCCATTCAGTGTAAATCAAAAGAAATTCTCTATACTTCACTCATGCATTAACAAAAGCTTCACGAAATGCCCGGCGATCATAATTTGGAATAGGCACGTGGAAAAGCCCCACCTGAATTTCCTCTTCCTCAACACGGGCTTTAAAAAGCTGTTCAACTTCTTCAAAAGTCTGAAGTAACGGTTTTCGGAAAAATTCGTTTATCCTGACATTGGTTCCATGCACGCTCTGGAGCTGGACTCCGGCTGTACAGCGGGACGCCGAATTTGCGTTGCATTACACGAAGGCCGTGGTTGCGGCTGCGCATGAAAATGTTCGGCTGATGATCGAGCTTGAATTTGATGCGGAGGGAGTAATCGCTGACGTTCACTGGCATGATGTTAGTCTCCAAGGTGTATCTGATATCGAACGGGCCAAGGTACAAGAGGCTGGCACCGCATTAAGGCAACAGCGTGTGGCGATGGCAATGAGAGACCGCAAGGTTGGACGCAATGATCCATGTCCGTGTGGTAGCGGTCTCAAATACAAGAAGTGCTGCCTAAATCGATAATGTTTATAGCGAATTTTGTTGCATAATCAACTTTATGTGGAATAATTTATCTTGTTCTAAGATATTCGGTTAATAGTATTCTTTGACAAAAGATATTGAGTCTACCCTCACGCCGTCCCAAACTGCCTCAACATCCTCAAATCATTCTCAAACAACAACCTGATTCTTCTGGGTCTATGCCCGCAGTTGTGCATGACGTTGGGGTGTCCCATACCGCAGCTTATGATTTCGAGCAAGCCTGATTTTTTGCATCCCGTTGCCGCCGCAGAGGTAGCAGGTGACATCCACTTCGGCTGATGGTTCGGTGTAGGGGAAAAAGCTTGGGCGGAACCGGAGTTTGGCGTTAGGGAAGCGAAAAGTTATACAATTTGCGCTTTCAATTCTTTATTTGTATCATATCCTATGATCTATCGCAAACTAACAGCAACCCTTCAGCGGTTGGCCAAAACATTTCCTGTTATCGCAATAACCGGGCCTCGGCAGTCAGGAAAAACAACGTTGGCAAAAGCCGTTTTTGCCGATAAGCCATACATAACCCTTGAAGACCCTGCAGAACGTGCCTTTGCCCTTGAAGATGCAAAAGGGTTCCTTCACCGGTTTCGTGATGGAGCCATCTTCGATGAAGCTCAACGATGGCCGGATCTCTTTTCATACCTTCAAGGCATGGTTGATGAAGAGCCGATTCCCGGAAAATTCATTCTGACCGGTTCACAGCAATTCGGACTGCTCGCCGGAGTCAGCCAGTCTCTTGCCGGTCGTGTTGGCATGACTGCTTTGCTTCCCTTGTCCATTTCAGAACTTCCGGCAGCATCACAATCGTCACAATCGCTTGACACGCTGATCATAAAGGGTTCTTATCCTGCTCTTCATGTGAGGGATATATCGCCTGCCGACTGGTTTGCAAGTTACATCGCCACCTATATTGAGCGGGATATCCGGCAGGTGTTACGAGTTCATGATCTATCGGTATTCCAGCGCTTTGTGCGTCTCTGTGCAGGTCGAAACGGACAACTGCTGAACCTTAATGCACTGGCGGGTGAAACAGGTGTTTCGCAGAAGACAGCCCGTTCATGGCTCTCGGTTCTTGAATCAAGCTATATCGTCTATCTGCTGCCACCATACTACCGGAACTTCGGAAAGCGACTTGTGAAAACGCCGAAGCTCTATTTTATCGATCAGGGTCTTGCCTGCTGGCTGCTTGGTATTCGTTCGCATGAACACCTTGCTCTACATCCCATGAGAGGAGCAATTTTTGAATCATTCATTATCAGCGAGTTTCTCAAATCCCGCTATAACCGAGGGCTGCCTCCAGATCTCTACTTCTGGCGTGACAATAATGGGCTTGAAGCGGATATTGTTTTTGAACGTGGCACAAAACTGCAACCAGTGGAAATAAAATCAGGCCAGACCATCACCGGTGACTATATCCGCGCAGGCCAGAGAGCCGCACGATTTGCCGCAGAGGAAGCACTTCAACCCTGGCTGATCTATGGAGGTGATGATTCCTATGAGCGCAACGGTGTCACAATCATGAGTTGGCGCGACTGCGAAAAATGGGCCGAGCCCCAATAAACAAGGAATCGGATCAGGCTTTTGCAGGATTACCGGCAGGTTTCTTTTATCCGTGTTTCCATTGACTGAACGATTTCTTGGTCATGTTCACGCAATGCCTTGATCTCATTGGCTCTGAACCTCTCCTTCGATGAGCGGCTGATGCATGAAATCTGAATCTCGGGGTTGCGTGAATGGAAGGAGAGGATGCCGAAAACTATACACATGGCAGAATATTTCCCCAGCCCTCCATTCAGTGTAAATCAAAAGAAATTTTTTATACTTCACTCAAGCATCCAAAACCGCTCCACCAACAATACAACCCATACACCCAACAGCCCCTTGAAGAGCCATCACTCCATAATCCACGGCGACAGCCGACAGATGAACCTCCTCGCGGACAGGTCGGTGCATCTTGTTGTCACCTCACCGCCCTACTGGCAGCTCAAGGACTATGGGACGAAGAACCAGATCGGCTTTCACGAGAGTTACGAAAGCTACATCAACAACCTGAACCTTGTCTGGAACGAATGCGAGAGGGCGACGCTCCAAAGCCCACCAAAGAGCAGAAAGAGATCTCAGCCATGACACTTTAGCTTCCGCACCGGCTCATTAAAATGTTCGCCTTTCGTGGCGATACCGTGCTCGATCCCTTCATGGGGAGCGGGACAACCTCACTTGCTGCAAAGATTCTCGAACGAAACTCGGTCGGGTACGAAATCAATCCGGAGTTTATCGAGATTGCCAAACAGAAGCTCAACACCCGGCAGCCCGATTTTATGGGCACAGAGTACGAGTTTCTGCACGACACGGTCAAGGGCGATGTTGCCGCAGCCATTGAGCAGTTGCCCTACCAGTTCAGAGATTCCCACAAGCTCGACAAAAAGAGAGATCCCCGAAAACTCACCTTTGGCTCCAGGATTGAGAAGGAGGGCGAGGCAGAGCGCGAAGAGTTCTTCACGGTCAAGGAGATCCTCAGCCCCGAAAAAGTGAGATTATCCAACGGTTTGATGGTAAAACTGATCGGCATCAAGAGCGAACCCTTCACGCACGACAAAGCGGTCGGCTATCTGACCGATAAAATCAAGGGAAAGCGTATCTTTCTGAAGTATGACAAGCTGAAACATGACGAAGAAAACGTCCTGCTCTGCTACCTCTATCTGGAGAACAAGACCTTTGTCAATGTGCATCTGATCAAAAGCGGGCTGGTCGGGATTGACAGCAGTTATGAGTACGGGTACAGGGGGAAGTTTTTGGATATGGGTGAGCTTGTTCAGGGTTGAAAAGGGGATGAACTGAACAATGTGATGACCTCAGAAGTGGCCTCATATTCGTCCTATTACCATGTAAAATTGAGAATAGAGAGTTTGCTGTGATCATATCCTGCAGGTTTATTTGAATTTCATAAGACTTGGTCCCTCTCTGGATCAATTTGAGCGCCGTCTGATTCAGGAACGCACTCAGTCAGGCCTGACGGCAGCAAGGGCGAGGGGAAGAAAAGGCTGAAGACCAAAATCTTTACAATCGATCCAAAGGTGCAGATGGTCAGTAAGATGAGCAAGAACCTCAGGGGAGATTTTGCGCCCTAACAATTTCACGGGCGACGTAGTACCAGCTTCTGAAGATCGGGGAATGTGATTATAGGGAGGTGCATTTTTTTTATATTTTTTCACTACGCGAGAAATCATGCGACAAAGGGTTTCTTAATATGGCGTCGTCGCACTTGATGGGGACACAGGCGTTTTCTGTAAAATTTAAAAGCATACCATGTCTCAATCACCTGAACTGGCTGGCGGTGAGGGTTTTACCTTTGAAGGTTATGTGGCTGCATATTATCTCACCGCGCTGCTTGCAGAGTCTTTCGGGCCGGGCATTGATGATCGAATCGTGGTTCGAGTATCTGTTCAACAGCGAGATTTTGGTGAACCGCTTGACGATGTGATCGTTGATTTTGAAGATACTGCAAAAAAGACAACTCGCCTTAGTCTTCAAGTAAAGCGTTCGCTTACTATCAGCAATGCGATAACGAATTCCGACTTTCGCGATATTATCCGGGACAGTTGGAATACTCTCAATAAGCCCGACTTTCGCGTCAATGTTGACCGATATGGAGTAGCGGTAGATACGATTACTCCTGCCAAAGCGCGTGCGCTGAATACTCTTTGTGAATGGGCGCGAGAAAGTCTGACCACTGAGCATTTTGACGCACGCTTTGCACCGGATGGCATTGCGGGTAAAGAGATTAAAGCAGTGCAGGCGGATGTTCTTTCTATTCTGGAAAATGTAAAAGGTAGCGATTGCTCAAGTGAAGAGCAACATCGGTTTCTTTCACACTTTGTACTCATCCAGTTTGACTTCATTTCAGAAGGAGCCACAGCTCCATCGGATGCTATCAATCGTATAAAAAATTGTCTCGCTCCAATTGACGCACTCAAAGCGCCTCTTGTCTGGT
>CAJAAV010000086.1 GCA_903937835.1 uncultured Chlorobiaceae bacterium | reverse complement strand
GCGAAGGGCGCATCCAGAAGGAAAAACAGTTTAATCGCAAAGTTGAGATCAACGCGAAACTCCGCATATTGAAACAAGAAATTGCAACATTGACCCGCCAAGAGGCGCTGGCCATACCATAAAAGACGATCAAAAATGGAAAAACTGAAAATGCACTCGCCAAATTTGACTGAAGGCAATATTGACCGCATTCGAGAGCTGTTTCCCGGCTGTGTTACTGAAGCGCATGATGAACATGGCACCCTGAAGCTGTCTGTTGATTTTGATCAGCTCAAACAGGAGCTGAGTGACTCTATTGTCGAAGGGCCGCAGGAGCGCTATCACCTTAACTGGCCAGGGAAACGCGAAGCGCTGTTGACCGCAAATGCACCGATTGCAAAGACCCTTCGCCCATGCCGTGAAGAGAGTGTTGATTTTGATACCACGAAGAATCTGTTCATTGAGGGCGACAATCTGGATGCCCTGAAGCTCCTGCAGGAGACCTACCTCGGCAAGGTCAAGATGATCTACATTGATCCTCCGTATAACACCGGCAATGACTTCATCTATGAGGATGATTTTGCTGAAAACGCCGATGAGTTTTTGCTGCGTTCAAACCAGAAGGATGAAGAGGGCAACCGACTTATTGCCAATACGGAGTCGAATGGACGATTCCATTCGGATTGGTTGAGCATGATGTATCCGCGACTGAAGCTGGCGAGGAATCTGCTGAGGGATGATGGTATCCTTTTCATCAGCATGGATGAGGCTGAATTATCTAATTTACAGAAAGTATCGGATGAAGTGTTTGGGAAAGAAAACTTCATTGTGAACTTTATTTGGCAGAATAAAAAAGGGGGTGGTAATGATGCGAAATACTGTGCCGTTGAACATGAATATGTTGTTGTATACGCAAAAAGTATACAATTGTTACCAAGAATGTTTGAAAATTTTTCAGAACTCTATGCTCAAAGATATAAAGAAGAAGATGGGATTGGACGTTACTTCTGGGATACATTTAAAAGAAAGTCTGGAAAACAGTATTACCCTATAACTTGCCCTGATGGAACAGTAATGGAAAAAGATGAATATGGCAATCCATTAAGTTGGCTTAGATCAGAACCTCGCTTTAAAGATGATCTTAAAAAAGGTGAGATCAAGTTTGAGAAAAGACAAGATAGATGGAGTGTTATGTTCAAACAACGTATGCCTGAAGGGAAAAAACCACGAAGTTTGATATTAGAAAAAGGCACAACAGGAGACGGAAGTGCAGAAACACTCTCAATATTTGAAAAAAACATATTTAGTAATCCAAAGCCAGTTTCATTATTAGTGTACCTAATGGGCATTGGATTAAAAGAAGACGATATCATCCTCGACTTTTTTGCAGGATCATCTACAACAGCCCATGCCGTCATGCAACTCAACGCTGACGATGGCGGCAATCGCAAATTCATCATGGTTCAGTTGCCCGAACCCTGCAATGAACAATCCGAAGCATACAAAGCGGGCTACAAAAACATCGCTGAAATCAGCAAAGAGCGTATTAGGCGTGCAGGAAAGAAAATCAAGGATGAAAAAGAACAAACCGCAACAGGTCAGAGCATCTTGCAATACGCACCTACAACAATCGACACAGGCTTCTGCGTCCTCAAAATAGACTCCTCCAACATGGCTGAGGTCTATTACACACCCGATGCCGTCAAACAGGATGATCTTTTTAATGCCATTGACAACATCAAACCCGACCGTACACCGGAAGACCTTCTCTTCCAGGTACTCCTTGACTTGAGTGTTGACCTGAGCCTGCCAATCCGCAAAGAGTTGATTCAGGGCAAAAGCCTCTTCTTTGTAAATCAGCCGCCATACGATCTTATTGCCTGCTTCGATACCGGCGTGAGCGAAGAGCTGGTCAAAGAGCTGGCACAGTACAAGCCTTTGCGCGTTGTGTTCCGTGATACTGGCTTTACAACCGATATGGTTAAAATCAACGTGGATCAAATCTTCAAGCAGTTGTCGCCCGCAACTGAAGTGAAATCAATCTGAGGATACACACCATGACAAGTTCGTTAGATACGTTGACCATAAGAGGATTCAAATCAATCAAAGAGGTTATTAATTTTGAATTAAAAGAGTTAAACGTCATCATTGGTGGCAACGGAGCCGGAAAAAGCAATCTGATCTCTTTTTTCAGAATGCTCAGGGCACTCATTGACGGCAATCTCAGTCGCTATGTCAAGGATAACGGCGGCGCTGGCGATATCCTGTTTAATGGGCGCAAAGTTACTGCAACAATGGAGTTTGAACTGCGATTTGGTTCGCGTGGTTTTCGCTTCAAGTTGGCTCCAACCCCCGGTAATGCGTTTGCCATAGAAGATGAAGCTCGGTATTTTAGCGGTGCTGGATGGTGGCTTCTTGGTGATAGTGAAGATACCTCTTCCCTGATGGTTAAAGAGGTTGTGATGAAACAAAAAGATGCACACTACAGCAAACCGGTTTACGATGCGATCTCTTCCTGGCAGATTTATCATTTTCATGATACCAGCTCTACTGCCGCCATGCGAAATTACGAGATCGTTCAGGATAGTAAAGTACTCCGAAGTGATGCTGCTAATATTGCGCCCTTCCTGTTAAAACTTAAACAGAAACATCCGAAAGAGTACCAGGATATTCTGAACGCAATTCGTTTGGTCGCTCCTTTTTTTGAAAACTTTATTCTTGAACCACAAGAATCGGGCGCTAAAAAGGAAGTCAACTTGAGCTGGACGCAAAAGGGTTCCGACTACCCTATGCAGCCCTATCATCTCTCCGATGGCTCTATCCGGTTTATATGCCTTGCTACTGCTTTACTGCAACCTAATCCGCCGGCAACCATTATTATTGATGAACCGGAATTAGGGCTTCATCCCGCCGCTATTGCTATTCTTGCTGAGTTGATTCAGGTGGCAGCAAAACAAACTCAGGTTATTGTGGCAACCCAGTCGCCGGCTTTGATTGATCAGTTTGGTATTGAAGATATCGTTGTTGTCAATCGCGAAAATGGCGCATCAACCTTTAAGAGGCTCAAAGAACAAGATTTTACCGAGTGGCTTAAAAGCTACTCGGTCGGTGAACTCTGGACAAAAAACGTCATTGCCGGAGGTGCGGTGTATGAGTAATAACTCCATCAACGTTATAGCAATAGTCGAGGGTAAGACCGAGCAGATTTTTATCGAATCGCTGCTTGCTCCATATCTCGCGCTCAAAAGGGTGTACATGACAGCAACCCAGGTGACCAAGTCAGGGCAAAAGGGTGGAGATGTTCGTTTTGAACGGGTTAAAAGAGATATTGAACTGCACCTTAAACAGCGCAAAGACATTTTTGTTACAACCTTTGTGGATTACTATGGTGTAAGGGACTGGCCCGGCCTCGACCGGATTCCTGCACATGCGATTCCAGCACAGATTGCAGAAATCATCAATGGAGCAACCACGGACGCTGTTCTGGCGCTCTTTGCAAAACAAGGTGCCGATCAAAGGTTTATTCCATACATGGCAATTCATGAATTTGAAGCCCTTCTTTTCAGTAACAGTGAATTACTGGCGTTAGAGTTGGGAATTTCAAAAAAAGCTGTTGACGCTGTCATAACTGAATGTGGTGAGCCTGAAGCTATCAACAACAGCCATAGAACTGCCCCTTCAAAGCGGCTCGACAAATGGTCAAAAAAGGGGAAATTTTCAAAAGTAACTACGGGTATTGCTGTTGCACACCGGATTGGTATCCCACAGATGCGGAAGCAATGCCCAGTATTCAACACATGGCTTGAACGCCTCGAATCCTTTGTTTGAGAACACGTATGAAATTCAAATTCAAAGTTCAGCAATTGCATCCGTTGTTAACGGTTTTGAGGAGCAGCAACCCAACACGAAAAACGGCTACCCCATTAAACTCAATGACCAAAGGATTTTCATACAATTGTCTTCAGGCACTGAAGTGAAATCAATCTGAGAAGGCAATGATGAATCATGAAATGACAATCGGCGGAACCCTCTTTGATCGAGTTGTCCAGATTCTTGAACAGGCTCGCTCAAACGTGGTACAGTCAGTCAATACCAATATGATCAAAGCGTATTGGCTTATTGGCAGGGAAATAGTTGTAGAGTTACAGGGTGGTGAAGAGAGGGCTGTCTATGGAAAACAGGTCATTGAAATGCTGTCACGGCAACTGACCAAGTGCTATGGAAGGGGTTTTTCGGCCACGAATTTAAAATATTTTCGGCTTTTCTTTCAGGCATATCCTTGCCGTTTGAACGTGATTCGTCACCCGGCAGGTGACGAATTGGCCTGCAGTTTAAAGTGCCGGGCAACAATCCAACCATCGGCCTGATTCTTTGCTCCGACAAAAGTGAGGCGGTCGCCAAATATTCAGTTTTACACGAAAGCAAACAGATATTTGCCTCGAAATATCTCAAATTTCTCCCGACGGAAGAGGAACTAAAGCTTGAGATTGAAAAAGAACGGAGGCTGATTGAAGCAAGTCTGGCTGACCGGAAAGGACTCTTGTCATTCGATGAAAACAGTGTGCCGAATGCAGAATAAATGCAGAATAAGTTGATGCTAACTTTCTATTAAATAATTAGTTGTAATTTTTTTCTTTTGTGTGGTGTGCAGAAAGAAATCGTTCATTTGCAGAAAAGAATGCAGAAAGAACTTCAAGAATAACGGTCTATGAAATTTAAATTCAATGTTCAGCCCTGTCAAACCAAAGCGGTTGACTCTGTTGTTGACTGTTTTGCCGGACAGGTCAGCTCGCTGT
>CAJAAV010000085.1 GCA_903937835.1 uncultured Chlorobiaceae bacterium | reverse complement strand
CCGTTATCCGTGAAAACACCGTCATTATCGGAAATAACAAGTTTTATCTTTTCAGCTCTTTGCGTGAGCTCATCAAGCGTTAATGACAGCATAAGAGAAGTAGAGCGTTTCTGCACGACACAATAGTTTTGAGCAGGCCAATATATGACTTTTATCACAAATTCATTACATGCTCAATATCCAAATAACCTCCCCAACTATTTACGTCTCCCGGTTTTCACTCTTTATGTTTATCTTGTTTGTTCAAGTCCTCTTCCCGCTATTTGATATGACTATGCCCATGCTATCATATTTTGATATCGACAAACACAACACCGGTTACCGACAGGAAACAGATGCAGGCATAACCACCTTTTTCACGCTCTCCTATATCATTATAGTCAATCCTGCCATTCTTGCTGCAGCAGGTATCCCGAAAGGCGCATCGATGACGGCGACCATTCTCACCTCCATATTTGGAACCCTTCTTATGGGCGTGTATGCCAAACGCCCCTTTGCTGTGGCACCGTACATGGGTGAAAATGCTTTTGTTGCCTACACTGTGGTGCAGACGCTCGGTTACTCGTGGCAAACGGCAATGGCCGCCATCTTTATCAGCGGCATTCTTTTCACCCTGATCACCATCGGCGGGCTGCGTCAATGGCTGGCCGAAGCTATTCCCTCTTCGCTCAAACACAGCTTTTCGGTGGGAATCGGCCTTTTTCTTGCTTTTCTTGGGTTGAACGACATGGGCATCGTTACGCTCGGTGTTCCGGGTGCGCCGGTACAACTGGCCAATATCGCCAAACTCCCGGTACTGCTGAGCCTCGGCGGTCTTCTTCTCACCGCAGTTCTGCTGATCAGAAGAATAACAGGGGCGCTGCTGGTCGGCATGGCAGTCACCACAGCCGCATTTCTCCTTACCCGCCTTGTTCCTCTCCCCTCCGGAGTATTCAGTATGCCCCCCTCCATTGAGCCGATCTTCATGAAAATCAACATGCAGGGAGCATTGACCTGGGGATTTGTCGGTGTGATCATCAGCGTGCTGGTGATGGATTTTGTCGATACCATGGGTACCCTTTTCGGCTTGTCCTCAAGAGCCAACCTGCTCGATGAAAACGATAACCTGCCTGATATTGAGAAACCGATGCTGGTTGATGCTCTCTCAACCATCGCCGCCTCTCTTTTTGGAACAACTACGGCTGGTGTCTATATCGAGTCGGCTGCCGGTATCGAACAGGGAGGAAAAACGGGATTTACCGCGATTGTCGTTGCCGCTCTTTTTGCGCTTGCCCTTTTCTTCTCTCCCCTGCTTACCATTGTGCCTCCCTTCGCCTACGGCCCTCCAATGGTGGTTGTCGGCATGTTCATGATGCAATCGGTAACAAAAATGGATTTCAGTGATTACAGTGAACTCCTGCCAGCCTTTCTGACGATTGTTCTCATGATCTTCACCTTCAATATCGGTGTCGGAATTACCGCAGGATTTATCGCCTGGGTTCTTCTGAAACTCTTCACCGGCAAAGTCAGTGAGGTGCGCACAGGTATGTGGATCCTTGCCCTGCTTTCGCTCTCCTTCTATCTTTTCTATCCTTACCATTAAACCGGACGGAACAATGCTGAACGCAAAACTGCGAATAGCTCAAATCGATTGTACGCTGGCCAACTTCGATGAGAATCTTGCACTGCACTGCACTCTTGCCGAAGAGGCAATCCGGGATGGAGCCGATGCCATCGCCTTCCCCGAGCTCTCTCTGACAGGCTACAATGTGCAGGATGCCGCACAGGATATTGCCATGCACATTGAGGATACCCGGCTTGCCCCCTTGCGTGAACTCAGCCGGAAGATCAGCATTATTTGCGGAGGCATTGAGCTGAGCGACGACTACGGCGTCTATAACTCGGCATTCATGTTTGAGGATGGAATCGGGCAAAGCATCCACCGGAAAATCTATCTGCCAACCTACGGCATGTTTGAAGAGCTGCGCTACTTCTCCGCCGGTCAGCAGATCAAGGCCGTCACCTCAAAACGGCTCGGCAGAATCGGTGTGGCCATCTGTGAGGATTTCTGGCACGTTTCCGTTCCCTACCTGCTTGCCCACCAGGGGGCAAAACTGCTCTTTGTGCTGATGTCGAGCCCCCTGCGCATGTCGCCCGGCAGCGGCAATCCGGCCATTGTAACCCAGTGGCAGACTATTGCATCAACCTACTCGTTTCTCTTCAGCAGCTATGTCGCCTGCGTTAACCGCGTTGGAAATGAGGACAGCTTCACCTACTGGGGCAACTCATCAGTGACCGGACCGGAGGGCACCGTGCTCTGCGCAGCTCCCCTGTTCAAGCCGCATGTCATGGATGCAACACTCGACGTGACCGAGGTCAAACGCGCCCGCCTGCATTCGTCTCATTTTCTTGATGAAGATCTCCGCCTTATCAGCGCTGAGCTGAACGAGATTATTGCAAAGGGACGTAGAGTGTGAGCGATCACTGCTTCATAGAAAACCCGGGAGGTGTCAGGCTCATCCGATACGCTTCTGGCAGGCACTTCATGGCGGCGAGTGCCTCATCCTCCCTTTCGAAGAGGCCAAAGACTGCTGAGCCGCTTCCCGACAGCGATGCAAACACACTTCCCGCTTCAAGCAAGGTGCTTTTTGCACGGCGAACTGCAGGAAAGTGATCGAACACTGCAGGCTCAAAATCATTTTCAAAGGCTGGAAATCCCTCTGTTTTTCCGAAACGGCAGAGTTCTGACGCAAGCGTTTTCAGGTCAGGAAGCTCACGATCAAAACGCCGATAAAAATTCCTGTAGGCCCAGACCGTTGCGATGTGCTCTTCGGGAAAGACTGTAACTATATAATAAGGAAGGGTAAGACCAAGATCGTCAAGTTCATCCCCAATACCTCTGGCATAGGCAACTCCTCTCATAGCGAGAAAGTACGGCACATCGGCCCCGAGTTTCACCGCCATGGCATGCAGATCGGCAGGAGAAGCGTTGACCTGCCAGAGATCGTTGAGCACTCTGAGTACGGTTGCCGCATCACTGCTTCCGCCACCAAGACCGGCACCAAAAGGCACCTCTTTGAGAAGCGTCATGGCGATACCCCTCTGCAGACCGGCAAACTGCTGAAGGGATTTGGCCGCTTTGATACAGAGGTTGTTGTCGTCAACCGGAAGATCAATATTGGAGCAACTCATCGAAATCAGCTCCGAATCGCTAAATTCGATAGTATCATACCAGTTGATTGGTGCAAAGATAGTCTCAAGTGTATGATACCCGTCAGGGCGTTTCCCGGTTATCAACAGTCCGAGATTAATTTTTGCAAAAGCTTTGACTGTGAGAAGATGCATGGAATGCAATTGATTTTATATGAAAAAATTTGGCATATTCATGAACTGGCCGCATATCCAAAAACAGTGAACTACAAGTAAACAATACGAGCCAATGCTTTCTGACAAGATGATATTGCTCATCCGCAAAATTGCTGCGCCGCTCTCTGTTGCGCTCTCTGTTGCGTTCTTCTGCCCACCCGTACTGCACTCCGCCGGTGAGCAATCATACGCCCGGGAGATCCTGCGTTATGCGGCAGAAGATAAGGTTTATTTGCTAGAAAATCTCAGGCAAAAAGTTGCACTCCCCTCTGAAAAGCTGGTGCTTGAAGCCCTTCTTTCTGAGGATGGACCACAAGCGGTTTCTCTCTATCAAAAACAGTTGGCACTCTATCCTGATCCTGCTCTTGATCAAGTCAGCAGATCACGAATAGCCGCCTACAGTCTCGCAATGGAAAACCAGGCACCTGTTCCACCCTTGGCTGCTAAACAAGACACCACGAAGCATCTGCCCGCTTCCCGCATAAAAAAAAGCGAAAAGAAGGTGAGCATTCCCGAGAAGACGACACCTGTACAACCAAGGGTAAAGGTCACAAAACAGGAGACAACCAGTGCCGGACAAAAGAGTTTTACTGTGCGGTTCGGGAGTTTCAAAAGCAGGGAAAATGCTGAAGCACTTGCAAAAAAAATATCCAGTTACGCAGCGACAGAAATTATCCAGCAGGGAGAGTTATACAGGGTACAACTGAAAAACAACTATGATTCAAAACCGGAGGCCGAAGCTGCTGCAAAAAAATTGCCGTTTGCAGCACTTGTTATTCAGACCATATAAACACACCGTGCATTGAATCGAAAGCAGAACCCGCTGATGAAACAAGAGCCCACAATTGTTGGACAATCCGTCCTGATCTCCCAGCTCAAGCAACTTGCTCTCCAGGTTGCTGAAACAGATATTACCGTGCTGATCATTGGAGAAACAGGATCCGGCAAAGAGGTTCTGGCACGATTTATTCATGCAAACAGCATGCGTGCTGATAAAAGCTTCATTCCCGTCAACTGCGGCGCCATTCCTGTCGGCATTCTGGAATCTGAACTTTTCGGCCATGAAAAAGGGGCCTTTACCGGAGCAGTACAAAGCAGAAAAGGGTACTTTGAAAGCGCCGACAGAGGAACAATTTTTCTTGATGAGATTGGTGAAATGCCTCTTGAAACTCAGGTAAAGTTTTTGCGGGTTATTGAAACTGGAGAGTTTCAAAGGGTTGGCTCATCGGAGACCATCTATTCTGATGCACGCATTGTTGCCGCCACAAACAAAAATATGTATCAGGCTGTAGCCGAAAAAAACTTTCGGGAAGACCTCTTCTACCGTCTGCGCAGTGTTGAACTCCAGATCCCGCCGCTCCGGGAAAGAGGACGGGACATCCTCCTGCTTTCCGAAAATTTTGTGCATGAGTTTGAACAAAAACACAAAATCGTCTTTGAAGGCTTCAGCCCGGATGCAGCAGAAATGCTGATGCGCTATCCCTGGCCAGGCAATGTCAGAGAGCTGAGAAATCTTATAGAATCGCTGCTTGTGCTTGAAAAAGGCAAATACATCACCCCGGAACTCCTTGAAAAACATCTGGTCCAGAGAAACAGGTATAAAAGTCTGGTGCATGACCCGGCACGTTCAGAAAAAAACGAACTCCAGATCATCTACAGCAATATTATACAGCTTCGCCAGGAGGTCAGTGATATCCGTCAGCTCCTGCAGCATCTTGTTCAAACCAAACCGCTCGCCCCGCTGCTTCTGCCCGATGTTCCCGCAACCATTTGGCAGAACAGCAACGCCCTGATACCAACTTCCATGGAAAATGGCCATGAAAAGGAGCCTGAGCCATTGCGCTCTCTGGACGACATAGAAAAAAAGTCGATCTCCGAAGCACTTGAAACATGCCACGGAAACAAACGGAAAACCGCTCTTGTACTCGGTATTACCGAACGAACCCTCTACAGAAAAATCAAGGCTTACGGTCTGTCGTAGTCACCCTTCTCTGGGTTTTTATAAAAGCGACAAGAAACAGCAGCACGGATATGCCTGTTGCAACTTTCGGTAATAGATCGGGATAGCGTGTATAAAAAGTCAGGCCGCTCTCAAGCGGTACCTCTGCAGTCAAAGTCTGCTTCTCCCACCATGGAATTTCCGCAATCGTACGTCCGTATTTATCAAGAACAACTGTAAGCCCTGTATTGGCACACCGAGCCATCGCCCGACGGTTCTCAATACACCGCATCCTGCCAATGGCAAGATGCTGATAAGGGCCATAAGAAGTTGCATACCAGCCATCGTTGGTCACGAGGGTTAAAAGCCTTGCCCCTTTACGAACAAACTCAGCAACATGACCAGGAAAAATCGATTCATAACAGATAAAATTGGCGATAACGACCTCCCCATACTTTTCCGTAAGAAGCTTCATGACAGATGCATCATTCCCCCGGCCCCAGCCACTGATACCCGAAAGTGAAAAGGTTGCAGAACCAAGCCATGGAAAATAATCAATATAAGGCACCCTCTCCGCAAATGGTACAAGATGCATCTTGCGGTAAATCTGGGGCACCCCATTGCCAGGTTCAAGCAGCATTGATGCATTATAGGCTTCATAAGGATGGTTGCGCACAATCATGACATCGACAAAACCGGTCAACAGGGCTGTATGCCACTGCCTCAGCGATACCCGCAGAGATTGGAGATCAGCGGCATAGTTTGTATTGAAAATAGAGAATGGAATGGCTGTTTCCGGCCATATCACCAGATCAGGCCGGTTTTCACGAACAGCATTGCCGGTCATCCAGTAATATCGATCCATAATGTCGCCACTGTTCTGCTGTACCCATTTGCCATGGGGATCAATATTCGGCTGAACAAGCGTAACACTGAGCTGAGCCGCAGCCCCAATATCGACTTCATCACGAGACCAAAGCGCTAAAGAGTAGAGCAATGGAGCCAGAATCATGAGTACCATGGGAGCAACAAAACGAAACACCTCTTTTTTGCTGCTGCTCAACGCCATAACGGCAAGCACATTAAACCAAAGCAGCCAGAAACTGACACCCCAGACACCGGTTACATCGGCATACTGAATCATAAGGTTCAAATTTGCCTGCGAATTACCGAGAGTAAGCCATCCAAGCGAAAGATCCTGCTGCATATAGGCCCACTCCCAGGCAACCCATAGAAAAGGGAGTGATAACAGTGCAAAACGGTACCCGGCCATTTTTTTAACCGCATAAAAAGCAAGAAGGGGTACCGTCAAAAAAAAAGCCTGGGCAAGAATAGTGAGAACACCCCCCGGGAGAGTAGCAAGACTTACCCACCAGAGGCTGATCAAACAAAACAGGAGCATAGAGAGATAAACTCGACGAAACAACTCCCCTGGTTTCTCAACGGTACGAAGAGAAAGGAGTAGCGGTACAAGAGCAATCCATGCGAGTAGTTCAAGACGAATAAACGGATAAGAAGGGAACGACAGACCAAGAAGGAGACCACTCAAAACTGAAGCTGCATAACGGGAATAACTCAATTGGTAGATTGAACGGAATAATGAGGTCATAGGAGGATCAAAAAATTATCAGCGGCAAAAAAAACTAAAAAAATGGCCATTTTACACGAAAGCACCGAAAGAAATGACATTTCAGGCAAAGAGATGATCGTGCAAAAGATATTTTACTTTAATTATTGATTTTTATTCTTTAAATTTGTTACAATCTGTTACTTAACAGGAATAGTCTCCATGAATTTTTCCTGATAATTTTTTCCTGATAATATCCAATTTCAACGCCATTAGAAAAAGGAGAACTCATTATGGCTCTTTTCGGCACTAAAGACACCACTACCGCTCACTCAGATTATGAGATCGTACTCGAGGGTGGTTCGAGCTCGTGGGGCAAAGTAAAATGCAGGGCCAAGGTTAACGTGCCTCCCGCACTGCCTTTGCTACCGGCAGACTGTAACATCAAGATCAATGTGAAGCCTCTCGATCCGGCAAAAGGTTTCGTCAGATTTTCGGCTGTTATTGAGTCAATTGTAGACAGTACAAAAAGCAAGTTGGTTGTCGAGGCTGATATTGCCAATGAAACCAAAGAAAGAAGAATCTGCGTCGGTGAAGGCTCCGTTTCTGTCGGCGACTTCTCTCACTCATTCTCTTTTGAAGGCTCCGTTGTCAACCTCTTCTACTACCGCTCAGACGCAGTAAAAAGAAATGTTCCGAACCCGATCTACATGCAGGGACGTCAGTTCCATGACATTATCATGAAGGTTCCACTTGACAATAATGATGTTATTGACACCTGGGAAGGAACCCTGAGTGCCTTGCAGTCAACAGGCGCCTTCAACGACTGGATTAGGGAATTCTGGTTTATCGGCCCTGCCTTTACCGCCCTGAACGAAGGTGGTCAGAGAATTTCAAAAATCGAAGTCAACAGCATCGGCACCCAAAGCGGTGAAAAAGGCCCCGTCGGCGTTACGAGATGGCGGTTCTCTCATGGCGGTTCCGGTATTGTCGATTCAATTGCCCGCTGGGCAGAACTCTTCCCTGCAGACAAGCTGAACAGGCCCGCAACAGTGGAAGCAGGTTTCCGTTCTGACTCACAGGGTATCGAAGTAAAGGTTGACGGTGATTTCCCAGGCGTATCTGTCGATGCAGGCGGTGGACTTCGCAGAATTCTGAACCATCCTCTTATCCCGCTGGTACACCACGGTATGGTAGGAAAGTTCAACGACTTTACGGTCGATGCTCAGTTGAAGATTGTTCTTCCAAAAGGATTCAAGGTGCGCTATGCTGCACCACAGTTCCGTTCCCAGAACCTCGAAGAGTATCGCTGGAGTGGTGGCGCTTATGGCCGCTGGGTCGAGCATGTGTGCAAGGGCGGTACCGGACAGTTTGAAGTGCTGTACGCTCAGTAAGCAGCAAATTGATTACAACAAAAAAACCGGTGGAAAACCGGTTTTTTTGTTTTACCCCAGCAACTGAAGAATATCTTCAATCTCCCCTTTTATCTCCTTCAGCAGCAACATACGCCTTTCATCAACCGCGATGTGACGACTCTTTGCATTGCCAATTTGTTTCTGCAGCTTGAGTATTTCGGTCGTTTTATGATCGTCTTCACTGTTACGAGGGTTGCCCTTGACAATTTCACTGGCCTTACCCAGCTTATACCCTTTCTCATACACCAGATCCTTGATATTGAGCACCATAGCAATATCACGATTGGTGTACCGTCTGTTCCCTCGCGTGTCCCTTGCAGGAGTCAGCTCATTAAAAAAAGTCTCCCAGTACCGGAGCAGGTAGGCTGGAACACCGGCAATTTTAGTGACCTCGCCGATAGAGTAATAGTTTTTATTTGTATCAAATGCCATAAAACATAAGCTGGTATGAAGTTTTGTTTTCTCTATTCTTATTATACATTACTACCGTCACTTCAAAAACATTAGACGGATGAAAAATCTTCTCAGCCTGAAACCTTACCTCTCAAGGTATAAAAAAAATCTCTGGTCAGGCTTTCTCTTCATCATCCTGACCAACCTCTTCGCCGTCATAGCGCCAAAGTATATCGGTCTTGCCATCGACACCATGAACCGCAAGTTCGAACTGCTGGACGTTCTCCGCTACGCTGGCCTGTACTTTCTCTTCGCTCTTTTGAGCGGCTATTTTCTCTTTCTCGTTCGGCAGAACATTATTGTTGCTTCACGGCACATTGAGTTTGACCTGAAAAACGACTATTACAAACATCTGCAAACCCTGCCAAGGCGTTTTTACAACACCACCAGCACCGGCGAGCTCATTTCAAGAGGCACCAACGACCTGAACGCCATCAGAGAGTTCCTCGGCCCAGGCATCATGTACTCCCTCAACACCTTTTTCCGGCTCGTCTTCGCGCTTGTGGCAATGATTGCTATCTCCCCGAAGCTGACTCTCTTCGCCCTGCTGCCCGCACCAATTCTGAGCTATTCCGTCTATAAAATCGGCAGCTCCATGCAAAAACGCTCAAAAAGCATTCAGGAGAGCTACGCTGCAATAACCAATCTTGTACAGGAAAACCTCTCCGGAATCAGGGTAGTAAAAAGTTACACCCGCGAATCTTTTGAAATCGAGCGGTTTAAAATCCTCAACAAAGAGTACTACCACAAAAACTTGTCGCTCGGAAAGCTGCAAGCGCTCTTTTTTGCCTTTCTTACCTCCATGACCGCATTCTCGCTGCTCCCTGTTGTGTGGGTTGGCGGTATCTGCGTTATTGAGAAAAGTATGACCTTGGGCGGAATCGCAGAATTTATCGTTTACGTTTCAATGCTGAGTTGGCCAATCATCTCCATCGGCTGGGTCACCAGTATTATACAGAGAGCCGCATCCGCTCAGATCAGGCTGAATGAAATTTTCAGCATCAAACCAGATATAACCGAAAAAGAGGATAGTTCCATTGAAAATAAAAACGTCACAGGTACACTCTCTTTCCGCAACGTCCGGTTTCACTACCCTGGCCAGGAGCAGAATCCAATCCTGAACAACATTACGCTCGACATAGAGGCAGGCTCAAAAGTGGCCATCGTCGGCGCAACAGGCTCAGGAAAAACAACACTGGTCAACTTGATACCGCGACTCTACGAACCTGTCGAGGGCTCCATCCTGATTGATGGCCGCGATATCCGAAGCTTTCCTGTCACAACATTGAGAGAACTCGTCGGCTTTGTTCCCCAGGTCAATTTTCTCTTTTCCGATACCATTGCCCACAACATCAACTGGGGCAGCCGGGATGATGATGCCGAAGCGGTTATAGAAGCCAGCAAAATAGCCATGCTCTATGACGACGTCGAAGATTTCCCTGACGGATTCGAAACCATGCTCGGTGAAAAAGGGATAAACCTCTCCGGCGGCCAAAAACAAAGAGCCTGCATTGCCAGAGCAATTGCCTGGAAGCCGCAGCTCCTTGTGCTCGACGATGCACTTTCAGCCGTCGACACCGACACTGAAGCACGCATCTTCGAGGCACTCCTGCAAAAGCTCCCCGACACCACCATCCTGCTGATCAGCCACCGGATTTCGACGGTGAAAAACTGCGACCGCATTGTTGTACTGAAAGAGGGTACCATTGTTGAGAGCGGCACCCACGAAGAGCTGCTCGCCCAGCAACACCTCTACGCCGAGCTTTACAACCAGCAATTGCTGGAGGAGGAGATACTCTCTATTTCGTAGACGGAGGATTACCGGGAGCACTACGTGGCTTTTCTCCTGTCAACTGTATTGAAACAATAGCCCCGCATTCTTTACCTCTTCCCTGAAGCGCTGACCAAGTCCGCTGAACTCCAATTCATAGAACTGGGTGGCATCATCCAGTTCTTGCCTGGCATATTTCAAAAAAATGACCTTCATCTACCCCTTGAAAATCTCTTCCATTGGAATACCCTCAACACGACCCTCCCGGTAGGCGTTGAGACGTTTCTCTGCTTCCACAGCCCAAAGCTCATCAAATTTGTGGTCGGGCTCGTCAAGGCTTCGCAACAATCCATCAATAATCAGAAGCCTCTCTACTGGTTTGAGGGTCATCGCCAAGTCAAGTATCTCTTGATTACTCATAAAACCGCTCCTCACTTATGAAAAAATAATTCCGCAATGTCGCCATCTGAACACTGTACCTTATCCCTGTGATAAAGCCTCATTTTCGATTTTTTTCTGCTCCTGATGCCGAAAAGAGGGTGCCACCTGAGAGTTCGGGGCTGGAGGACGTTCGGTGGTTGGTGGTGGATTCATATTTGTTTTCACCATGCCCTCCCTTATGATAATAGTCTGTCCTTTGAAGGGATCATAAACTTCAGTCATAATCTGCTCTGAACTTTAATCTGGGAGTTACTGAAAAGCATCAACTTTCAGGTTAGTCATTTTGAAAACGCCTGAAAAGCGAAAACCTGCCCGGGTGCGCTGTTCAAACGGGAAGCGCGGCAGGTGTTATTGATGTAAATGTAAGCAAGCGAACATTTGTCACCAAGCTTTTTTTTTAGTTTTAAAGCTTTTTGCCATCGAAATCACACTCCTTCACTCTATAACTGAGGGTAGAACAAAAGAACCAGACTGAAACAGTGAAAAGATCAACTGGCTCCTTCAAAAACGTGCACGTTTAATAGAAATCGTTGTTTATCTTTATCGGCCATCACCCTTTGCTGGTCGATCAAAGGGCTGAGATTTGGCTGATTCGAAAAAAATATTTGTTTGACATCAGGAGGAGTAAAGACTATGCCGCTTTTGCACTGGCTTACGCGCGACACCGATATTCATGCAGCATCAGAGACACCATACCGGCTGCTGGAGGAGGTGCGGGAGCTTTCCTGCGAAGAGCGCGATACGGCCAATATGCTGATTCAGGGCGACAATCTTGATACGTTGAAGGCTTTGCTCCCCTATTATGCCGGAAAGGTGAAGTGCATTTTTATTGATCCGCCCTACAACACCCGCAGCGCTTTTGAGCATTACGACGACAATCTGGAGCACACCAAGTGGCTGGCGATGATCTATCCCCGTCTTGAACTTTTGCGTGAGTTGCTGTCGGAGGAGGGGAGTATTTGGGTGACGATTGACGACAATGAGGCGCATTATCTGAAGGTGATTATGGATGAGATTTTTGGGAGGAAGAATTTTGTGGCGAATGTGGTTTGGCAGAAACGCTATTCGAGAGAAAATCGTGAAGCCATTGGAGATGTGCATGACCACATCCTACTTTATGTAAAATCCCCAGAAAAGTTTAAAGTTCAAAGAAATCTGCTGCCTTTAGGGGATAAGCAAAAAAAACTCTATAAAAATCCAAATAATGATCCGCGCGGTTTATGGCAGAGCGTATCTCTTTTAGCTCAAGGCTATAGACCCAATCAAATGTATGAAATTATTGGCCCTACAGGCAAGAAGCTCCTCCCCCCTCCAGGTAATTGTTGGAAAATTATCCGTTCTGAATACGACAAACTATTGGCTGATAACCGTGTTTATTTCGGTAAAGATGGAACCGGTGTGCCGCGCCGCATGGAATTTTTGAGCACTGCAAAAGGGCTTGTCCCTTGGACTTGGTGGCCGCATGAAGAAGTTGGGCATACTGATGAATCAAAAAAAGAATCTAATGAAATATTTGGTGGTGATATAAGCTTCGGTACTCCAAAACCCGAGCGTCTGATCCTGCGGATACTGCAAATCGCCACCAACCCCAACGACCTCGTCCTCGACTCTTTCCTCGGCTCCGGTACCACCGCTGCTGTTGCGCATAAAATGGGACGGCGATATATCGGCATCGAGATGGGCGACCACGCCATGACGCATTGCGCCCCGCGTCTGCAGAAGGTTATCGAAGGCGAACAGGGCGGCATCTCTGAAGCTGTGGGATGGAAGGGCGGCGGCGGCTTTCGTTTTTATCGTTTGGGGGTTCCGGTCTTTGACGAAAGCGGCCATGTTGCTCCGGAAATCCGCTTTGCCCCTCTCGCGGCCCATATCTGGTTTCTCGAAACCGGTATTCCCTACTCCGGCAGCGCCGACTCCCCTCTCCTTGGAAGCCATGAGGGGATCGGCTACTATCTGCTCTATAACGGCATTTTGGGCGACAACCGGCCAGAGGGCGGCAATGTGCTGACCACAAAAGTGCTTGCCTGCCTGCCGCCTCACGACGGACCAAAAGTGATCTTCGGCGAAGGGTGCCTGTTGAGCGCCGAGCGGCTGAAACGCAATGAGATGACCTTCCGCCAGATTCCCTACGATATTAAAGCGCGATAAGAGCAAAAAGACACATGGAACTCAAAGACTTTCAAAAGAGCGCCCTCGATACTCTTGCCGCCTGTCTCAACCGCACCGGCAACCCGGAACAGGCATTTCGTGAGAGCTTGCGAACAGAAAATCCGCGCCCCTATCGCACCATTCCACAACTTGCGGGGGTGCCGAACCTCTGCCTTCGCCTGCCAACCGGTGCGGGCAAAACGCTGCTGGCCGCGCACACCATCGCCGTTGCCGGACGCAACTATCTTGAGCGCGATTATCCCGTTGTGCTCTGGCTGGTGCCAACCAGCACCATCCGCAAACAGACTGCCGAAGCGCTGAAAAAGCCGTCGCACCCTTACCGCGCCGCCATTGACAACGCTTTTGATGGACGAGTCTCCGTTTTCGATATCAGCGACATTGAGCAGATCAGGCCGCAGGATTTAACCGAGCGCGTCTGCATTATTGTGGTCACCATCCAGAGCCTGCGCACCAGCAATCCCGATGGTCGCCGCGCATACTCTCATTCTGAACACTTCGAGCCGCACTTCACCCATATTCCCGCCAACGCGCCGGAGCTTGAACGCAACGAAGAGGGAAAACTGAAATTCTCCTTTGTCAATTTGATGGCCTTTCACCGTCCGCTGGTGCTGGTGGACGAAGCGCACAAGGCGGGCACCAATCTTTCGTTCGAGATGCTGGCCGCCCTGCGTCCCTCCTGCATTGTCGAGTTTACCGCCACGCCGAACACCGATCCAAAAAACGGCAGCAATATCCTCTTTCGCGCCTCCGCCGCCGAGGTGAAAGCGGCGGAGATGATCAAGCTGCCCATCATCCTCTCGGAGCACCCCGACTGGCGGGCTGCCGTGCACGATGCACTCGAAACACGCGGCCAACTGGCAGAAACAGCCAAAAGTGACCCGGGATATATCCGCCCGCTGGTGCTTTTTCAGGCGCAGGACAAAGGGCAGGAGGTGACGGTTGAGGTGCTGAAACAGTACCTGATCGAGAATGAAAATATCCAGCCGGAAAAAATTGCCGTAGCCACCGGCGAGCAGCGCGAGCTTGACACCATCAACCTCTTCGATCCACTCTGCCCGGTTGAGTGCATCATCACCATCGAAGCGCTCAAGGAGGGGTGGGATTGCTCCTTCGCCTACGTGCTCTGCTCCGTGGCAAACATCGGCAGTGCGACCGATATTGAGCAGCTTCTGGGGCGAATCCTGCGGATGCCCTACGCAAAAAGCCGCACCAACGAAGCGCTGAACCGCGCCTATACGCACGTCTCCAGCCCCCGATTTGGCGAAGGCGCCCGCGCCCTGACCGACACGCTGGTGCAGAAGATGGGCTTTGAACCCGATGAGGCTGCCACACTGGTGATATCGCGACAACTGCCGTTGCCGGGTCTGGAGACCACAACCAGCAGCTATAGCAGCGAACCGGTGTTGCTGATGACGATGGAGAGTTCGCCTGACTTGACTGGTCTGCCACTCATTGTGGCTGAGCGCATTCAGGTTGCAACACGAGCGGATGGAAGCATAACCGTCAGCCTGCAGGGCGATATTTCACAAGAGGTCGAAGAGCGCCTGCTTGCTGCTGCGCACCCCGAACAGCGTGAGGCTTATCGGGTTTCGGTGAATCGCCACCGCATCACGCACCGCAACAGCCTGGCGCCCGTTGAGCGGGGAGAAAAATTTGCCGTGCCGCGCCTTCTGCTGAACATTCAGGGCGAGCTGGAGTTCCCCGAAGAGAAGCTGATTCTTGAGCTTGGCGGCTGGCGACTGACCGATTATCCGGCAGAGCTGACACCGGCGGAGTTTTCAGTCAAGGAGACCGCAGAACGCTGGGAGGTTGACGTGCAGGGCGAGCAGGTGGTCTACAAACATCTCGACCAAAGCCGACAACTTGAAATCGGCGCTCTCAAACTCAACTGGACAGAGCTGACCCTCTCGTGCTGGCTCGAAAAGCTTTGCCGCCAGAAAGACATCACCCAGCCCGTGCTGCTGGAGTATTGCCGCAAAGTGGTTGCTTCTCTTGTTGAACAACGCAACATACCGTTACACGATTTGCTGCGCTTCAAATTCCAGCTCGCCAAAGTGACTGCGCAAAAAATCACAGCCTGCCGCCAGCAAGCGTATGCCCGTGGCTACCAAAGCCTCTTGTTCGCGCCTGACACTGCTGATCTCTCCATTGAAACCAGTTTCGCTGATGGATTTTCCTTCGACACTCTTCCCTATCCTGCCGCATGGGCATACACTGGCCGCTACCAGTTCAAGAAACACTTTTTCAGCACCGTCGGCGAGCTGAAAAGCGAGGGCGAAGAGTTCGACTGCGCCCAACTGCTCGACCATCTGCCGCAGGTACACTTCTGGATTCGGAACCTCTCGGGCCGACCGAAATCATCCTTCTGGCTGCCAACCTCAACCGACCGCTTCTACCCCGACTTTGTAGCCCAGCTCAACGACGGACGCATTCTGGTGGTCGAATACAAAGGTGCCGATCGCGTCACCACCGACGACACCAAAGAAAAGCGCAACATCGGCGAGCTCTGGGCAGCCAAGAGCGGCAGCAAAGGGCTGTTTGTTATGGGTGAAAAGAGGAATGCCCAAGGGTTGAGCCTTGTAGAGCAGATTGCTCGGGTGGTTGGGTGAGCGGGGTGAAGTCATCAAGGGTTTTTCACTTCAATATCCGCAGTTATTATCCACAACTAACCTTAATTAATTGCGTTACGAACATAAGCCAATCAGTCAGCCAACCAGATCCCATCCCCATAAGCTGCTACTAAAGAATCTGAAGTGATCAATAACATCCCCTCTGTACGAGCTTGAGTAATGAGAATCCTGTCAAAAGGATCCTTATGCAAGGCGGGAAGCATACTCACTGCAATTGCATGCTCGCCGTTGACCGACAGTTCACGAAAACCATTCCGCAAAAGCATTTGCCTTAAAGGCCAGGATCAACATTAAAATCGGAACGCCCCAAGCTGTATTTGATACTGATTTCCCACAGGCTTGCTGCGCTGAAATTTAGATTATTTGATGGGTTGAGCAACAAGATCTTGCATTTTTCCGACAGACGGTCAGGTTGCCCGGCTGCCCAAAGCAGAATATGAGTATCAAGCAGCAGATTCACGATACACTTCCATTAAATAATGTGGCAATCTCGCTACTGCCCATACGGTCAAAATCTTCAGGAACAGAAATCTCGCCTGCCATAAAACCAAGGCGCTGAGGATGACCAATTGTGGTATCGAATGGTATCACCTTAACCATCGGGCGCCCTCCCTTGCTGATAACCTGAAAGTCGGATAAAGCGCACACATTAACTGAAAAACATCGCCACCTGAGCACTATTTCAAAAAAAGCAGTGTTTTTTCTGGAGAAGTAGTGTTTTTCCCAGAAAAATCATGCTTT
>CAJAAV010000084.1 GCA_903937835.1 uncultured Chlorobiaceae bacterium | reverse complement strand
CTTGGCTATAAATTTTCCTTCTTGTTTTTCTTTGCTGTGTTTCTGACCTTACTTTGGTACTTGGCTTTGATTATCGCACAGTTTAGGTACAATGTAGATGCTTTTTTTAGCTGGATAAACCAAGGAGATTGTTGGCTGCCCCCGCCTGATTATTGCCAAGTTCAATTTTTGCCTAAACAATAATGTGTCATGATGAACTTGATGTTTGTCACCAAACGCAATCATGCCCATCCAAAAATACTGAAAATCAAGATTCATTCCTCTTGCATCTCTTAATTTTACGCTGTATATTTACACTGCAATATTAATTTAGATTTTCACCGTGGCAAGACCAGTTAAAAAAGAGCAGATCCCAAATCTTCAGGAGGCGATCAAGGAGACTGCGTGGCGGCTGATTGCGGAGTTTGGTGCGCCAGCCCTTTCGTTGCGTGCTATTGCCCGTGCCTTGAGCATTACCGCGCCGGCGATCTACAACTACTTCCCGGATCGTGACGCACTGGTGACAGCGCTCACCATTGATGCCTTCACCTCCTTTGGTGATGTTCAGCTCCAGGCACGCGACAGCTTTCCGCCCGAGCAGCTTCTTGAGCGTTTCCAGGCGATTGGTCTCGCCTATCGTGAATGGGCGCAGAGTTATCCCCAGCGCTACCAGCTCATTTTTGGTACTCCCATTCCCGGCTATGAGCAGCAACAGCAGGATATTATACCGTCAGCAACTCGCTCCATTAGTGCACTGGTCAGTGTGATTGAGGATTTTCGTCTTGCTGGCAGGCTGAAGTGCAAGCACTTCCCGGTAATACCTCCAGAGTATGAGGCGCAGCTTTCGGCCATGAACACCTGCACCAGTAAATATCACTCCCTGTCGCATGGTGTTGCCCTGATTGTCTGGAGCCGTGTACATGGGCTGGTTTCGCTTGAAATTGGCGGTCGCCTTCCACCATTCGCGGTGGGCAGTGACGGGCTTTATCACTATGAACTACAATCAATTGCCAAACAATTTATAAAGAAGTGACGATGAAAACCTTGATTCTTGACGGGTCGCTGGCGGGCGACAAGGTTGGCAGTTATTTGGCAGCAACACTGCAATCAGCCGCTGCAGCCCGAGGCTCGGCTGCCGAGGTGGTTGTGCTGCGCGATAAAAAAATCGGCAACTGCCGGGGCGATTTTTTCTGCTGGCTGAAAAGCCCCGGCAAGTGCCACGTGGCTGATGACCATCATGAGATATCGAGAAATTATATGGAAAGTGATCTTGTTATTTTTCTTACTCCGATCACGTTTGGTGGTTACTCCCCGACCCTCAAAAAAATGGTTGACCGTCAGATACAGAACACCTTGCCATTTTTCACGACTATTGATGGTGAGATTCATCATCAGAAACGATATGAAAATTATCCGGATGTTCTCATCATTGGTTGGCTGAATGAGCCAAATGCACAGGCTGAATTCATTTTCCGGAATCTGGCCTGGCGAAACTCCATCAACTTCTATGCAAAGTCGTATGTGTGCGGTATCCTCTATGGGACTCAATCGGAGTGTGTGATGAATGAGCGGCTCAATCATCTATTTGAAAAGGTTGTTCGTAAAGAATCTGATGAAGAGGCAATGCTGCCTGCCATAATCTCTTCATCAGCCCCGGCAACCCCGGTTCAGCGGGCGCTTCTGATGGTCGGCAGTCCTCGCCTGGAGAAGAGCAGCTCTTCATCACTGGGCTTCTATCTTTTTGAGCAGTTGCAGCAGCATGGTGTTGAAACCGAAACGATCTATCTTTACAAGGCAATCAATACCGCCGCACGCATGGACGCGCTTCGGGATGCCATTGATCGTGCTGATCTCATTGTTCTTGCCTTTCCGCTCTATGTGGACACTCTTCCGGCGCCGGTCATTTCGCTCTTTGAAACTCTTGTGGCGCATTGCAGGCAAAAATCGAAGACGACACGTTTTTCTGCCATCGTCAATTGTGGTTTTCCCGAGGCGTACCAGAATGCCAATGCCATTG
>CAJAAV010000083.1 GCA_903937835.1 uncultured Chlorobiaceae bacterium | reverse complement strand
CCTCCGTGGAACAGGGAACTGATTATAAACAAGATATATAACTATCTGCAAGAAAATTATGATTTACAGTCAGGGGACTGGAAAGAATTTCAACATCCGACAGTTCACTCTCAGCCAAAAGATATGGATCATTTTCTGAGTGAATTACTTTGTGTTGAGGAGGAAAGCAAATGACACATGATTACTCAGCCTATCAACGAGAACGGCTTGACAAATACCTTCTCAATCTTGATGCCATAGGTGATGGACTAACAAAGGATTATCAAACAAAGAAAAAAGCTGAAAAACAACTCAATATTTCTGTTTCTGAATTAAACGGCTTAGATCCACATATCGCCTATCTCTGGTTTCGGGCAAAAAAAGAAGTGGCTGAAAAACAAGGAAATAAAATAAATAAAGACAAGTATCAAGCTATCACGACAATAGTACAGGATGAATGGAAAAAAACATTCCCCAAGCAAGCTAAAGATAAAAACCCCATCGATGAATTCGGGCTGAACCCTGATATTCGTAAAATTGAGGAATTACCTCTCTTCAGTTTTATTTTCTCGATACCATTCAAGCTAAACAAACCATTTATCAGCAAAGATGAGGAAATTTTTTACCTGATCGACAACCCTGTTTATAAAGAAAAACTCTTCGGAAACCCGATGATTGCGTCTACAAGTTGGAAAGGCGCGCTGCGTTATACGTTTCATCAATCAGGTTATCCCGACAGCGACAAAATAACGATACGTTTATTTGGTAACCCGCGTGAAAACGAGGCTCTCCAGTCAGGCAGACTCTCCTTTTATTCCTCTTTTTTTGACAAAACCGCTTTTGAAATCATCAACCCTCATAACCGTGTAACGGGAATTACCAAACATGGGCCGATCCTAATAGAAGCTGTTCCTGCATATCAGTGCTCACTTTTTTCCTTGCTTTATGTTCCGATGTTTGCACCTGATCAGACCCCGGAAAAAATTATAGCCGAAATGGTAACAGATATGGAACTTGTCGCTCAGGGCATACAGGCAATGCTAACGGTCTATGGCTTTGGAGCAAAAACAAGCAGTGGTTATGGCGTTGTTAAAGATGAGCTTACCGGAAAAGGAGGGAAACTCGCCGTGCGTTTGCCTGCACCATCTGCTATAGATAACGAAGGGGTATCGCCACAGAGGCTCCTCCCTCAAACAAACTGGTCATTTCAAACTCTAACAGAATTACCTGAACTGGCCAAGCTGGTTGGAGAGACGGTGACTACATCTCAAGGAGCTGGAGAATGAGCGATACATGCAATATATTTTGTTCGACCACACCGGAGCAACGCCGTACAATTTTGCTGCTTGAGGCACTCGCTCTGATTCATGATATTGGCAAGCTTTCTGATCGTTTTCTCGAAAGTAAAGCACTAGGAAATAATATCGACTACGGGTACACCCTTTTTATTGATCCAAATCAACTTCAACTCTACAAAAACCTTTCTGCAGACCAGAATAAGTCAACAACTGTAAATGAACGATTGGGTATTTTTGAAAAAAAATACTGTGCTTTTTCTGAAAGACCTGATTTAACGGAGAATCTCAAGTTTATTGAAATTACTGACTGGAACAATACCTCGTATACCTTGGCTGATCTTGTCCCTTTTCTTTCAAAAACCAAATTATGGGAACAGGCTGACTGGCAAGAGCTTTTTGGTAAATCCATGCAGCCGGGCCTACTGATTGGGTACATGCATGGCATTGCACACATCGACAAGGAAGACAATACCCAGTCAAAGCAACCTTACGAAGATGTTTATCGTGCAACACCTTTTGGGTTTGAAGAAAAGATTCAAACTGGAGCTAATAAAGAGCTTACCGAAATATTGTCAAAGCTCCCTCTGTGTTCTGAAGATATCAACAATATTACCAGTGTAGGTCGCCAAGATTGGCTTGACAAAATGCGTCAAGACATGAGTAAAGGTATTGCCGACAATCGAAGACCAATCAATGATGTAACATTATGGGACTGGGGGTATTTGGTTGCATCATTGACCAAGGCTTCTGCAAACTATATTTTCAGAAACGGCTGGCCAACATCGCTTACAGACTTACCGTTCCAGACACTTCGCATCAACCTTGACATGCTTGAGCTTTATGCAAGCAGTGACAAAATCAGCGATCTGCTGGGAAAACAAGAAGCTCTTGACAATGCCTATTCTTCAGTGAAAACGCTTCTGGAAGAAACTTGTGCACTCGGCAATAGAATTTACCATGATGAAACTGGCAACTACTACGTGATGCCAAATATCTTCTCCGATAAAGAGAAGAAGGCATTACGGAAAGTTATTCAAGAAAAATTTCCAAAAGATTTGCGACCACACGTCCATTTTGGAACGCCTGTAACTGCAGGAGAACTGCATAACAAAGAGACAAGAGCCTACGCCATTCGACAACTTGTTGCTGACCCACGGCTCGAAGCAAAAAAAGAACGCACTATACAAGCAGACAACGATCCTTATTATTTTGAAAACGAATGGGGAAACAATCGACCTGGAAATTCAGAAATTTGCTCAGTCTGTGGAAAATATCCGGTAGGTTATCCTGTTGAAGAATCTACACCTGACAAAGAAAAGGAACTTGCAAAATGGGCAACCGAAGAAAAGTCAAAAGAACGCAATGTCTGCCGGTATTGCCTTGAACGGCGTGGCCGAAGAGCAGAAGAGTGGGAAGACAATATCCTTGAGAGCAAGTTATGCACAACTATTTGGACCGATGAGGTAGCCGATAACAATGGTCGACTTGCATTATTTGTTGGAACATTCGGGTTGGAAAAGTGGCTAGATGGTTCAGTACTTGAAACGACCAGGCTTTCAAAGAATAATTCTAAAAACCCGTCACCAGCAAGATTATTCAGAATCACCGAAACCGCAAGATCTTTCTGGGAAAAAATAAATGACGAATACCTACCCAAATGCTCGGAATCAAAGACGTACAGACTACAGTTAATTCCCGAGAATTCAGAACGTCTTGACTTGGTACCTTTTCATACCTATGAGTTAGAATATGCAAATACAACTCTGGCGACAATCTGGCGCAAACCTAGTAAAAACAAACCGGGATATTTCCTTACCACTGAAAATCTTGATAGTTTGGCTCGCAAATTAGGCATAAAACTTGGGGATTTACCTACTATAGAAAAGCTGACAGAGCATTTCAAGGGAAACTGTTTTGTAAAAACCCCATCATCTTATGGCAACGCGGCTATTGTGAAACATAACATCATTTGCAATGTTGTACCGTCTATGGTGAGGTACATTCCAGCAATTCCTATTCTTTCTGAACCGGGCTTATGTCTGAACTTGCTGCCTGCCGATAAATCACTAGAATTTGTTAAATCAGTTAAGACTTTTTATGAGTTGCAAATGAATAAAGTACAAGATCGATTACCTCTTGGAATAGGTCTTGTTTTTTTCCCGAGCAGAACTCCCATACGGGCTGTTATGGAGGCAGGTAAATCCATGCTTAATATGCTTGAAAAAATGTCATTTGAAGAATGGATTATACAAAAGAAACCGGGCAAGCCTGATATTGATGGAAATAAAGAACTGCAATTCAGCCATTGTAGAACATTGAAGTTCAAACAACAAAATGGTTTAACGCAAAATGTTTCAGATGACTGGTATCTCTGGCATTATGTTACACGTAAAGACAATCCGATAAAAACAGATGAATTACGCAGTAATGACATATTCAAGATATCTCCTGGCCGATTTGATTTCGAATTTCTTGACACAGCAGGCCGACGATACGAAACCTGCTGTGACGAGAAGGGAAAACGTGCAGCAACACGACCATTTTATCTTGCTGACTTTGAACGAATGGAAGAGCTTTGGAAACACTTTCAGCACCTGAGCTTGTCACAACGTTATCAGATTATTGGGCTACTGGAAACAAAGCGTAATGAATGGGAGATCAGTGCATCTTCTTCCACAGAAATAAAGGAGACGTTTAGGCGATTTGTTTCTGATACGCTGGCTGGAGCTAATTGGCCGAAGGGTAATATATGGAAGCCGTCTGATGAGAAATCACTTGAGCTTATTGAAGCAGGAGTCAATGGACAACTGAAAGATTGGGCAGAACTGCATATGCAAATTCTGAAAGAAAAAAACGGAGGATCTGAATAATGGCAGTAAACAGTCAACGATACCTGCGACGTACCTATCTCTTCATCTGTACCGATCCCGTACATGTCGGCACTGGAGGTTATCGTCTTGGTCGGGTAGATAACAGTATTGCAAGGGAAGCTGGCACCAATGTACCGAAAATACCGGGTACAAGCCTGCATGGCGCTGCCCGGGCTTACTCCGCGTCACTTTATGAAAAAACGAACTGTGCTGGACAGGGTCAACAAAAAAATGGTGACACTACGACGGGTCATTGCGGATGTTGCAAGATCTGTTATACCTTCGGTTATACAAAAAGTGCCAATAGCACAGAATCTTATTCGGGTGTTGTCAATGTGTTTGATGCACAACTGCTCTTTTTCCCTGTAAACTCCATGGTTGGTCCTGTATGGATCACTACTCCCGCCTGGCTTGAAATGGCTGGATTTACAATTGGCGGATTACCGGAATCATGGAATACTGAAACGGTGTTTCCGACATTCGAGCATGTTGGATCACTTAACCTTGGGTGGCTTGTGTTTAACACTGGCGGGCGAGTCACGATAAGCAATGATCAGTTCAGCTTACCAAGCGATAAGCGATGGAACCAGATGAGCAATCACGTTGTTCTGGTACACGACAATATGTTCAGCCACCTCGTCAACAGTAATCTGGAAGTGCGAACATCTGTTGCTATTGATCCAGAAAGAGGTGCGGCGATAGACAAAGCACTTTTCACCTATGAGGCATTACCCAGAACAACTGTGCTCATGGCTGATGTTGTCCTGGATGATTACCGGGAAACCGGTTTTGATACTGATGGCATTGCACATAATAAGACTTCAAAAGAGAACCTGTTGCCTGGGAAAGTAGCTTGGGACAGTGCACTTGATGTACTGAATTCTGGCTTAAAAATGATAGAATGGCTTGGAGTCGGCGGCATGGGTACAAGAGGGTTCGGACGTATGGCTGTTTTGGGAATACCAAAAGATGAAACTTACGCCGAGGAGACAAAATCATGAGCAACGGAACCGAAGTGATTAACTTGGACTATTGGGCTGCGTTTCATGCCCAGAATGTTGTCAAACTATCCGACAACATCGGAACCACCGTCACAAAAACAATGGGAGTCTTGCAAGAACACGGTGTGTATGCTTGTTTTCTCTATCTCTACGCGAAAGAAAAAGAAACCTGCCACGGTGTCATAAGTGAAATGCTTGACCTTCTGTACCATATTGGCTATTGCTGGGAAGAAAACAACAAGCCTGTTGCTGTTCAAGATGTCCTGAATTTCGTTAATGAAAGCGTGAGTGGAGGCTCGCTTGAGCGTCTGCTCTTTGCCAAGCAAACCCTTGAACAGATGCTGATCTATGTACGCTACGGAGCAAAGGCAATAGAAAAAACAACTGCTCAAAATGCGACTGATGAAGCAGAAATTCCTGATGATGCCGATAGCTCAACAGCAACAGGTATTGAACTCATCCAGGAGAAAGGCTCATGACATGGCAGCCTTACCATATCGTTTTTCGTCTGCGCTCGCCAATGCACATTGGCTCCGGCTCTGTTGGAAATATTCAGCGAACCAGACCGTATGTTACAGGCCGTGTTTTTTGGGGAGCACTCACCATGAGAATAGCCAGAAACAACCAGATTCATGAATCAGTATCGGAAAGCGTTTACACCGATATTGGTGAAAAAGTTCATAAATGGATTGCCTGCACCTATTTCTATCCCGCCACGTTGACGGATGACGGTGTGTATAAAATTCTTTGGCCTTGGGATAAGCCAGATAATTTCAAACACCGTTTGATCAGGAGCTACGCATCCACTGCACTTGACTACCCTATGCAATCGGCTGCGGAAGCCCTTCTGCACGAGAGTGAATTCATCTCGCCATATACCCTTGACACAGGGAAACCTGTATTTCTGACCGGCTATATTTTTGTTAATGATCAATGTGAAATTGACTGGAAAAGTGCACTCCAAAAGCTGCAATTCGGTGGTGACCGTTGCTATGGGTGGGGCGATGTCAAACTGGAACGATGTGAACCTCTTAGCAATAATAATGTATTGTTCCGTGGAATGGCGGCATTTCACGGCAATGAAGAGAGACCTGTCATTAGCCCTAATGATAAACTGCTGTTACTTGCGCATACAATGGCGAAAAGTGTTAACGCTGATGGTGATATAGAACCGTTGGTTGGTCGTGAATGGCGAAACAACGGGCAAGCAGGTCAGCATGTTGGGTTTACTGGAATCTGTTTTACTCCTGGGAGTATTCTCAAACAAGCTGCAAATTTCACAATTGGTAATTTTGGAGTCTGGCAACTAATTGAGTAATAATCATTCTTTCGCTCTTCTTTACGTATTTGAACTTGCTTGGGAGTCACCGTTCTTGTCTTCGCACTCGCTTCGGCTTTCGCTCAATTGACTGCCCTCTGCGCAAAACTTCTTATACAATGAAGCTCCCCTCCACAAGCCGCAGGGTTATCCGGTTACAGAAGAAGCTTAACAAACTTCACAGCAAGCGTTGGGGAAATAAAACGACCTCGAAGCAGAGCTTCGAGGTATTTGTTCATATTAATTATTATCGGGATAGGGGACGGCCAGAAATCCTGTTCGTTCCCCTCCCACACCACCCGGCATGCGGGTCCGCACCGGGCGGTTCGAGTAGTTGAGGTCATGAGAGTCGGGGTACGCCAAGTTTATCGAAGTAGGCAATGGGCATAACGCGGTTCATCTCGTAACGGCTCTTGTGCCACCAGCGGCACACATTCAACGCCACTCTCAAGGCTTGTTCCTCACTCGCACCCATTCTCCGTATTTCACGATATACCGTCGTTCCCCGTCGCCATTGCTTGAGTTGCAACGCGCGCAGTCGGTGCCGCAGCCATCCATCCAATTTCTGAAATATACTGGGCGTTTGAGCCAATTTGAAATAGGCTTTCCAGCCCGGCATGTAACGCCTCAGTTCTTCAGCAACCTCATTCAGACTGCGCCCGCACGTTCGGCGTGTAATCTGCCGAATGCGCTTCTTGAAAGTGGCAATCGCTTTGTAGGCTACGCCGCGCTTTATTTCCCCTCCGGGCCCTTGCCAGAAGTGGAAGCCCAGAAACTTCCTGCCATAAGCACGCGTCACTGCCGTTTTGCTTTCGTTCACTTTCAAATGAAGTCGGTCGTAGAGCTTCCGCATTCCCATCAGAACCCGTTCACCAGCTCTCTGACTGCGGACGTACACGTTACAGTCATCGGCGTATCTCACGAATTTATGGCCGCGTTTCTCCAGTTCCCGATCTACTTCATCCAGCAACACGTTTGCCAGAAGCGGCGAAAGTGGCCCGCCTTGCGGTGTCCCCTCGTGTCGCTCTTTGGTTACGCCTTGTGCCATAATGCCTGCCTCAAGGTATCGACGTATCAGCCGTAACACAGCTTTATCGTTAATCCTTTTGGACAGTCTATCCATGAGCACATCATGATTGACCCTATCGAAAAATCGCTCCAAATCGACATCCACTACAACCCGGTATCCTTCTTGCACGTACCGTTGCGCTTGCAACACTGCATCTTGTGCTCTCCGGCCAGGTCGAAAGCCGTAACTTGATTTGGAGAATGTTGGGTCAATCAATGGTTGCAGGATTTGCAACAGGGCCTGTTGAATCAGACGATCAATAACGGTCGGTATGCCAAGGTCACGCTTGTCACCACCAGATTTGGGAATTGCTACCCAGCGTACCGGTTTTGGCCAGTATATGCCCGTTAATAGCTCTTCCCGTATCCGCGCCCATTTGGTCTTGAGATACTCTATCGTTGCTTCAATCGTCAATCCATCTACCCCTGCACTTCCGCGATTGGCCTTAACATGTTTCCATGCCTTGACCATATTCTCCCTTTCGACGACCTGCAACAGCAAGTCGTTTCGTCCTAAACCTTTGGTTTCATGTTGCGCCAACCCTGCTTCATCGCGTCCAATACCAGACAAGGCTTCACCCGGCCCTCCCTTGGCTCGCTCCGGTTGCCCGGACTTCTGATGCAATGCACAATTAAGCAACATGTCCTCCAGTTTTCCTTCTCGTTCGGCCCTTCACTCTTTACGAGCTATTACGGCCTCTGCTGACTTCTCGCCCCACATTGCTGCGTCGCCCTTTCAGGCATAAGGCGAGACCTCCCCAGGTAAGAGTTCGATCCTTCCCCGCACAACCGCCGGATTTACGCAGCCTGACCCTTGACCACAAGAGCTTCGCAGTTAGACGCCTGCTCGCCCTGATCGGCTTCGCCTCGTATCCGATTTTTGTTCATCGGCTCGCGGTTTCGTTTCACGCTTCCTCTCCACACTCGGTCACCCTCATGCAGTTGCGCTTCCCTTCGTTCGCTGTGGTCAACTCACGGGAGGACTTTCACCTCCAAGATCTTGCCCATGCTGGGCGCACGTCTGTGCCCTAAGCAGAGCTTAGGGGAATAAATCCCACAGAGATTCAACCCTGAGAAATTAAAACAAGCTTTCGCCGTTTCCCATGAGGAAAACTCCAACAAACCAGTATTTTCTTTGGCACACTCGATGGTCATACTGAGAAGATTTTGCTTCTTCGCAATGTTGTCACAATCATTTCAGCCATTTTTCCAATTTCTTCCTTGCATCGACTTGGGATACTCCCTTGCCTTCCCGAATCTCTTGCTCTCCGTGTGAAAACTTGATATTCACATAAAGGGCATGAATGATTTCATTTATTCGCCATATTTTTTATGTTCCCTGTTTATTTGCTGAAAATAAATACCATGTGCTTTACCACCCTCAAGTAACGCATTTTGACAGGAGAATTCTGATAGCGCGGCATTTATCAACCTCGGCTCAATCGAAGAAACTCCCTCGATCGATATAGCCTTTGTTCACCAACGTCGTCTCGATCAGCCTTGTTGAAACGTTGAAGTAATGCGCCGCTTCATCCAGCTTCTCTTCTCCGAAGTCTTCACCAACAAAATCCTTCAGCGCATCAGAGGGACAAAGAAATTCCTGGGCATATGCTCCCATGTTCCGTTGATGTATCGCACCATTTGACGGCTGGCTGGAGGGGTCGCGTTCATCCTGACCAGCACAGAGCCATCACTGTTGAAGCTCAAGTCTGGCCAGAGAAACCCTTGACCGATAGCGCCAAGCCGATGGCGCATCTCCCAGGATTCTGATAATTTACGTTCTGGTTCTCGCACAAGGCGCCACCAATTGCCAAGCAACCATACCGCCATTGCATAAGCAGAGAGACGTGCGGCAGGTCGGATCGTTTTGGCATTGACATCCTCAAGTTCCGTAATGACCACCCCACTAACACTTATTTTGATCTCCGCAAAGGTAAAGCGCTCTGCTTCGTCAGGGGTGTAGCGTTCAAGCCATTCAAAATCAATTGCAAATGCTTTACTCATTGATCTGCCTCCATCTCAAGAGAACTTGCCGGGCAAAAGGATCGGTGGCGGGCATCGGGTATCCACCATATCGAACACTTTGGGCAATTAGATCAAGCAACGCTGAACTGAGATCCTTTTCGAAACGACGCTTTGGATTATATCCTGTTTTCCGTTTCATCTGAACAGGTGCTTTGTATGGTGACCGCTAATAGCAATGGATATTCTTTACGATAATACTACAATTGATACCATAAATCAATCCTCTGATGTGATGTGCTTTCGAACCGCCACAGTCGTAACTGTTTCATCTCCCCTTAATTCATCGCACAGCAACGACGACATAGGCTCGTACTCCTGACCAGCAGCAAAAGCTTTGGCATGGTCCGACACCGCATAACAGTAGAGACACCCATGCCCGCAGGTGTTGTAGCTCCCGATATCGCGACTCTCGACACAGCCGCAGGCGTGACGCTGGCTGCTGTCTTTTTTTACCCGCAACATTCGGCGACCTGAGATACGCTCAACAAGATCGGCATCAATGCAGCGACTGTGCATGATGCCGTGGCACGAAAGGTCAATATCATGGCTGCAGGTCAAGAGCGCGATGCCCTGCTTGCCTGCGACATCGGCAAACCATCCAGCAAGCTCCCCCATCGCTGCTGTATCAGGAAGGACATAGCGAATATCCCGCATCCGGCTTCTGATTTTACGATAGTCGTCAAGAAAGCTGATGATGCAGCGCTCCGTATATCCGGAAAGTTCAACTGCCAGACGGCTGAATGCTGCTTTATGCCATTCAGGAGTAAAACGATCCGTCAACACAACAGGGTCGTACCGCCACACCACCCTTTCCGGGCCAATCAATCGGGAGAGCCGCCGGAACACCTCAAGAATTTTGCCCTTTTCTGGAACACCAGGCTCAAGCGTCGCATCATAGGGGGTCAGCGTGAACAGGAAATAATAAGAATATCCCAAAGCATCAATCTCCGGCAAACGAGGCAGAAAGTTTTCGGGATTTTTCGTCCAGAAAACAATCGCATCAAGAATGTCGGGCGCAAGCAAAATCCGGCTCACCTGCTTCGACTGCATGGGATTACGCACCAGCACCTCACCCACTCTCAGGCGATTCACCACCCACTCGCCATAAAATGCCGGGATATCTGTTCTTCTGCTTGCGCTGATGATCATAGTCTATCCCTTCTCCGTTTTTTTGCTCCTCAGCTCTATAAAAGCAGATGGCAGATTGAACTCTTCTTTACATGGATTAATCAACAGTTGCGAATTAAGGCATTTTATGGGACTTCTGAAAATGCAGTTAAAACACAAATTAGGACAGCAATATTAGCTTAATGCTCCATTTTTCAACAGTGTTTGTTTTTTGATGAAAGGTTACCAGCTTCCAGGCAATGAGTTCACCCTCTTTTCGTGTGACCACATAGCGGTCAAGGTCGGGCTCCAGCCATATCGCTTTTCCCTCTTCGACCTCTTTGACCTCTTCCTGTATCAGGTTTTTTATGACTTTCTTGCAATCTCTTTGTACTATCCGGCTTCAGGAGAGGTATCTTTTACAAGGGAACGCCGTTGTTTTGCCACAGACTTTCAAAAACTCCTGGAAGATTACTCTGGATCAGGGTTGAGGTGGCAGAGTGAAAGACGGTATCGCCTGACCAACATGACGCATAATTTCACTATCAAGAGCGATGAGACTTTCCCGAATACATTCCAATCCGGTGCTCGACTTTTACACGGCTGATTTGGCAACAGTGCTGGAGTTGCCGCTTATATTGCTCCACAAACCGCGATAACCTTGCTTTATGTTTGCTCTGGTTGACTGCAACAACTTTTATGCTTCGTGTGAGCGGGTGTTTAACCCTGCTCTGCGCTCCCGTCCGGTGGTGGTGCTCTCGAATAATGATGGCTGCATTATTGCCCGGTCGGAGGAGGCCAAGGCGCTTGGCATTCAGATGGGAACACCGGTGTTCAAGTGCCGGGATCTCTTGAGGCGCAACAAGGTGGCGGTCTTTTCGTCGAACTATTCGCTCTATGGCGACATGTCGTCGCGGGTGATGACCACGTTGGCCGATCTTGCCCCCGATATTGAACTCTATTCCATTGACGAGGCGTTTCTCGACATGAGCAGCTTTGGGCGGTATGACCTGGCAAAGTATGCGCGTCTCATCCGCCGGAGAGTGAGGCAGCATACTGGCATTCCTGTTTGTGTTGGTATTGCACCAACCAAAACACTTGCCAAGGTCGCCAATCGGCTGGCGAAGAAGAATCCGCAGTATCAGGGAGTCTGCCTGCTTGATCGTGCAGAGTTGATTGCTTCAGCGCTTGCCATGACGAAGGTTGAAGATGTTTGGGGCATCGGGCGGCAGTTGAGCAAGCTGCTCTCTGCACGCAACATCAAAACCGCTGCCGATCTGGCGGCTGCTCCTGCGCCCTGGGTGCGCAAGCATCTGCACATCACCGACGCAAAGGTACAGGCGGAGCTGAACGGCACCTCCTGCCTGCCGATGGAGCTTGTCAGACCGGCAAAGCAGAGCATCTGCACCTCACGGTCGTTTGGCAAGAGTGTGACGACATGGGAGGAGCTGCATCAGGCGGTTGCAACCTTTGCGGGCAAGTGTGCAGTGAAACTCCGCAAAGAGGGTGCGGTCGCCTCCATGCTGACGCTTTTTATCGGCACCAGCCCGTTTGATGACATTGAGGCGCGGTACTGGGGGACAAAATCCATTGCGTTACCCTACCCGACTCAGGATTCCATGACGCTGATTCATGCAGCTCAATCGGTGCTGGATCTGCTCTTTCGCGCCGGGCATGGTTACAAGAAAGCCGGGGTGATTGTGAGTGAACTCTCGCCGGTCGCCTTTGCTGGCAGGACTCTCTCGCTCTTTGCTGATGAGGCAGCGGCCGACAGTGAGCAGAGCAAAACGTTGATGCTGGTGATGGATGGCATTAATCAGCGCTACGGACGTGGAGCGGTGCGGCTGGCCTCAGAAAATTCGGTGGCGTGGAAACCCAATCAGGAGCAGCTTTCGCCATGTTGCACGACTCGATGGGGGGATATTATGGTGGTGAAGGGATAGCGTTGGGCGTAAGACTTCAGTCCTCTTTCTGAGCAGTCGCAATGAATGGGCACAAAACAATCGCGACAATTATTGCCTCGTTCAATAGAGTTGGTCTTGTCAGCGAGTTTATCGCAGGAAAAGTTTTCGCTCCCAAAGTCGATCATCCGAAATCATGCAACTATCCACCAACAATGGCCTCAAGATGGCAGTTGGTTGAAACCAGCAATATTGAATATTTTTTTGGTTAACTATCTTCTGCGTAGTATCTTCGCCAGTATAAGGAACAAGGGCTCGGCCCCGGGGTTTGCGTTAAGTAGCGAACCGACAGTATTCAAAGGCTCGATTTATTCGGGCCTTTGTTTTTTTGTGACACACCTTCAAAGCAACTGTATTTGTTCGCCATATAAGGTTTATCCTCTTCCCTGATAATGCAGCGTGGTGATGATGGAACTTCAGGAGCAAAGGCGGTACTCCGCTTTTGAGGAAAAATGTCATTGATTAACGTACTTGCGGTTCAAAATTCTTTCGTATTTTATTCCTTGAATCCTCTATAAAAAAGTCAGAAAACAGCGTTATTATTATGCTGATCCGTACAAGAAACAAAATATAACAGGGTGATGATTATAACTTTATATTTTATAAGTGATTAACGGCTTTTGTGTTGTTTATATTCTGCGTCTCATAGGGGTTGCAATTCAACAATCTGCGGTTTAGGCGGATCAATCTAATTATTGTTAGCTGTTTATATAAAGAAAGGTAAATGGAAGTTTACACATTACATATTTCATTTCCGCATGATGAGAATGACATCCCCTGGTCTAAAACCATAGAGGTCAAAGAAGACTTTTCGCTGCAACAGTTGCACAAGTATATTCAAAAGATCGTAGATTTTGATGATGATCATTTATACGAATTTTACATTGGCAAGAAGCCCAGGAATAAGGCTTATCCTGTTTCAAAGAAAACTAAACTGAATGAAATATATCCAATAACGGGATATAAGTTATACTATCTTTTCGATTTTGGAGACAGTTGGTTATTTGAGATTAAGAAGTCACGAAAGAAAAGAGTAGAAGAAAAAAATAAAAAATATCCGATTATAGTTGAGTCAACGGGAGTTAATCCTGAGCAATATCCGGATTATGAAGAATAAAGCAACTATCCAGGCACTGAAAATGACCCAATTCAGCGGCATCTTTTTCATACAATCATGAATAAAACCTTTGAGGCAGCATTCACTTATTACTCGCACGAAGTCATCGAACTTACAATTTTGATAGCAGTAGAAAGTTTATGATTGATCTTGTCATGGAGTTATCGCAGAAGTCCCAGGCACTTCGCCCAGAAGAACGTGCGCGTCTTGCTGAACTACTGCTTGATTCGATTCATCATAGTGCTGATCGATACCGATAACATCATTAATTCTTGATAGTTATGAGAATTAATCTATATAATTGTTGTTTTAATCGCCCTTTTGATGATCAAACCAAGATACGGATAATGCTTGAAGCAGAAGCCAAATTGAGGGTTCAAGATGATGTGTTGGGGAAAAAATTTGAGCTGGTATGGTCATATATTCTTGAGATTGAAAATATGGCTAATCCTTTTGAGGAAAGGAGAAATGCAATTGCTGATTGGAGAGAACATGCGATTATAATGGTCACTGAAAATCATACCATTTTGAAGAAAGCGAAGAGTCTTAGTGCAATCGGGCTACGAAACAAAGACGCGCTACATATTTCGTGCGCCATATTTGCTGAATGCAGCTATTTCCTGACAACTGACGACAAAATTTTGAATAAAAACAATCAGATAGAGGGAATTATGATCATTGATCCAATTGCTTTTATCAAAGAGGAGTACTTATGATAACTGATACAGAAATTAAAATTAACGGATTTCAAGCGCTTACAAAGTCTTTGGGAAGCGTGGCTGCCGAGAGGTTTATCGCCCTTATTCAACGTGAACCATTTGATTATACAAAATGGCAAAGAACCTTATGGGAAGACCAAAGTATAGAAGAGATCAGCAGAAGTGCTATGAATAGTTATAAAAATGTTGCCGATAAACCAGTTTAACCAGTGTGCCAGTTGAGCCTACAGGTGCAAAGAGAAGGAACTGACAAATGGGGCGAGAGCCCCATTGTTTTTATCTTCACATCATTCGACATTGAAGGCCCATGGGGGCTTCGTGCATGCTGGCTGTTCTTTTCTTGATGGCAATGCGGCTTTCGCCGTGTTGCACGACTCGGTGGGGGGATATTATTGAGGTGAAGGGGTAAGCGGCTCGCTCTTATACCCAAGGGTGCCCGGCAGGTTGCGCAAACGGAGCGAAGTGCCTGTATGTCACGTTTTTTTTGTGGCGGTATTGGTTCTGGTTACGTTATTGCAGTCATAAGAAGTGCCGCTATGTCAAGAAGAAT
>CAJAAV010000082.1 GCA_903937835.1 uncultured Chlorobiaceae bacterium | reverse complement strand
GATTAGCACAAGTTAATTAATCAGCCATCGTCCGATGGGGGAGGCGCTTACTCTGAAGCCACCGGATGGCATAACCAGCGCTTGAGCTTCGGTTCGCGCAAGTAAGCTCCGACTGCTTTTGCCTGAAAAGGCAGGCGGGTGAAACAAAGAGGGATAGTGAACCAAACTTTACAGGTGTAGCACTGGTTCGCGAAACACTGAACACCTGAGATGAGTGTGGCAGCTTTATTGAGCAATGTTCTGGACGCGGGTTCGACTCCCGCCATCTCCACAAGAGGCCCGTTCGAAAGGACGGGCTTTTTTGTTATCCTGTTTACTTCCAGCCGCGTTGCTTGGCAGCAACAGGATTCCCTGGAAAAAACAGTACTGGCAAAAGCTGGAATGAATACCGTGCACTATTATTTCTTAAGCGGGTTACCGATACAAAACAGGCTTACGCTGTTTCCCGATGAGTTATTTCCTGATAAGAAAATTCCCATAAGCCAGCATTTTCTTTGGCATGCTCAATAGTCATACTGACAAGATTACCCTTGTCATCAACATCAATCAAGATGTTTTCACTAATCTCGCGAGTTTCAAACACCGGTTTATCAAGTAATTCAACATAAGCGGTATCAGTATCCTCAAAATATTTCACCTTCATGGGTTAGCTCTCCTTGTATGATCGAAAAAGCATTATGAACGGTTTCTCCATCTTCAAGCAAAATGACACGTAAAACTTTCCCGGCATCTTGAATATGAGCCCATTTCTTGATTCTGCCATCAGACTGGATAACAGTTTTCTCAGGTTGTTCTACAACAAAACAGATCCATTCATCCTTTATGCCTGTACGGTCAGGCCGATTTCTCGTTAATTTAAAATAAGATGTGGTTTTCATGCAGCGAAATCTTCCAAGATTTTTGCATTGATTCCGTTAACCGGTTCCCTTGGTTTTATATTCTACCAATGTACAAAAGTGGGATAAAATAGCAGAGAAAATCAGATAGTTATAGGGCCTGAAGTTGAAAATCCTCAGGGCGCTTCATGGGACTGTTGCATTCCCGATTTACCCTGCCCGGCTTGAGAAAAAGAGCTTTGTAACTCAGCGTAGGCGACTTTGGCAAATCCTGTACACTCTTCTGTAATCAACATAAGATTAAGGAGGTCAGCCCGGAAAGATTTCAGCCTTTCAATGCCCTGAATCTGTTCACTTGAAATGTGGCTCTTATAGGCCCTTACAACTTCAGGAAAAGCAGCAGGATGCACTTTTGTGAGATCAGCGTAAAGGATGTCAGCAATGGTGTTGGGGTCTCCCTCACCGACTGGCTTGTACAGGGTAATAATGTATGGTCCGCCCTGATTAAACACGGCTTTCGGTAATTTAATGGAGATGTTGTCAAGGAGTTGTTTTGATAGCCCATAATTCGGTTCCGCGTTTGCCGCAGTCGTTTTTTTTGCAGAAGGAATAAGGAAAAGATTGTAAAAACCTCTCGACGAGGATTTAATAAGTTTGTCAGGCGTGCTTTGCCCCTTAACGGCATCAATCAATTTAAGGTAACGCATATTTTCATCTTGGGTTATCGCACTTCGTCCCGTCAGGACATAGGAATAGGTTGCGTAACCGTACTTTTCCTCATTCAATAAATAAAGATATTGCCATGAAAAAACCCGCTTGGGAGAGATACTCTTTTCCCTGCTTTCAGCAACCAGTCGAGCCCCTTTGTTTTGAGCCAGGGGGCTTGCTTTCTGGCTGTTTGCATGTTGTTTTACCTCTCCATCGCTGAAAGTTTTCAGACGGGCAGGAGCAATCCCGAGAGTGATAAGGTAGTCTATGGTACTCTTTGCCCGCCGTTCTGCCAGAGCAAGATTGCATTCGAAGGATTCATTTTCATCGCTATATCCTTCGATAACAACAGTGATTGTTGGATGAGCCTTCATCCACTCCGCAAAGCTTTTCAATTGTTCGATACTATTCTTGCTCAAATCGGAGGTGTTGGAATCAAAAAACAGATCAAGATTCCCGGAAAGCCCATAAACTTTTGTTGGTGCATAGCACAAAAAAAGCGTCAGCAGAATGATCAGGCACGGAAAAAGCAGACACTGTGGTTTTTCAGGATTTTTTGTTTTCATCTGAAGCACCTCTTTTTTGTTGTATTTGTTGAATCACAAAGTTGACTCCAAGACTTGCAAGCAGAGCCGTCAAAGAAATGACCGTCATAACTTGAGTCACCTGTACCTCGGAACCGGCATAAACAAACCTGAAAATGAGAGCAAAAACCACAATAAAAAACAACGTAAGAAGGTATAATCTCTTGTTCAGCATTGCGGCTCCATTGCGTGAGGTTAGCGAATGACTTCCTGTTGGGCATAAAAACCAGAGTTCATATTTGCAGACGTTGCATCCTGCTCTAACAAACAATATATACACGATGAGAAGCATATTCTCATAAGGTCTATGGGATTATCTCAAGAAAATCAGTAGTACACCAGCGTATAGTGTGCCATAGCTATCAGTGTAATATCAACGCCAGGATATTTGTGTATATTCTTTCCAGTTTATCTTTTACAATCAGCCTGTTTATGTGATCATGAATCTGCATGGAAAAAGCATGTTGTCTTTGTTCTTTATCTGCATGCTGCTACTGGTTTGTTCTTCATTTACTGTCGCACGTGAACGGGTTGCTTTGGTTATCGGGAATGCAGCTTATCCATCGGAAGCATTGACGAATCCTGTCAATGATGCGAAGGCTGTTGCCAAAGTACTTAAGCAGCTTCACTTTGATGTTATGCTGGTAACGGATGCTAATGGAGAACAGATGCAAGATGCAATAGAGTCCTTTGGCGAGAAATTGCATAAAGGCAAAGAGGCTGTGTTTTATTATTCTGGTCATGGTGTGCAGTATAATGGAGATAATTATCTGATTCCAGTTGATGCGATGTCCCGTGTATTGGTGCCAAAGCATCTTCCTTCATTTTGCAGAACGCTTGATTATGTTGTGCAACTTATGGTAGGGAAAGGAAGTGATATGAATATTGTTATGGTGGATGCTTGCCGTGACAATCCATTCAAACGCTTTTATAAGGATATTGGTGCGGAAAAGGGATTGGCATCCTTATCTCGCAAAGCCGATGGTACGCTTATCTCTTATGCAACGGCACCAGGGGAAAAAGCACTGAATGGAACAGGAGGCAATAGCCCTTATGCCAGTCGACTGGTTGAGCTTATGATGAAACCAAATCTTTCGGTCGAGATGATGTTCAAGGAGCTTCGGTCAAAAGTCGTGTCGGATACAGACGGCGAACAGACTCCCTGGATGGAGGCATCGTTAGGAGGAGAATTTTATTTCAACCCTGAACTGGTCAATGATGATGGGAGATTTGTGCCGATTCGTGGCGGAGAATTTACGATGGGCAGTCCGGAAGACGAAGTTGGTCACTTGAACGATGAGATCCGGCATCAGGTGAAAGTGAGTGACTTTTATATGAGCAAGTATGAATTGACGGTGGGCGAGTTCCGGAAGTTTGTAGAAGCGACGCGATATAGCGCTGATTTACGATCACTGAGTGGAGCTGAGAATCATCCGGTGGTGTATGTGAGCTGGAATGATGTGGTAGCGTATTGCGAGTGGCTGTCGTTGAGCAGTGGAAAAAAGTACCGATTGCCTACGGAGGCGGAGTGGGAATATGCGTGCCGCGCAGGGACAACGACATCGTTCAATACGGGGAGCAACCTGACGACGGATCAGGCGAACTATGACGGAAACTATCCGTATGGAGGTAACGCAAAGGGCGTGTATCGTCAGACGACGGTGCCGGTTGACAGTTTTGCTCCAAATGCGTTGGGATTGTACAATATGCACGGGAATGTTTTGGAGTGGTGCAGCGATTGGTACAAAGAGACCTATTATGCTGAATGCAAAGCGAGAGGCACCGTGAGTAATCCTGATAATCAGGAGCCGGGTTCGGGCCGTGTGCTTCGTGGCGGGGGCTGGAGCGACACTGCCGTGCACTGTCGGTCGGCGTTTCGCATCAGCTTCCCCCCCGTCCACCGGAACCACAACGTTGGCTTCCGCTTGGTGTTCGTCCCGTAGTCAGTTGGCTGCTCATTCCGGCTTTGCTTTTGAGCGAGAGTGATGTTACAAAATTGTGGTGAGCGGCTGAGAGGGACGAACAGCCGCACGCCATAATTTTGCGTAACGGAGCGACAACAGAAAGGCCGCCTTGGGGCGGTCGACTTTTTTTTTCCACGAAGCAAAAAACGCTTTGTTGCAACATCGCTGCTTTATGACGCAAAACTACAAACGGGGCAATGGTCACAAAAGGAGTTCGCAAACCACGCTATGCCGTTGGTTGCCTTTACAGAATACGCCAATGCAAGAGAATTCAGAAAAAATGTGTACCGTACACTTGTGGCCAGTGAGGAATAAGTGCATCAGTCGTGGGTTCGAACCGCGTGCTTCGTGGCGGGAGCTGGAACAACACTGCCGAGAACTGTCGGTCGGCGAATCGCAACAACAACACCCCCGACTACCGGAGCGGCTATGTTGGCTTCCGCCTGGTGTTCGTCCCGTAGCTCAAAAGCAAAGTCGGATGACTGCCTCTGAACAGATTGATGACCCAGCCCCTGTCTTGTTTCAGGGCAAAGAGCGCCACACACGATGCCCGGCATTGGTAGTGCGAGCCGGATAGCCGTTTCGAAGATGACGGGCATTTTTTTTGATAAAAATCCACTGTTCTTCATAACTTTCGGAAGAGTAGTTCGGCTGAATTGTACATACTATTAACTTTTGACTCGAAAAAGTGTCGTATAATTGCGAAGATAACTTTAAGGAAAAAATATGACAGCAGTTGCAGAACGCGTTTTCAAAGATGCTCTTGAGTTGCATCCTGCAGAAAGAGCGGAGCTTATCGAAAAACTTTTTCAGAGTTTTGATGATGCCGCAAGTAATGCCGTTGACGCAGCATGGGCAGAAGAGGTTGAATCACGATTAGAGGCTTATGACCGTGGTGAAATCAAGGCTTCACCAGCAGAAGATGTATTTGCAAGGATCAATCAGAGATGAATATTCTCATTCTCTCCTTTGCGGAAGAAGAATTTGCTGAGGCCGTGGATTATTACAATGAACAATGCCCTGGACTCGGTTATGAATTTGCCGCTGAAGTCCGACGTGCTTTCGATCGGATTAAGGTTTTCCCTGCTGCGTGGCCATTATTTTCAAAAAGTACTCGTCGTTGTTTGCTCAATCGATTTCCTTATGGCGTGCTTTACAGAGCAGACAGGAATGCTATTCGTGTCGGTGCCATCATGCATCTCGATCGCGATCCAAAGAATTGGTATCTGAGAAGCGGTAAGTTTTGAAAAAAGAAACGATAACTTTTGTCTCAACCGACGCATGTCGCAACCATCAAAAAGAGCGTGATCATGGATGAACATACCCCTCAACAATCTGCGTCACCGTCAACACGGGTTGATGAGCTTGATAAAGCCTTTGTTGCAGACCTTATTGAACAGCCAAAACAGCTTGATAACCTTGCAAGACTGGTGTGAACTTGTTCGTTACCTGCAACAATTCAGCGCCACTCCCCATACCTACACCCTCCAGTTTGTCGGTTGCCTATACTCCCTTGTCGGCATCCGCACAGGGAACAATTTTTCAATCCCGTATTCTGCAGCATCCGACTCATGAGTCAGCCCCTCATTACTCTTGTCAATATCGCCACCCTTCCAGCTCACCAGCTCAAAATCCTTGATCAAATGAGGGCAATTACCAACCGTCAGCTTTCCCTCCCGTAGCAGCTTGTTCACCGCATTCACCCTACTTTTCACTGGCGGGTGCGCCTGCCTTGCCTCAACCGAAAAGCCCTTACTCTTCAGGACGTTGAAGTCTGTAGAATCTGATGAGGTTTTGCGCGCACGCCAGCAAGCCGAGCAGCTTCCGGTACTCTGGAGGAGGCGCAAGCTTGCTTTATATTGGCGCTTTTGTACTCAAGTGCACCATGGTTAGAGGTGCGTGGATGTTCGTTGAAGCGACGGCGGTACTCCGCTTTCGCGGGAGTCTGATGGTTTGGAGTGTTTTTGGTTGCATTGAAGCGATTATGCCGGGTTGATGGTGCCAGGACGGATGGGACTTATTGTTTGAATGTTTGTTGTATAATAATAATTATGTAAAGTAAACTATTTCGAGGAAAGAAGTTACGTGATTATATCATATCATCGTCGTCACAAATCAACCTCCGTTCATCTGGACTTTCAGGATGCTTGCCAACAATCGGCTTCATGATGTGTGAAGAATATTCCTGACCAATCGGTAAACGGTTGTGCCGGTCTCTTTTGGCCAAGTGTCGTGCTGGTTGTTATCGCGCTGTTCTGCTCTTCGGATGGCTGCGGCAATCATTTCAACCGTAATCTTGCGGGAGTCTATTCCTTTATCATATTCGGGTAGATGTCGCTTTAAACGTTCTGAACACTCTCGGGATGTAGAAATTCCTGAAGCTTCTTCAAAATGAAGTAAAAGCCAGGATTCAAACTTTGGGTTACTCAGTGCAAAACCAAAGTTTTTCTGAGAGGTTGACCAAGTATAAAGCTGATCAAGCTGATTTTCATCCCACTGGTCACGGTCGGCAACTAACCAGGCTTCGTCTGAACTTTTCAGGCTCTCTTTTTTGAGATAGTGCTCCATTTTTTTCAAGAGAGCCAAGGGGGCCAGGCCTTCTTTTGTTTTGAGACAGTGTACCTTGATGACTGAGTGATTGTTTTGTAACAGATCGAAATATTCTGGCTCTGTTTTCTTTCCTTCAGTGGCGAGAACAAAGAGTTTCCGGTATCTTCGCTCACCGATGCGCCGTTGAAAGTCTCTTCTTGGTTTGGCCATTACTCTCCCACTGTTGTTTTGTTCTCACCGGGGTTCATCATCATTGGCATAAGGCTGGTACGCATTCTTGGTATGCCTCCGAGTCGGCCCTGGAGATAACTTTTTCGGATATCTTTGTCGTAGCGGACATCTTTATAGTCGCTGAATGACCACAGGCAGGATGAGCCTGACGCATTGCGTTCAGCGACCCACATTTCATCACGCCGGAACAGTTGCTGATCCATCAGCAGCACGTCATGGGTGGTGAACAAGAGCTGGCAACGACTCTCCTGCGAACAGTTTTCAAGATAGCCTTCCAGAAGTGAGCGAGTCAGCAGGGTGTGCAGGCTGCGATCAAGTTCATCAATGATATAGATTTTTTTTGATGAGGGGGCGGAGAGTTCCAGAAAGGCTGGCAAGAGATCAATAACCCGCCGGGAGCCATCCGACTCCTGTTGTAACTCAAATTTTGCCTCGGTTCCGTCTGCTATTTGATGAAAGGTTACCAGTTTCAATGCAACCAGTTCACCCTCTTTTCGAGTGACCACATAGCGGTCAAGGTCGGGCTCCAGCCGTATCGCTTTTCCCTCTTTGACCTCTTCCTGTATCAGATTTTTTATGGTATCAGGAAATGGCAGATTTTCAAACGGGATTTTCTCGCCTCCGAGATGAGTGATTCCGGTGTCAAGTTTTGGCAACATGCTATTCATGGTGGCATACAGTGGATGCCCTTCATCGAGAAACAGCTCGTATGGTTTGATACTTTCTTGCTATCTATTTGTTCTATCGGCTTGAGGAGAGGTATCTTTTACAAGGGGACGTCGTTGTTTTGCCACAGCCTTTGAGAAACTCCTGGAAGATTACTCTGTACCAGGGGGGAGGTGGCAGAGTGAAAGACGGTACCGCCTGATTAACCTGACGCATAATTTCACTATCAAGAGACATGAGACTTTCCCAAATACATTCCGATCCGTTGCTGGACTTTTATACGGCTGATCTGCCGACATCGCTTGAGTTGCCGCTTTTTGCTGCGGGTGTTTCGGCTGGATTCCCCTCCCCTGCTGAAGATTATGTGGAGATTGCGCTGGACCTGAACAGGGAGCTGGTGAAGCATCCGGCGGCCACGTTTTACGCTCGGGTGAAGGGTAGCTCGATGATTGAAGCGGGTATTGAGGATGGGGATTTGCTGGTGATTGACACCATGAACTCACCATCCGAAAAAATTGCCATTACCGTTAATACCTTATTGTATATCATCCAGAAGTCAGGCGGCGTCTGTGATTTTCATAAGGTATTTAAAATTCTGTACTTTGCGGATCAGAAACATCTGTCGAGGTATGGGTCTGCTATTACTGATGATACCTATATCGCCATGGCCAACGGCCCGGTACCGTCAATGGCTTACGATATTTTAAAATCGTTACGGGGTGAGGGCCTTTTTTCTTCACAGAAAGACCAATTTACGCCATATTTTGAACTACAAATCAACAAACACACCGTAAAGGCAAAAAAGAGCCCTGATCTTGATTATTTGTCCGAATCTGAGATGCGATGCATTGACGAATCCATCGAAGAGAATTACCATCTCAAGTTTTCAGATTTAACAGAGAAATCCCATGATACGGCATGGCAAAAAGCGGTATTTAATAGTGAAATAGATCTCCTTGATGTTGCAACGTGTGGCGGTGCCGGGAATGACATGATTGAGTATATCAAAGAGTGTCGTGAGAACCGGTTAGCTGTATTTGAATGAGTTTAGGTGAATTTTTTCCAGAAGTCCTGACTTCATACATGAATCGCTGTAAGTCTATATATAATAAGAGGGGCACTAAAAATTTAGGCACTACAGTGCAGTAAATAAACTGGAAAACAGGTAACACAAATAACAAGCCTACATTCTATGATTATACGTAATACTGTTGTGATAAATATGTTTTTTTGCTTTGTTACTGGCATTTAAGCCATGTTCAGAGAATTTATAACTGAAAAAACAATCTGCCAAAGTAAAAATAAACAAAAACATTATGGAGTGTTATTTCTGTAATAGGCACTACAAGCGCAAAACCAAAAGCACCCCTTGATTTTATTGGCTTTCCGGGCTCACTCACGCGCTTCATGTATGAAGTCAGGAATTTTTTCCAGAAGTC
>CAJAAV010000081.1 GCA_903937835.1 uncultured Chlorobiaceae bacterium | reverse complement strand
TAACGAGAACCGTAATTAATGGCCATTACAAAAAAAGAGCCGGCGACAATATACCAGCCCCAGAATATTTTTTCTTTGTTCAACATAGTCCTCCATCCTTTACCATTAAACGAGTTTGTGCTACAACTTTTTTATCATGCAGGAAAAAACTAGCGGGAAAAATCAATATTTCAGACCAAAGAGCTCATCTGCCTTTCGCAAACCAAAGCGAAAAGAGGCCCCTGCCTACTTAAAGCCGGAAGTCTCCCCTGTTCTGAAAAATGTGCTGGCGCAAATCGGCAAACCTCACCCGGCGCCTTTTGTGCCTGATGATTTTCAGCTTCAGGCGCTTGAGGCAATCAAAAAAACAGATTGTCTGGTCATAGCCCCCACCGGCTCCGGCAAAACATGGATCGCGCGGGAGGCCATTTTATCGGTGATAGAAAAAGGCGGGCGTGCTTGGTATGCCTCGCCGCTCAAAGCTCTTTCCAATTCTAAATGGGTGGAGTTCGGCCTGCATTTTGATCCGGAGAATGTCGGCATCATCACAGGCGATACAAAAGAAAATACCGAAGCGCCGATCATTGTCGGCACGACAGAAATACTGCGCAACCAGCTCTATGACGCCATGCATCATGGCTTTGATCATGAATTGCGTTCTTCGTTTGCCCGCTGGGCTCTCCGTCTGCTTCTCGAGCGCTTTAAGCGGCCATCCACTGAAGGTTTAACAAAGTATGCGTTTGCACGAAACTCCTTCAAAATACCTGCTCGCTCATACTTTTTCTTGAAGCGCTTCAGCATCTTGTCGATTGATTCATTATCATTTATCTGCACACTGACCAATGTAATTCACCCCCTTTTAAAAGATCAACAATCTTCAGACTTAACGTCTTAGTTTAAGTTTAATAATATCAGTAACGCTTTCCGAATTTTTTCCATTTGCAGCATTTATCTGCACGTTTTCGAGAAGCTGTTTTCTGCCACTTTTACTGAATTCTACTATAATAATAAAGGCACCACTGCCAGTCGCCTGCTTTTCCCTGACTACTCCAACTTCGCCAAGAGCCTGATGATAGAGAGCATCGCCTTTCGCATAAATACCATGCGGAGAATAGACCTGACACTCTTCAGCATTCAGCTCACCAGGGCTGACTTCCCTGTCAATCTGTATCTGCCACTCCTTAAGAAGGTATACCTGATTACACTCGGAACAACGAATCCAGTACTGATTTTCAGCCGCCGGGGGAACGTTGACCGCACCATTCTTACCCTCTTTATGCTTTTTAACCGGAGCTGAGGTCAAAAAATCGTCATATTTCGGCTTATCGCTCGGCATCCATTCACCGACAAACACTTTTTCAGTAATCTGACCGCATCCTTCACAGAAGCAAGCCTTGATCTTACCCTCTAAAATGAACTGCCTTTTTTTGGACTCTACCTTCATATAATATTGCTGGTTGTTAGCCCGCTCATCAATCGTCGGGATCTATTCTGTTCTCATCCATTGATTGTATGGGCCGGGGTGTACCATACCTGACATTTATTCCAGCTTCAC
>CAJAAV010000080.1 GCA_903937835.1 uncultured Chlorobiaceae bacterium | reverse complement strand
GACCACTTTTCATCAACAGGTCGGCTAAGCCGTTACGACAAACATCGTCCTTCGGAAACTCCCTCATGGTTTCACGATAGATGGCTTCAGCTTCGGCTGTGCGACCACTTTTCATCAACAGGTCTGCTAATCCGTTACGACAAACATCGTCATTCGGAAACTCGCTGATTGTCTCACGATAGATTGCTTCGGCACTCCAAAAATCACCAGCGTTTCGATAGAGGTGGCTGAGTTCGTTACGAACGATGTCATTCCATGGGAACCGAAAACGAGCTGTCCATAGTGTGTCAATCGCTTCATGGCAGATGGCCTCACCTTTTGCATGATTACCTGTTTGCTGCATCCGAATGCCTTGCGACCAGAGACACTGTGCATAAATTACCCAATTGTAAGGATTATTTTTATCCCAGATGAGTGCCTCTTCAGCTCTGGCCACTGCCCAGTCGGAATCATGCATACGAGCAGCACTGGCAAGGCGATTGAATGTGCGAACTATTGAAAATGTATCCCTTGTGATTTTAGCGTAGGCGCGTTCATTTTCTAAAACCAACGTTAATTCTTGGCGGTGTGCTTCTGGTCCATTCTGCTTTATTTTCCAAATTAGCTCATTTTTCTCTGCCAACGGGGTCAATGTAATGCCACAATGATTATGCGGCAGAGTCTCATGATTGACTTTCAAGTCTGGCAATAACTTCTTCAACCAAACCGGTGCATTTTTTGCATCTGGTCGAGCATTCAAGGCTTCTGTAAACTCTCGTATCCATGTTTCCTGAGAAAAACGATAGCCTTCAAGGAGCGCTCTTGTGGTCAAAAGCCAGTTCTTCTGTGAAACACCGTAAATATCAGCGAGATCAATCAATGTGGTGAGCAGTACTGTCTGCACTTTTTCTGGTAACCTGCCAAGCTCATCGCGAGTTTTGCGCAAGCCAAGCAGACCGATATCGGTGTAGTAAGCCGGTTCGCAGTCAGTTCGTAAAGTAATCCCCTGCCACAGCCCCTCCAAATGCTTGTTGGTTTCAGCCCATGCAAGAGCGGCAAGGTAGGCAGCTTCAGGATCAAGGCTTTCGTCTCTGCGAAGAGGACGCAACCACGAGCGGATGTCGCGCAGGTGGTCACGGAGATACCGGGCGACTTGCGGTAAAGGCAAGCCTGCAAGAGCGCTGAACAGATCCTGAAGATGCGATGCCCAGACCAACATTGGCGTGTTTTCCGGTGGCAGTTTCATCAAGCGCTGCTCCAACCAGCCAGCGACTGCTTCATCAAGAGCTATAGCATGAGTTTGATAGATCTCAACAAATGATTCACGGAGGCTGGAACGCGACCACGCCACCACTCCTGCATATCCGAGTATGAGCTTCTGAATTGCCACTGACGGGGAGTCCGTCAGCTCATCAAGCCACTTTTTGACTGATTCGTTCATGGTCGAGCTGGAAGGTCTTTAAAGTGAACCAGATCAGCCGCAAGCAATTCGCAATGGCTATTGCGAGCCTCGGCAATTCGAGCAGGTAACACATCCTCAGTGACAAAGCCAATATTGCGAATGTCTGCAAGCTCGTAACTGATGTGCCCGTGGAGAAATTCTCTGCGGTATGTAGCATCAGTTATGGCGAGGTCAACCGTGTAACCGTAGCCATCCGGTGATGCTTTTGTGGGCGCAGGAAAGAAACAGGGATTTGGCATCTGTCCAGAGACATCATCAAGCACCGTAGGGGTTGCAGCCCATGCAGGTTTACCTATATGAGCGTTGTGGACACGAACAAGGTTGTATTGCATCAGCACTACCGTCATGGGATTCCCTCCGCACGGTCTGATATGCCCCAGTCCCAGAGAATCACGAAGACGATTAGCCCAGTCGGGTTGCGCCAGAATACTCTCAACCTCTGCGAATGGCGCAACAAATGCGGGACGTCTATCTCCGCCACCATTGACACGCTGAATCCACTTCTCCAAACGAGCTTCCATGAATGGATCAAAGGAATCACCAGAATTTCGAGCTAACAGCATTTTATCAATAAGCTCAGCGGCTTCAGATTCATCGACCTCCGAACCTCTTGCACGGCTACTCATTCCTGAGATGGTCTCTTCCCGATCAGTTCAACCGGAAGAT
>CAJAAV010000079.1 GCA_903937835.1 uncultured Chlorobiaceae bacterium | reverse complement strand
GGTCGGAGGGAGAACCTTTCTCTTTGAATTCAAGGTGAGCGACGGTGAGCCACTTGAGCAGATCAAAAGGATGAAGTATTACGAGAAGTATGCAGGTGAACGGTATCTGATTGGCATTGTCTTCGACCCCAAGGCAAGAAACGTCAGCAAGTTTGAGGTTGAGAGGGTGTAAGAACGCTCAGGAGTACGGCTACCACCCGGAAATTATTTTCAAGGGTGCAAAAGTGCTCATCCTTGGCTCTTCAGGAAGTTGGCATTATTGCCGCTCTCACCACTCCCCAATCGTACCCATCGCTGAGCACAGGGCAACGTATTGTTCGGATCGATCCGGAATACTTCCGTCCTGCAGAAGGAGAGACCCTGCTTGGTGACCCCTCCAAAGCTAAAGCCGATTTACGTTGGGTTCCTGAAATAACCCTCGACGAGATGGTTGCCGAAATGGTAGCCCACGATCTTGACCTCGCCAAACAGCACGCCCTTCTCAAAGCCAATGGCTACAGTGTTGATGTGAGTAAAGAGTAGGCTTCGTCACTCCATAGCTCTTCCACATTCCGCATAACATCTCCCGGCAAATCCCCCCGCAGGGGCGTATCGCATACGCCCTTCACCTTCCCGGGAACGCCGAGCTGGGGTTGTGCCGCCATACTTTGAAGTTTCCTGTTTGCCCAACTATTATTTCCATCTACTCCCTTGCAAAATTGATCGGAGGCGTATTTGTTAAATATTTGTATTATAGTGGTAATTATTAATTGATTGGCAAGACACGATGAACTGGGAATGCAGTATAGTGAACAGGTTGTGGTTGAGGAGCCAGTCGGTGTTCAATGTATCTCTTGTGTGCTATGAGTCAGCAATCTCCTTCTGAATCCGGCCAATCCGGGTCGATCGAAAAGGTCGTTGTGCCCTCTCTTACCAAGGTTTTGGGAGTGGTAGCGACTTTGCCGGGTGAGCCTGCTGATCTTTACCGGACAAGTCTTGATACACTCATCGAAGAGTTGGGTGCTCGGTCAGTGCTTCAGGTCTATTTGGCAGAAAAGATTCACGAATGTTTGTGGTGGATGCGTCGATATGATGAGCAAAAGCGGGCGACCATCATTGCGAGGATGGTCTACTTGGCCGATGGAACCGGCTTTTTTCTTCATTCCCCTTCAACGAAAAAGCACATTCACAACACGCTTTTGGCCAATATGGTCGACAGCAAAACCGTGCAAGCTCTCAAAGATCTGGGGCACCCCATTGAGTCTCTGCAGCAAGAGGCTATGGCAGATAAGAGTGAACAACTCTTTCAGCTCGACCAGCAAATCGCGTTGCAAACCAAAATCCTTGCTGGCCTGCAAGCCTCCTATGAAGTGGCGTTTAACCGCAAGACCAATGTGGAGCGCTTGCAACTGCAAAACGCTTTGTTACGTCGAGATGTGGAGGAAATTGAGGTGGTTGCAGAAGAGCTTTCCACGAATGACCAGCCCTGAACGCCAAGCCGCAAATCAGCGTAACGCCCGGCGCTCGTCAGGACCCAGAACAGACCAGGGTAAAAGGCGATCTTCCGTTAACGCCATGCAGCACGGCCTTACAAAACCAGTCGAAAGCTCCGCATGGGCACCTCTCCTGCAGTCGCTCGAAATACTGCTTGAGTCCGAGGGCATGGAAACCTCCCAGGCCAGAACCCTCGCCTCATGCATCCTCAACTATGAGCGCAACCTCCACGACCAGCGCGAACGTTACCCTGGTTCGCAACCTCTCGCGCAACACAAGCCCGCTCATCCTGCCAGATATCTGAAACGCGCAGCCAACCAACTGATCAAGCAATGCAAAGGCTTGAAAAACTGAGGCACTCCAATGGAAATTTACAAAACGAATCCATTGAGAATAACCTCTCACTCAACTGTTTCCATCAGCCCTGTAACGCACACCAGCGCTACACCCAGTCCCGTGTTCCCACCGCTGGGAGACTGGACTGTTCAGG
>CAJAAV010000078.1 GCA_903937835.1 uncultured Chlorobiaceae bacterium | reverse complement strand
TGAAGAGCTGTATGAAAAATTAACTCAAACAGCTAAAGCGGATAAGAGAACTATAGCAGAGGAAACCATATTTTTATTGAGAAAAGCGTTGAATTTTCAAGAGCAAAGAAGCGCTGAACGAAAGCATCTCCTCAAAGAAATCAAGAATTAGATAAGGAAAGTGCTGCAACATTTCATGCAAAACTGGAGAATGCAACAACTGTAATTTCATCTGACTTCTATAAAGTCGAAACAGCAAATGTAATCGATTACGTTATTTATCCATGTTAACAGGAGGCGGTAATTGCCATGAAACATATAACCGCTACGGATACCCTTGAGTTATCAGTCCCGGAGAGAATTCAGTTGGTAGAAGACATCTGGGATACGATATCTAACGAACCTGAAGCTGTCCAGTTATTGGACGAAGAAAAAAAAATAATTGATGAGCGTTTGGAAGCATATCACAGAAACCCCACATTAGGTGCTCCGTGGGAAGATGTTTATAAGAGGATAGTATCTAAGCAATGAAGCATCAAATCATAATCAGACCTGAGGCTGAAAATGATTTAAGAGAATCATTCCTTTGGTATGAAGAAAAAAGGCAGGGGTTGGGACATGACTTCTTGCTTCAGATTGAGGCCGGTCTTAAATTTATCCAAAGGAATCCTGAGCTCACCCCAGTAGAATATAAAGAAGCAAGGAAGCGCATCATTAAAAAATTCCCTTATAAAATAATCTATCTATGTAATTTTTGTTCTGGCAGTGCTTCATGGCAAAAGAAGTCCAGTCTGATTAAAAAACAGAATAGACTGCATCTAACAAAATCACGTCACTTGACTGTCGGCTTCGCCGCCAGCAGGTGACCTTTTCGTTAGGTGCCATTGTGCGGCGACCAGCGTGCGCCTTTGGCTTCTCTTTAGCACCGTTCTCGTCCCGGTCGTCAACGGAGGCTATTATCTGGTGCGGGTACGCGCATTAATCGAGCGTGGCCAACTTGCCCTGATCTGATTTTCTCTGCTATTTTCTCTCACTTTCGTACATTGATAGAGTATAGAACCAAGAGAACCGGTTAACAGAGTCGATGCAAAAATGTTAGCAGATGTCGCTGCATGAAAACCACATCTTATTTTAAATTAACGAGAAACCGGCCTGACCGTACAGGCATAAGAGATGAATTGATCTGTTTCGTTCTATAACACCCTGAGAATACTGTTGTCCAATCTGATGGCAGAATCAAAAAATGGGCCCATGTTCAAGATGCAGGTAAAGCTTTACGGGTCATTCTGCTTGAAGATGGCGAAACAGTTCATAATGCCTTTTTCGATCGATCATACAAGGAGAGCTAAACCATGAAGGTGAAATATTTTGAGGATACCGATACCGCTTATGTTGAATTACTTGATAAGCCGGTGTTTGAAACTCGCGAGATTAGTGAAAACATCTTGATTGATGTTGATGAGAAGGGGAATCTTGTCAATATGACCATTGAGCATGCTAAAGAAAATGCTGGCTTGTGGGAATTTTCTTATCAGGAAATCCCTCACAGGGAGACTGCGTAAGCCTGTTTTTGGTTTGGGGGGATTATGTCCGCCCGATTATTCTGATCTCTTTTTTTGTATATTTTACGCTTTATTGACAATCTGAAAATATTTAGCTATAGTTTGGAAAGGTATTGTTTGTGAGAAGAACAGATACATTACAAAACTGCCGGAGTAGAATTGAAATCTGGTTCATCTGATCCTTCAACAATACGCAGAAAGCCGCAAAGGATTGTTTCTATTATGCACTTTGAGTGGGACTTAAAAAAAGCTGCCGCAAACAAACGTAAACATGGTGTTTCCTTTGAAGAAGCTACAAGTTCATTGCGGGATCCATTTTCTGCAACCGCTCATGATCCAGACCATTCAATAGATGATGTGCGTTTTATATCCTATGGCGTTTCTTCCTCAGGGCGATTACTTATGGTATCACATACTGAAAGAGGAAATGCAATTCGCATCATATCTGCACGATTAGCAACAAAGACTGAAAGGAAAATTTATGAAGAAGGGTAATTTGGATATGTCAGATGAGCCTCGACCAGAATATAAAAGGTCAGATTTAGGTGAAATTGTACGCGGCAAATATGCAGATCGCATAAAAGACGAAACAAATGTTGTTTTCCTGGAACCTGATGTTGCAAAGGCTTTTCCTAACGATGAGGCCGTCAATAAAGCTCTTCGTTATTTATTGGAGGTTGCAGAAGCCTCAACCCGCCTGACGCAACGCTCCAGCGGATCCCGCTAACCTATTGTGAGAATGAGACGAATTGATATGGTATTGGTTTCCTTTGGTTGGTCGCAAAGCACCACAGCAAGCTTTATGGGCCATCTGACTTTAAAAATGAAGCACTGACGAGATGATTGCGGATCTCCATACAGATTTACGAGCACCTGTATATCCTCAGGTATTGCCTCATCCTCCGAAACTGCTGGAATCGTTGCGTGAAGCTCTGCACGTTCGTCATTACAGCAACAGGACAGAAGATATTGGACACGTCATCCGTGCACGAAAGCCGATCCATATAAGACGCTAAAATAAAACATAATACAATGTTTAACTGTTTTTTATCAAAACGATTAACGGTATTTCGAGTAGTTTGAAATTTGCTTCTTATATGGGTTATAATTCAAAAAACTGTGGTATAGGCGGATCCATCTAATTATTGTTGGCACTCTATCCCGTCTCATACCAATGAAAAGCGCTGGGTCGGTGGATGGCGTACTGGGACGAGAAAAAAGATTGGGATTCTGACATGAATTAATCGACTGACCATAAACCGATGAAAGAGGAATCGAACGATGATAAACGAGATCTATATCGACAATTTTCGATGTTTGACAAATTTTCGAATCAAGCCGGGGGGCTTTCAACTTTGGCTCGGGGACAATGGGTCAGGTAAAACTTCCGTGCTGGATGCATTACGTTATATTCAACGGCTAATGCACGGCGAGCATGTGGAGAATATTTTCAATAGAAATAGCCTGACAATCTGGGATAAAAGACTCAATCAGACGATAGGGTTCTCCCTGATGATAGGTGACGAGGCATACAAATACGAATTGACGATAGAATTTGCAAATCAGGATGATAAACAACGCATTAAACGAGAAGAATTAATATGGAAAGATTCGATTTTCTTCTTGTTTGATGGGCAGGAGGCGCATCTCTACCGTATTAACAGGAATACGGGAAGAACAGAAGAAGGCGCAGTTTTTCCTGCTGATTGTGGTCGTTCTGTTATTCCGACAATTGCAAAACGTGAAGATAACAAGCCTTTAATTCGCTTCAGGGAAGAACTTGACAAGATCCTGCTGATTAATCCGGTTCCATTGGTTGTAAAAGATGCCGCAGCCTCCGAGTCGCGCAATCTATCGGAACATGCTGAAAATTTTGCACAATGGTACCGCCATCTCTTACAGGAACAACCATCTATTGGTTATAGGGCAAAACAGCTCTTGGAGGACGTTCTCCCGGGTTTCGAACAGTTGAGTCTCAAAGAAATAGGCGAATTTCGAAAATTGATGACGACGTTCCGCATCGCAGACAAAGATCACGACTTCGATTTCATGAATATTTCCAGTGGGCAACGTCAACTAATCGTTCTCTATACAGTTTTGGAAGCGTTGCGTGCTGGAACTTTTTCGACTGTGGTGATTGACGAACCGGACAACTTCGTTTCAATGCGCGAAATTCAACCCTGGCTTGAAAACCTTAATGACATCTGCGATGAGCAAGACAAACAGGCATTGATCATATCTCATCATCCTGAAATTGTGAACAAGATGGCCAGAGGCGAGGAGCTGTGGTTTTCCCGGCAGGCAGAATCGCATGTTGTCGTACAGCCATTTCCCAAAGTAGATGCGTTGTTACCGGCGGAAGTTATGGCACGGGGGTGGGAAAATGAGTAAAGCATCGCAAATTATCATTCTGTGTGAAGACAAGGCCCATGAGATATTTGTAAAACATTTCCTGAAAAAATGGGGTGTAAAGCCTCGCGCAATCAGAGTGCCGCCGTATCCAAATGGAAAGGGATCAGGCAAAAAGCATGTGGAGGACAGTATTTCCGTCGAAGCTGAAGCGCTACGCAGGCGTCACGCCTCGACGATTCTACTTGTGATTCAAGATGCGGATGAACTTTCCGTTGACCAGATCAAATCCAGGCTGGACGCAAAAATTTTGCCTCCCAGAGACGATAATGAGCGAATAGCCTACATCATACCCAAGTGGCATATCCAGGCCTGGATAGCCTATCTGGATAGAAATAATGTCAATGAGGCGGACAAGGACACCTACAAAAACATGTATGGCAAACTCTCTGAAAGCAAAGATGCGCATCCCTTTATCGACAGGCTTGCAGATAACTGCAGACAAAATATTCAACTCAAATCGCCGCCGGATTCTCTGGTCGCGGCTTGTAAAGAATTTGATAGAATACGCAGTTCACTATAGATCGTACCTGCCCTGCAATGCCCAGATTGACGCCCATTCTGATGGCTATCAGTACCAGATTCGGTTTTGGAATACTGCCAACCAGTCACTGGTGCGGACGCAAAAATCCGCGCCGCACAGTTCTACGTTGGACATCACGGAGAATCTGTTTCGAGGATGTGGTTTTCTATATTGAACGGGGTGAGATATTGGACGACTATCTACATCCCAACCAGAAGGTATACCCTGGACAACGAATCATGGTACTGAGCGTGTTCAATTACGCATATCTCGTACCTTATGTTGAGAATGAGGAAGAGTTGTTTCTGAAAACCATTATCCCGAGCAGGAAGGCCACTCAGCAATATTTTGGAGAAAAACATGACGACTAAGCTGACCAAAGAAGAGAAGGAAATACTGGATAGCTTTGAAAAAGGTGAATGGGTTCCTGTTGCCGACCTTCCAAAAAGAAGAAAAGAGTTGGCTGAGTACGCCTGTAATACTTTAAGAAAGGACAGGAGGCTGAATATTCGGATTTCTGAAAGAGACCTCACTGAGTTGCAAAGAAAGGCCATCAAGGAAGGTTTGCCGTATCAGAGTTATATCTCAAGTATTATTCACAAGTTCATTAACGGAACACTGGTTGATGGAGCAGCAAAAGAGGTGTAAACCAGTCAGAAGCTGAACATATTGCCGTTGTTCATCTCTTTTCAATCCTGAAACATTATCAGCTTGAGATCAAGAATTCCTGATAAAAAGTTGCGCTAAAATATCAAATTTGGTATACTCTTCCTGTGGGATATAATGTTGAAGTAATGCCGCCAGCAGTGGATTTCATACTCACCATCTCTCCGAAACTACGGGCAAAAGACGGGCTCTGGCAAAGAAGGGCGTGAGTTATGATTCGACAACAGCCTGTTTTGGTTACTCAGCTTGCTTGCTGTTCCTTTTTTGGTGTCAGTTTGATTTCCAGTTCGCAGCCAACTGCATCGGCGTATTTCCTCAGCGTGGCAACAGAGGGGGTGTGCTTGTTGCCTGATTCAAGTCTGGAGATGGCGCTTTTGGAGGTACCAATTTTCAGAGCTACAGCCTCTTGCGTCATGCCTGATTGCTGGCGGGCGGCAAGGAGTTCCCGTATCAGGGCATACTTTGGCCCAAGAGCCTCATACTCCGCTTTAAATTCTTTATTGACCATCGCCTTGCGGAGAAATTCTTCGTGATTGTGCTCCACAGGCTGGTATTTGAGATCATCCATTGATTACCTCCTTCATTCTATTAAGCGCGAGCACTAACTCTTTTCGTGGGGTCGCTTGCGATTTTTTGAAAAATGCGTGCAGGATAATGATTCGCTTTCCTGTCTGAAAACAGTAGAGTGCTCTTCCAATATCATCCTTTCCCCTGGGCCGAATCTCAAACAAGCCATTTCCCATTGCTCGTGAATAGGGCATCCGCAGATCATGGCCGTAATCCATAAGCAACTCAACAATGCGTGCGTAATCCGTCTTGATCGACTCAGGCCAAGCCTCAATCTCTTTCAGTATTCGAGGGTGAAAATAGTTCAGTTGATAAGCCATGAAGTTATCAAAAATGGCAACAATTCTGAAATTATTTATTCCCTATGTTACGACAGAAATACTCAAAGATAGAGCAATTACAAAGATGATTTTATTGCTCTCTTACGCTCACTAACACCATAGTGGTTGATACCATCCGTTTTCTTAATCAATTTTCTACAACAGGTTATGGGAACTATATGTCAGAGCGGCGAACAATGGTTGAGACCATGACGCTGTATGATATTTTTTCCGGCATTGATAGAATGAAGCACTTGACGGTAGATTAAATAACTGCCTGATGCAACGCTCCAGCGGACTGCGCTAACCCTCTGCCGCTAAGCTCTGCGTCAGGCGGCCACTTGCAGAGTCAAACCCTTTTTTTCTGATCACTACCATGCACTTCTGCTTTGCATAGAAATATAGCTGTTACTCGGTTTTTATCATATTTCTTAACAGCAATTTGCACTCGCAATTTTAGAGAATAACAAAGTTATATTACGGGAGGAAGGTGACGTGGTATGGCACGGTAACTCCAATTCTTAAGTGCAGATGGCAAGACCGAATGAAAAGCTGGCTGACGCACTGCGGGCGCTGAAGCGGTTGCAGGGCAAGTACAATGGCGTGATTGAGTCTGGCGATATTACCGAGGCGCAGCGAGTGATTCTTGTCGCGGAGGGGTTTCTGCGACCGGTTATGAAAGGGTGGTACTTATGTGCAAATCCGCGAGATCATGCGGGGGACTCTACGGCGTGGTATGCCAATTTCTGGTCATTTTTATCCGGTTATTTGACGAGGCGCTTCAAAAAGAGATACTGCCTGAACGCAGACGCATCACTCATCCTCCATACCCGGAGCACTCGCATACCCCGTCAGGTAACTGTCATCACCACTGAAGGCGGCACCTCTGTGCTCGACCTCCCATACGGGAACTCCGTGTTGATCTACCCTGATAAAAAGAACTCGCCCCGCCATCAAACAGAGGTGCACGGGCTGCAACTGCACTCTCTTTCGGAAACCCTCTGCAAGCTGAGTCCGCGAGCATTTATCACCAATCCGCGTGATGCCGAAATCGCACTCAACATGGTTGGCGATCCCGGTGAACTTCTCGAAATATTACTTACCAAAGAGGGATCGGTTGCTGCTGCCGGGCGGCTGGCGGGAGCGCTGCGCTTTGTCGGGCGTGCCGATTATGCCGAGCGGATTATCCACACCATGAAACTGGGCAAATACGATGTTCGAGAAATAAACCCGTTTCTTATTCCTGTGCCAACACTGGGGAATACCCGTGAGCGATCACCATACATCATGCGGTTACAATCCCTGTGGTCGGGATGGAGAGAAGAGGTACTGGCACTCTTTCCTCCAGCGCCTGGAGTGGCCCGAAATGCCGCGGCCTATCTGGCCAATGTCGATGAACGCTACGTCGTTGATGCCTACAACTCACTTTCCATAGAGGGCTATCAGGTCACTGATGCACTTATTGCCGCACCAGCTTGCCGGTTATCGGAATGGTTCTGTCTTTATCCTTAACTCAATGCACACTCCTCTGCCATCCGAAGCGCTGACCGATTCAATGGAAACCCTGTTCAACCTGATTGAACAGGAGCCCGAACCGGCAGTCAGAGCAGTACTCGGTCATCAGCTTTTTGTTTTCATCCATCCTTATTTCGATGGCAATGGCCGTATCGGGCGATTTTTGATGAACGCCATGCTTGCCTCAGGCGGCTATCCGTGGACAGTTATTCGGGTTCAGCGGCGCAGTGACTACATGGATGCACTCGAAAAAGCAAGCAGTGATGGCGACATCAAGCCATTGACCCTCTTTATTGCTGAAGAGATGAGGTTTTGTCCGGGGTTTTGAGTTCGAGATTAAACCAACTGAGCACTTTAAAAAACATTGATTATTATATGGAAAAATAATCTAATCTCACAGGAATACATCGAAAATACAGAAACATGAATGATCAACCAAATAATCCATTGCATGGAATAACTCTTGAAAAAATACTATGTGATCTTGTAAATCACTATGGCTGGGATGAACTCTATAAAATGATAGAAATTCGTTGTTTTTATAATGATCCAAGTATTAAGTCCAGCTTGAAATTCTTGCGAAAAACAAATTGGGCCAGAGTGAAAATTGAAGAGATATATATCGACCTGATTGGTCAAGAAAAGAAAAAAATGTAAGGGTGGGTACTCCTTGCTCAATATATCTGAAATGTGATTATAATAAGCGGTCATGCTGCGCCAACGGAGCCGCATGGCTTCAAGCTTGGTGCGCCGCATTCGAAAACATGAGTCGGCACCGATGGCTAACGCCTTGGCTGGATGCTTCACTGGGCAGTACACCCCTCCTCATAGGCGATCTGATCCTGACCGAGAATCTCAAAGAGAAAGATTTCAAAAAAGCATGCGACGCTCTCGAAGAGAAATTTGAGGTCACCAAAAAGATTATCCACTTTCGCTTAACTGCCGGTATGAAACCAGACAACTTCAGCCTCCCGGCGTATTTTTCAAGAATCGGCTTTCATGGTGCAGTTTCTGCGGATTTTGCCACCCTGAAACGCATGATGCGTTGCCAGCTTTTTTCGGTACCGTTTGAAAACCTCGATGTTCAGCAGGGGAAAGTTGTCTCGTTTGTCCAGGAGGAGATTTATCGCAAAATCGTTGATCGGAATCGAGGGGGTTACTGTTACGAGGTCAATGGTCTCTTTGCCATGGCGCTTGAGGCGTTGGGAATTTCCTGGCAATTTGTTGCTGCCCGTCCGATGACCTACCCTGTCCGTCGTCCGAAGACGCACATGGCGATTGTGGTGACGATTGAAGGTGAGCTATGGCTCTTTGATCTGGGGTTCGGCAGTTACGGTATAAGGGAGCCGGTCAACCTGAACTGGCTCGACCGGGAAATCAGTCAGGATTATGAGACGTTCAAACTGACCATAAGCCCTGAGCGGGACTATCTCTTGCAGTCACTGAGTGATGGTGTCTGGACAAATCTCTACGAGTTCAATCTCTCCCCTCAGGAGTGGGTGGATTTCGAACCGGCGAACTATCTCAATTCGATGCATCCAGACTCTATTTTTGTTCGCAGCCTGATGGTTGTCATGCAGAACCCTTCGGGCAAGGATGTGCTTATCGGCGAACGCTTCAAGTCTGTTTCGGCAGGCAGAACAACGGGGTGGACGGTCAGGCGCGAAGATATCCCTAAGTTATTGCAACAGAAGTTTTCTCTCAGGAATCTCAATGAGTAATCGCGTTTCCCACAATTGACTGGATATGCACACGATCATCCGTGACTCCTGGCAACCGGAACGACTTATGGAGATTCGGAAGCTACAACCGCAGCAACCTTTTCTGCAAGAAAGTCGGCGAAAGCCTCCGAATCATTGATACAAGGCAAAAATCTGATCGTTTTCACAGAACTTGCAGCGGCTTCTTTCTGTGCATGCAGAATCGTCTCCGTTCCATCAGAAAAATATCCACAACTGAAAATATCCACATCTCTGATCCCTCTGGATGAGAGTGCGTTTAAGGCCTCGGCAAGAGATGGCTTTGTCCAGGTTCCTCCCACGTCATGGTTGAGGTATGCTATTTCAATAGTATCATAACCGTTGCGAGGATCAATAAGAATAGCATTACGAAGAGTACTGCCCATTTCCTCCATCTCTTTCAAGCCAGTATGAAACATCGGTATATCTCCTTTGGTATCCTTGACAAGAGTGCCATGAAACGTCAGAACTAAAGCCGATCCGTCGCCGGTTTTTCCATGGAAGAACAGGTGGTCGAGGTAGACTTTTCGGAGTTCCGCATTTTTCCAGAAACCGTGTACCACAACAGGACGTCGCTGACCGTTGACCGGCAAGCATTGTGCAGAGAGCTGCTGCAGGTTTCCGGAAGTCAGCCGATTATCAATGGGTGACATAGAGACCAGGAGTTGAAGGTCGTGACCGCTCGTTTGTTTAACGATCTCCTTGACGAATGGAGGTGTTGCGTGGAAAGCCGAATAGACCTCAACGTTGGTCTGGTGAGGAATCATGACCCTGTTGAGCTTCTCCTGGAGTAGCGAAGCCTGTTGTCTGGTGATCCTGTTCTGTGGTGAGCGGTATTTTTGTGCGCGAAACGTCACTTTGTTTTTCACCCCTCCAAGCAGCGATGCCACGAGCTGTAACGGACGGGGCAGCTTCATCACCTCACCAGCATGTGCGAGGGTGTGGCGGATCATGGAGAAATTTTCAAAAAAACTGTCTGTTTCAGCTTCTCCATGGGCAACCAGTATAACAGCTATTCTTTTCATCATGACGAGAGAATTGATATTCATAAACAGTCGTGCCCGGCTCAAATAAAGAGTGGCAGGCACCGGATCGCGAATCACCCTGTTATTTCCGCGAGTCATTATACTCCACTGCAGTGTCTGAAAGAAAGACTCTTCCAGTGAATTACAGCATCCCTATTGGAATGGCGTCAACGGAATGGAATGGGTAGTCTCATTGGAGCAAGCAAATTTTTCAGCTTAGCTTTGCTGAGTATTCTTGCATAAACGATATCGGTGAATGCTTTGAAAGATAAAAATTAAGTGTTAGACTACAAAAACTAAGAGAATCAGAATGTGGCTGTGTGGGAATGTAATTTTTTTTTGATACATAAAATAGTCAGGTACTGGCAACGTTGATCAGATCATCCAGAAGAGTCTGGAGTATGATTTTGATAGATGTGTGATGCTGAGCGACTTGGCGATTCTGTTACAATCGAACGAAGAAATTTTGTTGACACGGTCTATACATGGCGAAACCGAACAGTCATCAGTGTCGGGTAGTAACCATGTAACTGGCTTATTAATTTATAATTAAGGATTTTTAAAAATGACTCATTTTTCTCACAAAAGCTCGTGCACAAAATTCATGCGGCTTTTTTCAGTGATGGCGGTGTTTTGTGTATCAGGTTGTGCAACTGAGACTCATCAAGCCTTGGTCGTTGACAAAGTAAATAGTGCATCAATGCCCTATTCAGGAGTCAAATCAAGTCTTGTCGTTGGCAAATTTGAAAACAAATCAAGTTTCATGCGCGGGCTTTTTTCTGACGGGGTTGACCGGCTTGGAAGTCAGGCCAAGACTATTCTTCTTTCACATTTACAACAGACTAATCACTTCAATGTCATGGACAGAGGCAACATGAGTGAGGCAAAGTTTGAAGCAAATTTAGGAGGAAAGACCCAGTCTATTAAGAGCGCGGCATTTTTGATTACAGGTGATGTTACAGAGTTTGGCAGAAAAGAGACTGGTGATCAGCAGCTTTTTGGAATTCTCGGACGCGGAAAATCGCAAGTTGCTTATGCAAAGGTCACTTTAAATGTGGTTGATGCCCTTACGTCAGAAATTGTTTTTTCAGCCCAGGGCGCGGGAGAATATGCCCTTTCTAACAGAGAAGTTATTGGTTTCGGAGGCACTGCTGAATATGATTCGACTCTTAATGGCAAAGTTCTTGATCTTGCAGTAAAAGAGGCTGTCAACAGATTAGTTGATGGAGTTGATCAAGGTTCCTGGAAACCAAAAAATTAAATCAAATGAAAAAAATATTTCCGGTTTTATTGGTAATCTTGTTGATTCAAGGCTGTGCGACTAATAAGCCAAGCTTATACAGTTGGGGAAATTATGAGCAATTGATTTACCAAAACTATGCCAATCCTGGTAAAATTTCACCAGAGGAGCAAGTTCTCAAACTTGAAGCTGATTCTCAAATTGCCAAATCAAAGAATAAAGCACTTCCTCCAGGATTTTATGCTCAACTGGGCGGTTTATATTTTCAGACAGGAAAGTTAGATCAAGCCAGGCAAGCTTTTATTACTGAGGAAGAATTATTTCCGGAATCAAAGCAATTCATGGATAGACTCATTGCTAAAACTAAAAATGGGGGAGCTTTATGAAATTGTTGAAGATTACCTTTTCTTTGTCAGTTTTATCATTGTTAGGTGCATGTGCTACTCCTGTTGCACAGATGGATTACACAAGTTATCGAAAATCAAACCCGGCCTCCATTTTAGTTTTGCCTCCTGTCAATAACTCTCCTGATACGAAGGCTACTTATGGATTTTTATCCACGGCAACGGAACCTCTTGCTGAAGGTGGTTATTATGTATTTCCTGTTGCGTTAGTTGATCAGGCGTTCAAGGAAAATGGACTACAAAATCCACCAGAAATGCACCAGGCTCCTCTGAATAAGTTAAAGGAAATATTTGGAGCTGATGCGGTTCTTTACATTACCATTGAAAATTATGGCCCTGTATACAATGTAGTAAGCAGTGATGTTGTTGTTAAGGCAAATGCCAAATTAGTTGATGCAAAAACCGGAGTGCTTTTATGGTCTGGATTTGCCACAGCATCCAGTGCTGAAACTGACAACAATAACAATCTTTCATTGGTTGCTATTCTTGTTAAGGCAGTTGCAAAACAAATTATCAGCAGTACTGTTGATAAAGGTCATGATATTTCTCGAGTTACAAGTTCGAGACTTTTATCACCAAAATACAATGGTCTGTTATATGGCCCAAGGTCTCCACTCTATCAAAAAGATGACCAAAAACAATAGTTGATGCGACGTTAAGGTATTACTGACAGGCAGGATTGTTTCCACCATCACTCCCACTCAATCGTCGCTGGCGGCTTCGATGAAATATCATAAGCGACCCTGTTAATCCCGCGCACTTCGTTGATGATGCGGTTGGAGACGCGGGCAAGAAAGTCGTGGGGCAAGGGTGCCCAGTCGGCAGTCATGCCATCGGTTGATTCGACCGCCCGCAGAGCCAGCACGTTTTCGTAGGTGCGTTTGTCGCCCATGACGCCAACTGACTGAACTGGAAGAAGCACCGCAAATGCCTGCCAGACATGGCTGTACAGGCCGCTGGATTTCAGCTCTTCGATATAGATTTCGTCAGCTTCCCGCAACACATCAAGCCTCTCCTTGTTGACTGACCCAAGCACTCGCACGGCCAGGCCGGGACCGGGGAAGGGGTGGCGCATCAGAATATCTTCGGCAATGCCAAGTTCGCGGCCTACGGCACGTACTTCATCCTTGAAAAGTTCGCGGAGGGGCTCAATCAGCTTGAGTTTCATCCGTTTTGGAAGCCCGCCTACATTATGGTGCGACTTGATGGTTTCCGATGGGCCTTTGACGCTCACACTCTCAATCACATCAGGGTAGAGAGTGCCCTGTACCAGAAATTTCTCATGAGCCATCTGCTCTTCAAAAACCTGTATAAAGCTCTTTCCTATGATTTTGCGCTTCTTTTCAGGTGCTGCAACATTTTTCAGTCGTTTCAGGAAGAGATCGGAAGCATCGACCAGGGATACCCTGAGACCAAGCGTCGAGAGGAAGCTCATCACTTTTTCGGCCTCATTTTTTCGGAGCAGGCCGTTATCGACAAAGACACAGTGCAGTTGTTTGCCTATCGCTTTGCCCACCAGAACTGCCGCAACGGTCGAGTCAACTCCGCCGCTGATGCCGCAGATAACCGTCTCTTTGCCTGCTTTGCGCCGAATCTCTTCAATCTGGTGGTCGATAAAGCTTTTCGATGACCAGTCGGGGGTGATGCCAGCAATGTCGAGCAGGAAGTTTGAGAAGAGTTGTTTGCCGTAGAGGGTGTGTTGTACTTCGGGGTGAAACTGCAGGCCATATACTTTTAAAGCGCCTTTGCTGCCAAAGCTTTCAATGGCGCATATTTCAGAATTTTCGCTGCTGGCCGTTGCCCTGAACCCATCAGGAAGCCGTACAACCTTGTCGCCATGGCTCATCCAGACATCTGAATCGGGAATATTGTGAAAAAGCATACTTTCACTCTCACCGTGGCGGTCAACCATAATTTTTGAGCGTCCGAACTCATGCTTTGATGCCGAGGCCACCTCTCCCCCAAAGTGGTTGGCGATTGCCTGCAAACCATAGCAGATGCCGAGCACGGGAATGCCGAGCGAAAAAATAGCGGCATCGGGCATAAAGGCATCCTGATCATAAACGCTGTTCGGTCCGCCTGAAAGGATGATCGCTTTCGGCTGATGTTCCCGGATTTTTTCTGCCGAAGTGTTATAGGGAAGAATCTCAGAATAGATACCCAGTTCCCGGATACGACGGGCGATCAACTGGGTATATTGCGAACCAAAATCAAGGACTACTACCGATTGCATAACAAGAGTGTTGTGAGGTTAACTGATCAGAAGCTTAAAGGGCTTGCACCGGTTTCGGCTTGGGTTTTGGCGCAGGGCTTGGTACTTGAACTCCATTTCCTCTCATTGCACTGCTGCTGTCTCTCACTGAAGTGGTGCTGGTTCCATCGATTGACGGCCCTGAATGAGACTGATAGTATTGAAAGCCTTTCGGAGTATAATATTCGATATAGACATCACTGCCGAGGAGATCGGTGGGTGTATTGGTCTGCCCGGACATAGGGACAGCAATCACGGTCTCAGGAATATGAAAATACTTGTTTTCAAGTTTCAGCGACGGGTCACTGTAGCAGCGTTTCATAAAGCCGGCCCACACAGGAAGAGCTGCCCGAGCACCCTGTCCATACTCCATGGAGGTGAATTTGATACGTTCGTCATCAAACCCGGTCCAGACAACGGCAACGAGCTGAGGGGTAAATCCCGCAAACCAGGCATCTCTCATGCTTTGAGTCGTTCCGGTTTTTCCTGCGGCCTCAACAGTAAAGCCGTAACGGCCACGGACAGCCGCACCGGTACCTTTATTGATCACATCCTTGAGCATCGAGACCATGACAAAGTTAGTCGTTGAGTCAATGGCAAAACGATGGTTCGGAGTGTATTCCGATATGGGGCGGTTATGTTTGTCCTCAACCTTGAGGATTGAGACCGGCTCGTTCCAGATGCCATTGTTGGCAAATGTTGAAAAGGCTCCGGCAAGTTCAAGCGGGCTTACTTCCGATGTTCCAAGAGCGATAGAGAGGTTTGACGCCATTGGTGAGGTGATGCCCATTCTTCTCGCATAACTGATTATTTCTGACGTTTTCAGATTCTCGTAGGCCAGTCTTACGGTGACCTGGTTCAATGATCTGCACAATGCCGTACGGAGTGTGGTCATCCCCCCGGATGAGCCGTCGGAGTTTCTTGGTGACCAGATACCATTACCGCTATTGAGTGCCATAGGCTGGTCAAGTACCTGAAAGTTGGCCGGAAGCCCCTTGTCGATGGCCGCAGTGTAAACGAATGGTTTAAAGGTTGAACCAGGTTGCCGTTTTGCCTGCCACACATGGTCAAACTGATATTTATACTCATCAGGAGAGAATCTGTTGCCTCCAACCCATGCCTTGACATGGCCGTTGGTCGGATCAATTGCTACTAAAGCCACCTGTATTCGTGTTTTTTCCTGCAACAATTCATTCAGCCAAACTTTGTCGGCCTTGAGCTTTGCCATGGCCTGCTGCTCCGAGAGCCCGTTATCTTTCAGCTCACTGAACCGGTCGCTCTCCATGATGATCTGGTTTTTCAGAGATTCAGTCCATCTCCATGATCGGTCGAAGGCAGCCTGCAGTCCGGCAAGATGTTCGGCTGCTGCCTGCTGGGCATAGTTCTGCATGCGGCTGTCGAGTGTTGTCTGGATGGTCAGGCCGTCACGGTAAAGATCGAGATTGCCAAGCATTGTCGATGGTTTGACCGTCTGTCGAACATATTCAGTAAAATAAGGGGCCAGGCCTTGATGGCTGACTGGTGTATATTTCAACACCAATGAACTTTTTTTGGCTGTTGCTGCCTGTTTCGGTGTAATAAATTTTGTCTTCTCCATCAGTGAGAGGATAAGGTTTCTCCTTCCGATTGCACCTGACGGATTTTTCGTCGGATTGTAGGCGGTAGGGTTTTTCAGCGTGGCGATAAGCGTTGCACTTTCCGGAAGCGTCAGAAGGTATGCCGGTTTGCCGAAATAGGTATAGGCCGCAGCTTCTATGCCATAAGCTCCGGAGCCGAAATAAACAGTGTTGAGATAGAGCGCCAGAATTTCGTCTTTGGTATAGGTTTTTTCAAGCTCAATTGCCGTAACGAATTCCTTGACTTTTCGGGTGACGGTGCGCTCCTGAGTAAGGTAAAGATTTTTGGCAAGCTGCTGGGTAATGGTACTGGCCCCCTGCCACCGGCTTGGTCCCCTGAATATATTTTCACCCATCGCAATGACAAGTCGTCGCAGATCGACACCCCAGTGGTTGTAAAAGGCTACATCTTCAGTAGCTATCAATGCGTAACGAGTTGACAGGGGAATAGATTTGAGAGGAATGAATGTTCGATTCTTCAGAAAAAATTTATGGAGAAGCACGCCGTCCTCCGAATAGACTAAAGAGGCGAGTTCCGGGTTTGGATTTTCAAGCTCCTCAAGGCTGGGCAAACCCATGAAAGACTTCATCGCGTAGGCCGCAGCGGTCGTCAGTGTTATGGCGATGAGTGATGCAAAAAGAAATAACAGGCTTTTGGTAAATATTTTATTACTCACAGTAGAGATTATGGTTTAGACTTGTAAAATTGTTCCGCAAATTCAAAATGCTTTGTAAGCTCGCTTGCAAATTCAGCAGTCTCTTCCAGCATTGGGAGATGACCAACCTCCATGAACTTTGCAAGGTGTGTCGGTGCCTCCGACTCTGCTTTGCGTCTTTCATAAAGCGAGATGGTACCTTCAGGTGGAATAGTGTGATCGGCCATTCCGACACTGCACAGCATTGGAGAAGAGATAGAGAGTACATGGCGGGTATAAGCCCTCAGCGAATCACGATCGATTGAAAACTTTCCGACAGCAATAGTAGCGTCTTTATCGGATTGAGTGAAGTCATCAATAAGGATATCATGATATTCCAGGCTGATCTCTTTTGAAGCAGCACGTTTGATAAAGATGCTTTTTAAGGGTTCAATCTGAAAAATATTCCGGAAATTCAGAGAAACGTCAATCAGTCCGCCAAGAAAAAAGAGTCCCAGAGATGTATAAGGGGTTTCTTCAAAAATGCCGCAGGCGATGATAGTAGCAGATAAAAGAGCGTTACAGTACCGAAGACAAAGTTCAGTGGCTACCATACCTCCCATCGAATGGCCAACAATATGAAGCTTTCTTGATCTCTGGAGCCCCAGATGTTCAATGAGTTCAGCGGCTTCATCTGTAAAACCCCGAATGGTGAACGTTGGTTTATAGCCCTTGATGATCGTTTGTCCAGTGCCGCTCTGATCATAGGTAATGCACCGGTAGTTTGCAGAGAGCATGCCGACCAGTGGTTTCCAGTATCGGGAGGAGATCGCCCAGCCATTCACAAACAGTACTGCGGGTTTGTCTCTTGCTGAAAGATCAGACTCCGCCGTGTCTTCGTAATAGAGCTTGCAGCGGGTTGACGCTAAATAACTCATTGAACTATTTGCTATTTGTTGCTTCGTTTTTTCAATTGAAAACAAGAATCGCAATATATAATAACTTTTCTTCAGTCTTCCCACCCCCCAAGCTCAAGCGGGGTTTTGTGACTCTG
>CAJAAV010000077.1 GCA_903937835.1 uncultured Chlorobiaceae bacterium | reverse complement strand
GTGTGACGATCTTTATTTTTATTTCCAGCGCAGCGCATCCTTCAGACCCGAATTTCGTTCTGTTTTTCTTTTAACTGCAGAGCAAAATACTTCTTTATTTGCCCAGATTTCAAAAGTTTTTTTTGCTCTTGTCATACCGGTATAGATCAGCTCCCGCGTCAGAAGTTCACTGTCAACCGGAGGAAGAAGCATTAGTACGCGGTCAAACTCTGATCCCTGGCTTTTATGAATGGTCATGGCATAAGCGGTTTCATGCGCGGGAAGTCGCTCCGGCGGTATGCTGCGGACTTCTCCATCGGGAGTCGGGAAAAAAGCCTTCAAGAGACCTCCGTTATCAGGATCGGGAAAGAGAATAGCAGTGTCACCGTTAAAGAGGCGCAAGGCATAGTCGTTGACCGTGACAAGAATGGGACGTCCAGGGTAGAAGAGGCTCGACGGAGCAATCAGTCCTTGCCGGGCAAGAATTTTTTCGATGATATTGTTGAGACCACTTACCCCGTAAAGACTTTCACGGAGGGCGCAAAGTATCCTGAACCGGTCAAACCGCTCCAGCGCTTCATCAGGACAGGCTGCTTCAAGATAGCTCTGATAGCCTTCAGTCACTGTTGATGCCAGGGCAGTCTGCAACTCTTCACGGCTGGGTGACGATTGCCAGCGAATAGTGCCCGCTTCATTGCCCTTCAAAAGCTCCAGAGCCTCCATCTCCTGACCGGTGTTCACAGCACGGCTGATTTCCGCAATGCCGCTTCCCGGCTGAAAGCGGTAGTTTTTTTCAAGCACAACCAGTGAATCGGAGAGCGGCGAAGCGGGACTCCCCTCTCCGGCGCTGCAAATATCTCCAAGGACCGCACCGGCATCAACCGAGGCGAGCTGATCTTTGTCGCCAAGCAGAATAAGACGGGCTGTTGGCTTAAGAGCAGCCACAAGAGCGCTCATCAGTGGGAGGGCAACCATTGATGCTTCATCGATAATAACAGTGTCATAAGGAAGCGGATTTCGCGCTGAATGGCGAAACCTGGTCGAACCTGAGATGCTTCCAAGCAGACGCTGGATGGTGACGACATTGTCCAGAATTGCAGACTTTACCTCATCAGAACAGTTCAGCGTTTGGCGGAAATCGTTAACGGATTGCTTCAGCCTCGCAGCAGCCTTGCCTGTCGGGGTCGCCATGGCAATTCGCTGTTTTCTGCCTCCCTCCTGCTCAAGCAGCAGCGCAAGAATGCGGACAACCGTCGAGGTTTTCCCGGTTCCCGGGCCACCGGAGATAACGCAAAACTGCCGCTGAAGGGCAACCATTGCGGCCTCTTTCTGGCGATGATCTGCACTTTCAGGAAAAAGTCTTTCAATCGATTCCTGCAGTTTCACCGCGTCAATATTGTCTGTAACCGCAACGGCTTTCTTCAGAATTGTCTCAGCGAGATCATGCTCATATCGCCAGTAGCGATAGAGATAGAGACGAGCCGCGCCATCAAGCACGAGGGGGCGGTGATGCTGACAATTCAGGCTGACGACCGGGCTTTTTCCGAGTAGTTCAAGCAACACATCAAGCCGGGGCAACAGTAGCTCTTTACCGTTCACCCTGACCGTTTGCCCTGCAATATCAGCAAGGTGCAGGCAAAGATTACCGCGTCCGATCGCGCTGCTGGCAAGAGAAAACACAAGCCGTAAGACCTCATTGACCTGACAGGAGGTTTGCTTGCATATAAAGTTGGCAAAATGGTGGTCAATGGCCCGCTCCTGAAACTCAATAGTCATAAGCTTCTCCTCCCTCCTCGATCAAAAGATCTGTCAATGCATCAATCAGCCCTTCGGATGGAAGGTCGCGAAAAAATCCTCTGCTCTCTCCATGCTCCCGGCTTATACCGCGCAGAAAAACGTAGACTATACCGCCAAAATGGGTGGCATAGCGGTAGTTTTTGACCCGCAACGAAAGATAGCGGTTGAGCGCCACCGTATAAAGCAGGTATTGGAGCGGATAAAGGTTACTCTGCATCGCCTGGGTTATGGCGGAATGCCCGTAGTCATCAACGGAGTTGCCGAGATGGTTGGATTTCCAGTCGAGCAGGTAGTAGCGACCTCCCTCCTCGAAAACCATATCCATGAATCCCATGAGCATTCCCTTGACCGGTTTGAACTGGAGATCCCTTGCGAGCCGGGCAAGGTCAATCCCGCCCGACAAAAAACCGTGAAGCGCAAGAAGCTCGCCCAGCAGCGAGGAGTTGATAAAGCGGAGAGGGAAGAAAAACTCCAGCTCGGCACTCCAGCTCCCCTTCTTGAGAGCGCCAAGGGTAAAGGCAGCATCAGGCGACGAGAGTGGCGTTCTGAGCACGTTGTGCACCATCCCGGTAATATGCGGTTCCCACTCCGGCTTATAATTGTAACGTTCCAGACCCTGCCACACCAGTTCACGAATCGACTCATCAGAGGGCGAGGCAAAATCGAGCTTTTCAAAAATCCCGTGCATGAAGATGCCCGCCTGCGCACCCTTGGGGAAGGTAAAGATACTCTGCTCGCCACCGGCACTATTCGGTACCTCGTTTACCTGACGCTCCTCGTCGCGATCCGGCAGCTCTGCGCTCTGCTGCATGGGGCCGGATTCGTGGCGGCTGAAAGAGGTGAAGCTTGAGACATGCCAGCCAGTGTCAACCCTGCCGCTGAAACTGCGCAGGTGTGGCTGGTCGGAGGCTGCGGGTAGACGGGGAAGAAGTGACTTCTCCGCAACATCCGACCGATTCATCAGCCTGAAGCCAATTGTTCCTCCTGAACTTTCGGCAAACTCCTGTAACTGCCCGGCCATTGTTGTTGCGTTCAAGGCTTTCATTTCAGCAACAAGGGCCATCGCCGGGTTCTCCGTTTCCCGAGTATCACCCGAAGCATGAAGCAGATAGTTGATCGGCGAGGTGTCCGCACGGGTTTTGCCCGCAAAAAGATAGCAGCGGTACTTCGCTCTCGTCAGCGACACATAGAGCAGCCGGAGACTCTCCGCCAAGGACTCCTTTCCGGCCAGAGATCGGTGAGGCTCAATATCGGAAGAGCCGAAATCCTTCACCAGATTCCACTGCTCATTGTGGAACATCACCACATCGCCCTTGAGGTTTGCCCCGCCCCAGAGAAAGGGGCAGAAAACCACCGGATACTCAAGCCCCTTGCTGACATGGATGGTGACAATCTTCACCGCAGCCTCATCTGTTTCAAGGCGAATCTGGTGCTCCTCCTGCTCCTCCTCAGCCCCAAGCCGTTCGCTGAACCAGGCAATCAGCCCCTCCATGCCAACTCCCCGCTCATGCTCCTCCCCGTGGAGCAGCTCAAAACAGTGCAGAATATTGGTGAGCCGCCGCTCTCCATCAGCATAACCAAGCAGGCGCCCGCGAACCCCCTCTTTTGCCATCAGCTCTCGGCTCATCACCATACAGCCGCGCTGAAGCCAAAGCTCATGGTAGTGGCGGAACGACCTGAGGCACTCCGTCCACAACTCCTCATCATCAAGTAGCATGGCAATCTCGTTGCCTGACCTGCCGAGGAGATCGGTCACCAGCGCAGCCCGCACCTTGGGTTCATTCGACGGATCGCCAAGCGCGGAGAGCAGGATGCGCAGCTCTTCGGCCTCCTTCGTTGCAAAGATGCTTTTGTCGCTCCGCATTATCCCCGCAATACCTTGTGCACTCAGGGCGTTGAGTACCATGGCCGCTTGCCTATGAGTGCGCACTATCACGGCAATATCACCAGCGGTGAGAGGTTTGCCCCCGACAAGGGTTTCGCCATCCTGCAGGAGACGCACAATTTCACCAGCCACCGCTTTGGAGGCAAAAGCGCCAGCATCCTCAACCGTCCATACGCCGCTTTTTTCATCACTGGAGTCCATGAACCAGAGCTGCATCGGCTCACCCTCGCTCACCTCCCCGCTGGCGCTCGACTCCCGGTTACCCGCAGCAAGAGGATGGTAGAGAATTTCATCATAGAGAAAAGGTCGCCTCGTGTTGTCGAACAAGGTATTGAAAGCCTGAAGCAGCGGCGGAGATGAGCGCCAGTTATCCGTCAGCGTAAAACGACGCTCCTCACTCACCTCACGGGCCGCCCGCATGTAAGCGAAAATATCCGCCCCACGGAAGCTGTAGATCGCCTGTTTGGGGTCGCCGATAAGAAAGAGCGGCAAGTCAGAGCCTGCGTAGATGCTCCTGAAAATCTCATACTGTACCGGATCGGTATCCTGAAACTCATCAATCAGCGCTGCTCGGTACTTGGCACGAAGCAGCCCGGCAAGTATCGCACCACCGCCATCCGAGAGGAGCGCACGATAGAGATCTTCGAGCAGGTCATCGAAAAAACGAACATTGCTGGCCCGTTTGCGTTGCGGCAGGCTTTTCTGATAAAAGCGAACCAGCTCTGACTTGAGAGCAAGAAAGCGGCTCTGCACCGCATCGTGCAGCCATTGGCAGCTCCCGAACAGCGGGTGCTCCGGTGGCGTGTTTTTCAACTTCGTCCCTTCACTGATGGCACTTGCTGTAAACTTTTTAAAGTCGGCAAAGAGGTCATAAGGGTTGCCAGCAGCCACAAAAGCATCCATGTCGGCAAAGAGCGGCTCAAGCAGGTCTGCCCGGTAGGTATCCTGCGATCGCTTCAGCCCCTTGTCTGTTGTCAAGAGCTCCGTAATGCTCTTGCGTTCACGCTTCCAGAGAGCGCATGTCTCCGCGTAGGCAGCGCCGCACTCCTTGTCAAGCGTTCGTATCTCCTCATCGCTGAAGTCGGGGATAATCTCCACCCCTGTACCGGCATGAAGATTTCTCAGCAGCGAGATAAAGGTTTCAGGAGAGTGACGATTCCGCAGGGTATAGCCAAGCAGAGGCGCTGGCTCACGGAAAAAGTGCATTCTCCAGAAATCCTCCACAATATCGCGAAGCAGCCCGGTCTGATCGGTCACCAGCTCGGTATCGTAAAGAGAACCGCTCTCAAAGGCGTTATCCTGCAATGCCCGCAGGCAGAAACCATGAATGGTGAAAATCGAGGCCGTATCGAAAGCGCCGAGAGCCCGCTCCAGCAAATCGCGCACCTTTTTCATGCCGGTTTGAGAGGCCTTTTCGTGCAGCTCTTCGAGAAATGCATCGGTTGTCTCACCACCCTCCATCACCTCAAGCGCCTCGCGGATACGGTTGCGGATTCTCGCACGAAGCTCCTGCGTCGCCGCCTCTGTGTAGGTCACCACAAGAATCTGTTCAGGCAACAGCTCCTGCTCCACCAGCAGCCGCAGATAGAGCGAGGCGATGGCGTAGGTCTTCCCCGTCCCGGCGCTTGCCTCAATGAGGTTGATGCCGGAGAGGGCGACCTGGATGTGGTTGAGTTGCTGCATTAAGGATTTTACACGGCTGACTGGATGATGGGTTGAAACGGAAATACGGTGAGGAGGTCATCCAGTTACGGTATCAAGACTTTTGACGTTTAGCAAAACGGCTTAACGCCCGATTTTTTTGTTTCGGAAAGATATTTCTTTAACACCTTCTGCTATGACACTCCGTAGTGCCTTCCTAAAGCTGTTGATCCCTTGTGGTGCTGCCGTCAGTGTTCTGCGGGGATTTACCAGGCTTCACTGCTCGTTCAATTGCCAACCGCATGAAGCGTTGATAAGGAATGCCAACGCGTTTTGCATTAATGCGCACAGCGTCTAATAACTCTTCAGGTAGACGGAGACTGATTGACGTATCCTTGCGTTTCAATTCAAAGCGCACCGGAACCATGCCTGAAAAATCATACTCGCTCAGGTCGGCAGTCTCTACGAAGGCTTCGGCTTCGTCGTCAGTCTTGAAATCAGGGAATGTCTTTTTCATGAGCTTTTATCTCCTTTGTGTGCATATACCGCGCACTAATCGGTCTGATCAGGAGCGTTTCACCATTGCTCCTCAACGTAAAAACGATATAACAAATAACGCTTTTTGATTGTCCGCCCTACAGCACGGAATCTCTGTTCTTTGCTCGAATGGAGAAGGTCCGGGGCCAATAACGGTGTGCCTAAAAACAGGCTTTCGATTTCAGCAACCGAGACCCCATGCTTTTGACATTTAGCGCTATTACCGCTGTCCCACTCGAATCCATCAAATTTCATTTGTTCTCAATAAAAAAAACATATCATTTTGCATATACAAATGCAACTCTTAATTCATCAAGTTCCTCTGTTTATCAGTCTCGTCAAAAACTGACAATCCAGAAAAATCGGAGAGAGGCGGCTCTGTTCCGGTCAGCAACGGTTATTTAAAGCAAAATGTCTGGAACAGATGGTAAACCTAAAAAAGGAGAGCATTTATTGTAATACCCTGCCTTTGCCAATGTCACACTGACATAAGTTTGGTACGGGTCGGCAACGGCGGGACAGGTTGCCGTCCACATCTCAGGTGCCAGTATGCCCAAGAGCGCACTTCAAAAACGCCAGGTGGAGCATGTTCCAAAACCTCACTGAATTCGTCATTCCCCACAATGCCTTGCAGCACCTTTAAATCTTCAGGAGTACCAAAGGTCATGACATGCGCCAGAAAATGTATTGGATCAGCAAGTTCTTCTTCCGGTGTCTTGAACCACACGACCCTGCGTGCCACATTTAAAATGTCTGGCGTAATGGGTAAAGGTTTCATGATGTCGTTCCGTTTTCGTCTGTCCGCCTGGCGTAAGGTGGTATCAAGTGTATTGATGATAATGCACATTATCATCAATAATATAATCCACATCCAAATCAGCAAAGGCTGATTCAAGGTCTGCCCAGTTTGCATCAATCGGTACATATCTGTCAATAGCATTGAAGATACCACGAGCATTTCTTTCTGTGAACGCTCGGAAATCAGCAAGGCTCGTCTGCATGTTATGATACAGATCAAATCCATTCCCTATAATATAAAGCGTCATACTCATCCCCGTCCCCCCACAATCTCCATCAGCTTCCCAAAATCAGTCACAACGTCATACTTGACCGCATCCCGTTCAACCCTCTGATTGATCTCCTCAAAGAATTTCCGTGCGCATTCAATTTTCGTAGCTTCAATGGCTCGCAGCTCCATGCTCGACATTGAGCCCTTGGTCTCCGCCACAAAATAGATGTGCTTGACCGTCCCGTCCTTGAATGAGATAGCCCAGTCGGGATTGTAGTCGCCGACCGGTGTAGGAATGAGGAACCCGCGAGGCAGTTTGGCGTAGACAACAACCTCTGTGCTGGTATCAAGCTCATGCACAAAAGCTTTTTCGATTTTAGAGTCAGTGACCACATAGTCATAGATATGGTTCCTCAGCTTTTCACTTGCCTTTGAGAAATCTTGCTTGCTCTGGCCCGTAGTGAAAATGTCAATATCATGCCGATCAGCAATTTCATCATAGCTCAAGCGCTCAATAATAATCGTGGCCTTTTGCTCTTTGATCAGGCGGGTTGCTTCAGTAATAAAATGTTCCGGATTTTCCCGGAATTGCCTGAAAACAGCAGGGTTAATACCCCCAAGAATTTCAGCAATGCTCTTGCGGGTGAGCTCTGTATTGCCGGAAAGCTTGCCCAAAAGATCATACTTGACCATCGACTGTATTGACACGGTATTGCTCTTGACCGTAGTCTCCTCAAGCTTGAAACTCTCGCCACTCTGAAGCTGGGTATCGGTCATCTGCTCTTTTTGAGTGCCAGCGTGGATGGTGTACTGGAGCGGACTGACCCGCAGCTCCTTGTCCAGTGTCTGAATACAGTTGCTGACCAGTTCCGTGGAGTCAAACTCAACCCGGTAGATTGCCTTGTGGTTGATACGGTTCCAGAGTTCCCTGAACTCCTTCTTGCTGAAGTTGTCGTTCAGCGGGTTGGCTTTTGGCTTCCGGTCGTCTCCAACCAGGGGCAATTGGGATTCACTGAACACACTGTCGATCAGTCTGTAAATCTGCTCGGCCTGAGGTGCAAGCTCTGGAGGTAGCGGAACCAAAGTACCGTCAGCCTTGGCGGTGTGGTAAGCAGGGGTAATGTTTTCAGAATAATCTTTGTAATGGTTGGCTATCAGATACCATGTGATTTTCTTTGCCATGTCAGGAGTGATCTTTAGCAAGCCAGTCGCAGTCTCAATAACCTTCCCCGTAAAATAGTCCTCATCGGCTTTTCTTGGGCGGGCAGAGAGTGAACTGCTGATCTCCTTCTGCAAGTTGGTCACAAACTCCGTATAGCTTTCGCTGGCAACCACCGTTAAAACATTAATATCATGCACGGTTGCCGGATGATCCATTCTGTCACCACTCTGGTTAACGGAGAGCCGCAAGCCACGACCCACCTCCTGCCGCCTCGAAATGGTGTTGTCACTGTGCTTCAACATGCAGATAACAAAGACATTCGGGTTGTCCCACCCTTCACGCAGTGCTGAATGCGTGAAGATAAACCTGACCGGTTCTTCAAAAGAGAGCAGCCGTTCCTTGTTTTTCAGGATCAGGTCATAGGCATTCACATCATCAGAGATCGCTGTTTTAGTGCCGGTTTCCTCATCTTTCACCAGCTTGCTCTCAGGATTAACCTGGCGCTTGTTTTTGTCAATGGAGAAATATCCCTCGTGTACTTGTGCTGGAGTATCTCGTTCCAAATATTTCCGGTAGGGCACATTATCCAAAGCCAGTTCGCCAAGATACTCCGACTTGAGCTGTTCGTACTCCTCCTCAAAAATACGCGCATACTCGCCCTTTTCGTCGGCTTGGCTGTAGTCACGGTACTTCGCTACCTCATCAATGAAAAAGAGCGACAGCACCTTGATGCCTTGAGCAAAAAGCAGCTTCTCTTTATCAAGATGAGCCTTGATAGTCTCCCTGATCTGAATGCGACGGATGGTCGATTCGTTAACGTCCCCGGTTGCTTCACCAGCGCTCAAAATATGACCATTACTGAATTCAACGGTATCAGTACGGGCATTGATTTCTGAAATGACAAAGCCTTTATACTGATCCAGCTCGCCAGATATATCAAACAGGTCACGCCCCTTTTCAAGCCGTTTCACAACCCGCTTGATCCCGCTGCCTTGCCTCACCTCCATCTCGATTCGAGCCAACGGTGCACTTTTAGATATTTCGATAGACTCCAGATAGAGATAGCCATTCGTACCTGCAAGCCCCTTTACCGTTATGCCACGAACCGTTATCTTTTTGACCAGCTTCTGGTTATACGCATCCAGTGCATCGAGCCGGTGAACCTTGTTATGATTGATACGATGGGTAGCCGAGTAACGCAGAATCAACAGTGGTTTGAAATCCTGCAAAGAATCGACTGTTTTGTCGCCTCCCATTTTTTGGGGTTCATCAAGTATGAGAATAGGCCTGTTGCTGCTGATAACATCAATCGGTCTGCGCGACTGGAAATCATCAAGACCTACCATCTCAGTCACACCCCGAGCATTCTTTTTGGGAGTACCATAAATACGCCTTGCATCAGACCCTTTTGAATTGAAAGCCTGAATATTGATGATCATAATATTGATGCCTGCATCAGACGAAAAACTTTCGATATGATGTAACTGCTTTGAGTTGTAGATGAAGAATCGAACTTTCTTGCCAAAGCTTTCGGTAAAATGGTCGGCCGTGATCTCCAGTGATTTATAGACTCCTTCACGAATGGCAATACTCGGTACCACAACAATAAACTTGCTCCACCCATAGAGCTTGTTCAACTCAAAGATGGTCTTGATATAACAGTAGGTTTTACCCGTACCGGTCTCCATTTCGATATCAAGGTTTACCCTGCACTTTGCGCTGGAAATCAATACCTCCGATAAAGGAAGGTTCTGGCGCTGCTGAACCTCGCGAATGTTCTCCTTCAGTTGCGACTCGGTCAAAAGGATTTCGGCATTTTTAAACCCCGTGAATTCCAAGGGCATAGGCGCCTTGCCAGGGTCGATGGTATAGGTGTTGTGTTGCGTGCTGACCTGCCCGGCAAAACAGTCAACAACTGAATCAACCGCATTGGTTTGATAGGGCTGGACTTTAAACTTGAATTTCATAGACCGTTATCCTTGGAGTTCTTTCTGCATTTATTCAGCATTCGGCGCACTGTTTTCATCGAATGATAAGAGCCCTTTCCGGTCAGTCAAACTTGCTTCAATCAGCCTCCGTTCTTTTTCAATTTCGAGCTTCAGTTCCTCTTCCGTCGGGAGAAATTTGAGATATTTCGAGGCAAATATCTGTTTACTTTCATGTAAAACTGAATATTTGGCGACAGTCTCACTCTTGTCTGAGCAAAGAATCAGACCGATGGTTGGGTTATCACCAGGCACTTTAAACTGATCTTCAAACAAGCGAACATAGCCGTCCATCTGCCCAACATCCTGATGAGTAAGTTTGCCAAGTTTCAAGTCAATCAACAAAAAGCACTTCAAAATGAAGTTGTAGAAGACCAGATCCACATAAAAATCATCGTCGTCAAAGCGGATATGTTTTTGGCGGGCAACAAAGGAAAATCCTTTACCCAGTTCCAGCAGGAAAAGTTGCAGGTTTCCAATAATGGCTTGCTCCAGTTTGCTTTCATGCAGATTTGGGTCATCCGGCAGATTAAGAAACTCCAGCACCATGGGCGATTTCAGTTGTGGAGAGAAGTTTGTGGCGAATTGGCTACCCGGCGGGTAGCTTTTTTGACGGGAGGAAAAGAGATCGTTTTCCGTTTGGGTAGAGATCTCAATAAACCGATCCTGAAAGGCAAGAAAAAATTGTCTGAAGCTTTTAACGCTGGGAACAGAATAACCGTGACCATATTGCTCGGTCAGTTGTAAT
>CAJAAV010000076.1 GCA_903937835.1 uncultured Chlorobiaceae bacterium | reverse complement strand
TGGCGTGATGGCATGCACTGCAAAGACAATCGCATAGGTCCAATTATTGAAGAGTGCACCTTTGAAGGGATGCAGGATGACAGTATAAACCTGGGCGCCAATACGGCCATGGCCACAGAGCAGGAATCCCCCTCATCGTTTATTCTCGTGGGGGCTAAATTCAGTCCCGGGGACCGTGTGTTGGCGGTTGACCTCAACACGGGAAACACCTTGGCTGATACGACTGCGGTCGCTGTCGAGAAGGCTAAGAACGGTCAGCGTGTAACGCTGGCCAAGCCGATCGAGGCACCCATTGTGCTGCTTTCCTGGCTGGCCAAAGACCAAAAAAGATACCGGTAACGGCTGAAAAGGCCGTTGCGAGAACCACTGAAATGAGTGATGTTTTTACAGCCCACCCCGCAAAAAAGGAGAGGATGAGGGAAATACCAATACCGGCAAGTATCCCGATAAAACCTCCGCTGATGGTCATTCCGACCGATTCTACAAGAAACTGAAGCATGATATCGCTTTTTCTCGCCCCGATAGCCTTGCGCAAACCGATCTCCCGGGTCCGTTCAGTTACTGAGACCAGCATGATGTTCATGATACCAATTCCTCCTACCACAAGCGAGATAGCTGCAATAGAACCCAGCAGAAGGCTCATTGTCTGCGTGGTGCTGCTGAGCATCTGCTGAATTTCAGTCATGTCCCTGATATTGAATGTGTCGTCATCATCCTTTAAGCGATGGCGTTTACGAATCAGCTCGCTAATCGCACTTTTGGCCTGGTCAATCAGGGCGGGTGACGTAACTTCAACTAAAATACCGCTGAGATAATCCTTGCCAAGCACTCGGTACATGGCTGTCGTTACAGGAATGATCACCACGTCATCCTCATCCTGGGGCCCGGAAAAGCCTTTTGCAGGGGCGATACCGATAACCTTGAAATTAATCCGGTTGATTTTTATGGTCTTGCCGAGCGGATTGCTGTTACCAAAAAGCTCCTTGACAACCGTCACACCAACAATGGCAACCTTTGCCCTCGTCTGAATCTCTTCCTGGGTAAACCACCTCCCAACCAATGGTACCGACGCCCGCATGGTGCCATAATCAAATCCTGCGCCAGTGAGGCTTGTGCTCCAGTTTTTGTTACCGTAAACAATCCGTCCGCCTCCGTTAACGACCCCTGTCGCATTTTTCACCAGCGTACGAAGCGCGGCAATATCGCTCACATCAGTAAAGGTAAAGCGGGCAACAGCGCCAGCACCCTGAGCGGCACCTCTGATCTTCGCTGATCCTCCCCTGATTGAGAGCATATTGGAACCCATTGATTTCAGTTGTTCCTGCATGGCCGCTTTCGCACCCTCGCCAAGCGCCATCATGGCAATCACAGATGCAACTCCAACAAAAATTCCGAGAACGGAAAGAAAAGAACGAAGCTTGTTGGCCAGAATGGCCTGAATGGCTTGAAATATAAATCCTTTAAACCGCCCATCCTGCCATAACGAAACCTTCTTTGCAACTCGCTCGTCAAAATTCAGCCCTCCTGCAACTGTAGCAAAAGGCTCAGTCCCGCTCTTGCGTTCATCTGAGACTATGACACCATCCCGCATAGTAATAACACGCCCTGCATAAGCAGCAATCTCGGTTTCATGCGTTACCATAATGATGGTTTTACCCTCTTCATGAAGTCTTTTGAGAATCTTCATGATTTCTGCTGAATTTTTCGTGTCGAGATTGCCTGTCGGTTCGTCTGCAAAAAGAATCATCGGATCGCGGATGAGAGCCCTGGCAATAGCCACACGCTGTTGCTCGCCACCTGAAAGCTGATTTGGCGTATGATCAATTCTATGTTCAAGTCCAACCAGTGTAAGACGTTCTATTGCTTCCTTGCGAAAATCCCCCTTGATGCCACTGTAGATATGAGGAAGGCGGACATTATCTACAATGTTCATTCGCTTGAGCAAATGAAACTGCTGAAAGACAAAGCCGGCAACAGTATTTCGAAGTCCTGCCTGCTCATCTTCCTTCATAGTATTGACATTATGACCAAAAAGCAGGTAGTCGCCCTTATCAGGAGTGTCAAGAAGACCAAGAATCTGAAGCAGAGAGGATTTTCCTGATCCTGAAGGCCCCATAATCGCAACAAACTCACCCTGCTCGATCGTCACTGAAACGCCTCGCAACGCTTGCACTGTGCTTTCTCCAATAAGGTATGTCCGATGAACATCAACAAGTTCAAGCATAGTGCTCATTGTTTCTTCTTGTTCCGTTGTGGCGTAAAGGGATTGGCACCTCCATTGTTTTTCGGCAAAACAAAAGTAGTATCCGGAAGCAATACAACAGAGTTATCCGTCAGACCGTCAACGATCTCGATATTGCGATCATCCTGCAAACCTGTCTGCACTGACCTGTAGCGATGCGCAGAACCTGTTTCGTCGCTTTTCTGAAGAACCACACTCTTGCCATTTTTACTCTGAACAGCTCCGACCGGCAACAGCAGCGTATCATTTTTTTCCTGAACAATAATCCTGATATTGGCGCTCATGCCTGAACGGAAAACATCGGGAATACGCTCAGGAATAACGTCGACGTTATAAATATTGACGTTATTCTGCAAATGCGACTCATAGTAGATATGTCCGACAACCCCGTTTACCCTGATTTCCGGATATGCATCAAGCCCTATCACAGCCTTCTGCCCTGCCTTTATCCTTCCGATATCGGTTTCATCGACATAAGCTTTTACAATAAGACGATCGGAAAGAACAAAAAGTGAGTCACTCGCTGTCACCGTTTGTCCGGGGTCGACGCTTCGAACAATGACCTGCCCCTCCATCGGGGCCATGACTGCAGTTTCTTTGTAGACCTTCTGCCAGTACTCCTGCTCACTCTTCCCCTGCAGCTTGGCTGCATCAAGCAACGCCGCCCGCTCGGTCGAACTAAGCATGGCAAGCACCTCTCCTTTCTTGACTATTTGCCCCTCTTCAACAAGAATCTCCTCTATTCTCCCTCCAACCGAGGACTGGATTTTTACACGGTTTTGCGGTTCGACCGCACCGGTTGTCGATACTGATGAGCTGATGGTTCCTCTTGAAGGACGAATTTCAACAAAAAGCTTCTCGGAAGCCCGGTTTCCCCTGAATACAAAAAACGATGCAAACCCTAAAACTAAAAGCATTCCAACAATACCCCATACAAGCTTACTCCTGCTGATCATCAAGGCCTCCTCCTTTTACCTGGATCCATTGAGCCTCAGCAATCAGCAGATTAGCCTCAGCATTAAGACAACTCTTTTTAGCGCCAACAAGATTGTTTTCTATAATAACCCAGTCGTTGAACTTAACAAGGCCATTCGAGTATTGGGCATTGGCAATAGAAGAGCGATCGGTTGCCGCATCAAGCTGTTTTTTTTGAACAACAACCATCCGCCTGGCATCCTGAAAATTCTTCCAGTTTTGTTCGAGGTTATCAAAAATCTGGAGATAACCGCTTTTTTCCTGGGCATTCTGCTGGCTCAGAACAGCCATTGCTTTGGAAACCCTCCCCCGGCCGCTGCCTCCTTCATAGATCGGCACTGAAAGTGTAAAACCCGCTCTCCAATCAACCGCATTGAAAGGCCAGTGATCAGGAGAACTTCTCCCGAACGATGAGGTCAGGTAGAGCTGAGGTGAAAAGGCACTTTTGGCTACATCAAGAGCATAACGAGCTGCCTTGCTTTTCGTATCAAGCTGCTGAAAGAGCGGATTATTTTTAGCAAGTAGGGCGAGATCCGGCTTTCCGACGGAAAGGTCACTGGCCCTGTAGGAACCCTGAACCCTGAGAGGGTTATGGATATCGCGTCCAAGAGCAGACGCAAGTCTTGTCTGGGCCAGTGCAAGACCTCGATCGGCCTGGGAGACTTCAAATTCCGCCTGGGCAAGATCGGCCTGGGCCTGATGAAGCGAACCGATATGTTCCTTTCCTCCCTGATAATACAGATTGATCAGGCGCACATTCTTCTGTCGTCTTTCGGCAATCTCAACGGTAAGATCGACAAGATCCTGCGCAAGAAGCAATTGAGTATATGCTGATCGAAGGGCAAAACGGACGTTGGCAGAAACTGCGCTGTAATTGTACCTGGCCGCCTTGATTGCCTCTGCATTGCTGGCCACCTGGTTCGATGTTTTTTGACCGTCATAGAGAAGCTGATCTGCCGACAGCGAAAAAGAGCTAACCGAAGAGGCTGCGATCCCTTTTTCTGTCGTACCATTTTGCTGAGAGCTAGCGCCAAGACTAAGCTGTGGAAGAAGCGATCCTTCCGTTATGCGCTTCTCGGCTTCAGCCTGCTGCAAAAGTGCAAAAGCCGAAAAAAGATCGGGATGCGCTCGCTGGGCCTCACTGACGCACTGCTTCCAAGTCAGAGACTCTTCAGCCCGCAGCGGCAAAACAGCAAAAGATATAATCAACACCAGAAACAAAATAATTTTTGCTCTCATCAAAAAAGATATTATGTGTGTGTATGTGCAGTATAATTAAACAGACGCTCTTTACCTTTTAATAAATGGAATCCCGAGTTGGACGTTCTTTTCCGTATAACCTTGCACCTTATTGAAATACTTTATAAAAATCACCTCCCTGCAGCCATACATCACTGGCACTATAAAGATAAAACACAGAATACCCTCCGATTCATCTCATAAAGCTTTCATGAAAAATCGTATCTTTGCCCCCGTGTTACAGAATTATTTCAATGATGACGATTACTTTTACAAGGCCTTTTTATCATGCTCGAAGCCAGAAACCTTTCCCTCAGTGTGGGAACCAAACAACTCCTGACCGATACCTCATTCCGCATTGGAGACAAAGACCATGTCAGTCTTGTCGGTCTTAACGGAACAGGAAAAACAACCCTCCTGCGCCTCATAAGCGGCCCAACAACCGACTCTGCACTCATTACCAATGGACAGTTTCTCAAATCGGCAGACACAACCATTGGTTACCTTCCCCAAGAGATTTCTTTTGAGGCCGATCTGGAGAAAACTGCCTTGCATTATGCTCTTCAGGCAAACGCCCGACTGTTCGAACTCTCGGAAAAAATAACCCGGATGGAGCACGAACTTGCACTGCCGGAACAGGATTATGAAAGCGAAGCATATCACCTCCTTATCGAGCGTTTTTCTGATGCGATGCACGAATTTGAACATCTCGGCGGCTACACCATGCAGTCTGATGCTGAAAAAGTACTTGCCGGACTTGGGTTCAGTGAAATAGATTTTCATAAAAAAGTGAAGGCCTTTTCAGGAGGTTGGCAGATGCGTCTTCACATAACCAAACTGCTGCTGCAGAACCCAACGCTCTTGTTGCTTGATGAACCAACAAACCATCTTGACATTGATTCGCTCCGCTGGCTTGAAAATTATCTTCTTAATTATGAGCACAGCTATGTCATTGTATCGCACGACCGTTTTTTCCTCGACAAGCTTACAACAAAAACGCTTGAAATTGCTTTTGAACGTATCAACGAATACAAGGGAAACTACTCCTACTATGAAACGGAGAAGGCTGAACGGTATGAATTGATGATGGGCAAATATGAGAATGACCTTAAGAAAATGGAGGAACTGAAAGCATTTGTTGACCGATTCCGCTATAAAGCCACAAAAGCAAGGCAAGCACAGAGCCGCCTCAGGCAGATGGAAAAAATGGAAAAAAACCTTCAGTCGCCCGAAGAGGATCTCTCCCGAATCTCTTTCCGATTTCCGAAAGCCAATCCTTCCGGACGCGAAGTCATGCGCCTTGACGGGGTAAAAAAAGCCTATCCGCTGCCCGATGGAACAAAAAAACAGGTCTTGAACGGTATTGATCTGGAGGTCATGCGTGGCGATCGGATAGCTATAGTCGGCTCGAACGGTGCAGGAAAAACGACCTTCTGTAAAATTCTTGCTGGAGAGATCGATTTTGAAGGCAAACTGACTATGGGACACAATGTTACCCTTAACTACTTTGCACAGCATCAGACAGAAAATCTCTCCCCCGACAAAAGCGTCTACCTTGAGATGATAGATTCCGCTCCCTCATCAGAAGCCCAGAAAAAGGTGCGAGACATTCTCGGCTGTTTTCTCTTCAGCGGTGACGCTGTCAACAAAAAAATACGGGTACTTTCCGGAGGAGAAAAATCAAGGGTTGCCCTTGCCAAAATCCTGCTCCAGGCCTCAAACCTGCTGATTATGGATGAACCAACCAACCATCTCGATATGCGTTCAAAAGAGATGTTGATCGACTCCCTTGAATACTATGACGGCACGCTGCTGATTGTCAGCCATGACCGCTATTTCCTTGACAGCCTTGTAAACAAAGTTGTTGAGATAAAAAACGGCTCATTGCAACTTCACCTTGGCACCTACGCTGAATATCTCGAAAAAGCAGAGAAGGCAATTGAAGCCGATCGCCAGCAAGGAATCGCAGCAAAACAGAAAAGCCAGAGTACGGCAGCAAAGACAGCCGAAAAAGAAAAAGTGCAGGTCAAGAAAACCGCAACCTCCACGAAGAACAAGAAAAGAGTCGATGAGATCGAACAGAAAATCAACCGACTTGAGCAGAAAAAAGAGTCAATTGAAACCATTATGGCAACAGAGGATTTCTACAAAAAAAGCAAGGAAGAAAACGCCAAAATCCTTGATGGTTATCATGCGCTTTGCAACGAGCTGAACGCACTCTTTTCCGAATGGGAAAAGGTCTCATGACAGGATATTTCAGACTTTGTCAGATTTTCACCCAGCGGTGAAGCTTGTCTGATTTTCTGCCTGCCTGTAACACTTTCTGGATCATAAGACCATCAGAAAAACCTGCGGCATCATGCAGGGTTCTTTCGTTGTTCTTGAGTGCCTTGACAATCCGGTTTGCGAGAAAGGCGAAACCGACAGCAAATATTCCATGCACGGCAAGTGATGACTGTCTGATTTTTTCCTGCAACACCAATTCATCCCATGCAAGCATCGGTTCAACCAGCTTCCATCGGGGTGCATCAATGAGGCTGCGCCCCCCTTCGGCGTTGTCAACTTCCCAGAGCCTTCCTGCACCATCAAGCCTGATGGTTTTGAGGCTGCCGACCACTTCATAGGAAAACCAGGTGTAGGCGCCAACGGTGGTAACATGCATCAGCGATGAGCTGCCAAGAGCGACGGATGAGGCGCCGAACTTCATCATCATGGCAAAATGGTCATCCGACGTAACTGCACGGGGCTGCCCTGATGTATCTGGGCGAAAGGGAATACTGGTTGCGAGATTGCATGATACCTCCGAAATTTCGCCGACCAGGAATCGGTTCATGTCAACCAGATGCGAGCCGATAGCACCAAAGGCTCCCCCGCCTTTTTCGGCATCACACCACCATGACCAGGGCATGTCGGGCCTGTTGCGGCTGGCAAGATTAACCACTGCACGCACTTCGTACACTTTGCCTATTTCACCCCCGTCAATCATCTGTTTCATGCAGGAGACTGCGGGATGAAATCTGAGCTGATGGTCAAGAAGCGCAAAACCTGGAGCTTTGGATGCGACATCAACCATGGAGGCGGCATCCTCGACATTGAGTGCAAAGGGTTTTTCACAAAGCACACTCTTGCCGCTTTCGAGCACGCCGGTCACCATTTCCGTATGCAGATAAGTCGGAGTAGTGACGCAGACAAGGTCGAGATCACACCGCAGCAGGTCGCGCCAGTCTGCAAAACCCTGACTGATATCGAACATCTTCATAAACTTCTGACGGTGCAGCTCAGTGGGACTTGCTACGGCTGAAAGCTCAACATTTTCCATCAGTGAAAAAGCTGGCGCTTGTGCCATCTTTGCCCAGCCGCTTCCAATAAACCCTATCTTTATCTTTTTAGTCATAGAATGGACATAAAAAAAGGGCGACCAAGATCACCCTTTATAGTTGCAGAGCACCCGTCCGGTCAGATCCTCGTTTGCGCTTTTGCAAGGCGTGCTTTTTCGATATAGGTCTTCTGAATATCCCGCGACACGTTGTAAGCCTTCGAAAGACTGTCGGAGCTCCAGAGCCTTGCGTCAAAAGCCATACAGATATTTCTGAGGAACGGTATACCAACCTCGGTGACACGAACACTCTTGTCGCCCAAAACAACCAGCCCATCGTTCTCCATGTCTTCAAGGCGGTAGAGAGCAATATCAAGTTCTTCAGTATAGAGCTTCGGGTCTGCCCAGGAGGTCTCCTGTTTGCACATCAGGTTAAGAATATGACGGCGAAGCACCAGATCTTCATCAGTCAAGAGGTGACCGCGGTGCAGAGGGAATCGGCCTTCGTTCACCACTCTGATATAGTCAGCATCATCGCGTTCATTCTGTGCAAAAGCGTACCAGGTGTCGCTGATGGAGGATGAACCGAGCGCGAGCATCATCTGTGTGGTATTTTCGGTATAACCCATGAAGTTGCGATGCAGTGAGCCGTTTTTCGCGGCAATATAGAGTGCGTCCCCTTCAATGGCGAAATGGTCCATGCCGATCTCATGGTAGCCAATGGATTCAAGCATTGCGCTGCCTTTATCATAAAGCTCCTGCTTCGCATCGCCAACCGGCAGATCTTCCTCTTTAAACTTCCGCTGCCCTTCGTACATGTGAGGGTTATGGCCATAAGCATAAAAGGCGAGGCGATCGGGCTTCAGCTCCATCACCTTCTGAATGGTATCGGTAATAGTAGCCATCGTCTGCTTTGGCAGACCGTAGACAAGATCGAAATTTATTGAAGTAAAGCCGATTTCACGGGCAAGATCAATCTTCTCCTTGACCAGTTCGAATGACTGGAGGCGATTGATCTCCTGCTGAACCACCGGGTCAAAATCCTGGATTCCGAAACTCATGCGCCGGAAACCAACACTGTAGAGCGCTTCAAGATGCTCCTTTGATGTTGACTTTGGATTCGTCTCAAAGCTGAACATGTAGTTGTCCATCTTGTTGACATTTTTGCAAATACCGTCAATAAGCCTGACAAGATTTTCCGGGCTGAAAAAGGTTGGTGTACCGCCACCGATGTGCAGCTCCTTGACATTGAGCCTGCCGGGAAAAACATCGGTGTACATCTGCCACTCTTTGAGCAGCGCCTCAAGGTAGGGTGTCTCAAAGGAGTGATCAAGGGTACGGTGAGCGTTACAACCGCAGAAGTAGCAGTGGTTCTCACAGTAGGGAATATGAATGTACAGACTGATGCCAGTGGTCTCGTTGCTGTCGTTAAAGCCTTTAACCATAGCCTCTTTCCATTGCTCTTGAGTAACACCATCGGTACCCCATGAGGGAATGGTTGGATAACTGGTATAACGAGGGCCAGGATTGCTGTACTTTACTGCGAGATTGGTTGCCATTGTTATCTTTCCCCAACAAGGATTATTTTTTTAAATTGGTTCTCGTGAAAATACATAAAACTCGGCAATTTCATAAATCATTAGCCCATAACCGGCTTGAAATCATTGTTTCCCAGGGCTACCAATATGTCGCCCCTACAGGGCTTG
>CAJAAV010000075.1 GCA_903937835.1 uncultured Chlorobiaceae bacterium | reverse complement strand
TTATTTTATATTTTAGACTGGTTGATGCAACTGCCCGAATGGTTGAACAGCAAGGTCTGGCAAGAACTTGAAACAATTGAGGAGAAAGAGAAGATGGAATACATCACAAGCATAGAACGAATTGGCGTGGCCAAGGGTATGGTCAAGGGCCAATACAATTTACTAAAAACTCAGCTTGAGTGCCGTTTTGGCCTGTTACCCGAATGGGCTTCAGAGCGGTTACAGTGCGCCAAAGCAAAGGAGCTGGAAGCTTGGGGTAAAGCTTTTGTCACAGCTCCGACTCTGGAAGCTGTTTTCAATAAATCGGATGTGTCATAAAACGAGCTGAGATTCACGCCAGGCTCTGGCGGTCGCTGCTCTTTGCCCAGCATAGTACCACCGCCGAGAAGATTGTTCGCTTTCGTTGGCTTCGGGGTTTTTCTCCTGATGATTTCGTACAAATTGAAGCGTTGAAAATCCTGGCCTGATGATTTCAGCACTATCATGAACCGCCTTGTCTTTCAGGATTGCTGGATTGAGCCCCTCAAAACGCTCTTCGACAGGATGAAACGCAATTTTGATAATGGGTAGAGTGAGAAACCGTAACTTTATTTTTCTTTCCTGATCGTCCCCTCTTGACTTTTTGTCTGTAATGAACGATATTAAGGCAGCTCATCCACCATGTGTGGAAGGAGTGACGAGGCCGTCCTTCGGGGCGGCTTCAGCTTTTTCAGCTCTTTTTCCGCTGATATTCTTCATATTCCTTGCGCAATTTCCTTTGCTGATGCGGCTGCTCAACCAGATAAGCTTTCCATGGAAGGATGTAGTCACCACGCTCTGCAAGGACAACCAGATAATTCTCCGGCACAAGCCATAAACAAATTATTTCCTCGCGTCCGCGCTGATTTCGCCAAACCTTTATGGCCGGATCACTATCATGCTCAGTTACCTGCTTCGGCCAGCGAATACGTTCGCACCTTCTAAAATCGGGAAGTCGATCATCTTCGTTTTTTCCCTCTGAGATAATATGCCAAAACGTGGCTTCCTTGCCACGGCTCAGCGGGTAACGCTTCAAGCCAAGCCGTCGGCCTTGAAAAACCGGTTTACTGTCAATAAAATCCTGCCTGAACCATGTATAAAGGGCATCCAGATACCGATTCAAATTAATTTTGAGTTATACACTATCCGTTCTCAATTTCAATCGCTGGCTACTCATGCTCTCAATAAGCCCTGCGGCTTTCATCACAGATTCCATGCTGATGGTGGGTATGTCTGCATGATCGTTAACAAACTGTGACAGGTATTCGGGTGATGTGGTCTGAATACCCTGACGCTGGCCACCTAAAGTGTACCCGTTTGAACCGCTCAAAGACAAGCAGTTTTTCAGCTCTTTCACCCTGGAAGGGCACACCTTGTCCTGGATCCATGGGGCTGATTTTGCTCCCAAGTTTCTGAGAGAGCAGGTTGCCACACTTTCTTACCGCTCTCCCAGTGCCATCAACCTGTACTGATGGCTTTCAGGGTGGCATGATTGTGCAAAAATGTGCTGTGCCGTGTGCTCTTTTTTTGGAAATTTTTTGTTATCTCTATGATTGATATGGAGCACGTAAACATTTCTGGCGATATTTGCAACCATCCAGCCGGTTAATGGCACCTGTACATAAGGGAGCCCCGGTGTTCTATGCGACTCAATAAAAGATAATGCAACAACAAGTTAACGCAGACATCAATGTCATCGGCAGCATCCCTGATTTCCGGCTGATTGAGGTTGCGCTGGCAGAGTTTGCCAAAGGAAAATGGCGGGTTGATCTCAAGGAGTTGCTGGTGACCAACAACGCCTTCGACTTTCGCACGGAGAGCACTCGTAAGCGCTTTCTTGCCGCAGTGGAGCGTACCATTCTGGTTTTTGCCAGTGAACGGCACCGGCAGTTGATGGTGGCGCTCTTTAATGCTCCCGGTCTGGAAGCTCTGAAACGGTGGGCAATTTTTTTGCAGTTGCTTGCCGGGAACAGTCTCTTTCGGATTCTTACCAAAGAGGTTTATCTGAAGGTCTACTTCTCCGGACGGACAACGATTGCCGCAGATGAGTTTTTTGCCTGGCTGAAGGATCTCCAGAGTAGCTCCCTTCATTTGAAAAAATTCTCGGATTCAACTCTGGAAAAAATTGCCTCCAAGTACCTCACCATTCTCAAGAAACTCGGAGTGGTTGAGGGTTCAGTAAAGAAACGGTTGCTCACTATCAGGCTTTCTGAGGATGAACTTCTTTTCTTTTTGTATGTTATTTTCAGCGTGGATGATTCCACCACCGATATTCTGAAGTCGCCCTGGCGGGAGTTCTTGTTTCTTGAACGAGAGGAGTTGATCCGGTCGCTGAAAAACATCAGCTTCATGCCTTTTCTTGCTATCGCCTCTACCGGGGAGGCGCTGACTGTGCAATTAAAATTGTCACCACAGGAGCTTGTTGATGCCATTTCTCACTGAACAAAAGCAGAAATTCGATGATCTTCGTGTGGCGTTGCACAAAGATCATCGGACGCAACTGAAGCGAACGGCAAACGGTGGAAACACCGTTTTGTTTGTCTATCCCCCGGCAGAGGAAGAGGAGTATATCGCCAGGGCGAGAGAGCTTTATCCCGACGACTATTTTATTGATGTCGCGGAGCTGTTTGTCAAAAGCATTGAGCTGCTTGGTGATGAATACAATAGCATCAACGGTGCCGACAAAGAGCGCCCTCCACTGGAGGGGTTCAAGTCATTTTATAACGATTACAGCAGCACCTCATTCAAGGTGTTCACAAACGACTATCCCAACTGCCTCTTCTCTCTGATTGTCGAAGAGATCTGCAAGGCAAGCCAGGCGGAAAAAACAGCCTTCCTCATGCACACCGGCGCTCTTGAAGGCACCGGCATTGAGAATGTCAACATCATGGAACACAAAACCGTGATGATGCAGGGTATACCGCTTGTCATCTTCTATCCTGCCGTCTACCAGAACAACGAGCTGCTTTTCCTCAACCATAAACGGGCATCAAACTACCGATGCCACCTTGTCAAATAGTGGAGTGCCCTATGCCCAAAATCAAAGAGCTGTTGAGTCTCAACCTCGATATTGATATCAAGAACGTGATTGACCTTGAAGAGCAGGTAGAAGAGGAGATCCGTTACGAGATCGACAACTACATCATCACCGAAAATATTGGCCGTCACCTCTCCACCTTTGCCTCAAAATATAACTCCAGCATCAAGGAGACCGGCGTCTGGCTCTCGGGCTTTTACGGCTCCGGCAAATCCTATTTTGGCAAAATGCTCGGCTATCTGCTCGATAACCGTCCTCGAACATCGTGGACCCCGAATTATTTATCAATACATATTCACCAATTTTCGGTTTAATTAGATTTTCGTTAACCCTACCAATTGTGGAAAGGTCTTTGGAAATTAAGCGGTCTACGCCGTAATTTGCCTGAGCATATTTCAAAATTAGAACATCTGCTTGAAATTCACTTACATCCGCAAATTCGAGTAAAAGTCTATTTTCTTTGTTCCCATTGTTTCTATTTTTAATGAATTGGTTACAGCTATCCTAGGTAGCCACTAGCGTTTTCGGGCTTTGCGTTCGGGCGGGTTTCGGAGCACAAAACTGTCAACCAGCACTACACTTGAATAGAAGAACAAAACTCCAAGTTTCCACGTCACCCCGCCTGACGCAAAACCCGT
>CAJAAV010000074.1 GCA_903937835.1 uncultured Chlorobiaceae bacterium | reverse complement strand
CATACTATTTTTGGCGGCAAGAACCCTCATCCCAACTATCTGGTGGGAGGCATGGCCTGCGCCATTGATCCCAACAGCGATACGGCGATCAATATCGAGCGCCTCTCGATGATCAAGAAAATCATTGACGATACTACCACTTTTATCGATCAGGTCTATATTCCTGACCTTATCGCTATTGCAGGATATTACAAGGTATGGCTGTATGGCGGTGGTCTTGGCAACTATCTCAGTTATGGTGATTTTCCTGAGACCACTCTCGCTGATTTCAAGACACTGCTCTGGCCGAGAGGGGCTATTCTCAACAAAGATCTCACGACCGTCATCGACGTTGATCCAAGGGATGCCTCGCAGGTGACAGAGGAGGTGAGCCATAGTTGGTACACCTATTCAGGCGGAGATGCCAAGGGGCTTCATCCATGGAAGGGCGAAACAACTCCGCGTTATACCGGACCCAAGCCGCCGTTCGAGTATCTTGATACCGACAAGAAGTACAGTTGGCTGAAGACGCCCCGTTGGAAAAACCATCCGATGGAGGTGGGTCCGCTTGCCCGTGTGCTGGTTGCCTACGCCAAGGGTGATCCGATGATCAAGGATACTGTTGGTCTGGTGCTGTCGAAGCTTGAGGTTGGCCCTGAAGCGCTCTTTTCGACGCTTGGCCGAACTGCGGCTCGCGGCATCGAGTGCAAGCAGACGGCAGGCTTCATGCGCCATTATTATGATCAACTGATTGCCAATATCAAAACCGGTGATTATCGTACTTTCAACAGTGATCGGTGGGATCCCTCTTCCTGGCCTGAAGAGTGCAAGGGATTTGGCTACACTGAGGCGCCGCGCGGTTCGCTTGGTCACTGGATTCATATCAGCGATAAAAAGATCAAGGAGTACCAGATTGTGGTGCCCTCCACCTGGAATGCCTCTCCAAGGGATGCAAACGGCAATTCAGGAGCCTACGAGTCGGCGCTGAAGGGGACACCCATGATCAATCCTGAACAGCCGCTCGAAATTCTCAGAACGGTGCACTCCTTTGATCCGTGTCTTGCCTGTGCCTCTCATCTGTTCGATATGAACGGCAAGGAGATCACCTCGGTCACAATCGTTTAAACGGAGTTCGTCATGGGGAGATTAATTGAAGAGATCTATGTCTGGAGGTTGCCTGTCAGGTATTATCACTGGATCAATGCCCTGTGCACGGTTGTTCTTTTTGTAACCGGCCTCTATATTGCCGCTCCGGTGCTGAACCCTCCGCTTGGTGAGGCGGTCTGGTATAAGGGGCTGGCGTGGTGGCGCTATCTGCACTTTGCCTCAGCCTTTCTTTTTATCGCCAACTTTCTTTTCCGCTTGTATTGGGCGCTCTTCGGAGGCGACCGGTATGCGCGATTCGGCGGTTTCAGGCCATGGTCACCGGCGTGGTGGGGAAAACCTTTTCTGGAACAGGTAGAGTCCTATCTGTTTATTCGTTCGGAAGAGCCTAACTATGTTGGTCACAACCCTGTTGCTGCGCTGGCACACTTTCTTTTCATTTTCTGCGGCTCAAGCTTCATGATTTTTACGGGCCTTGCCATGTATGGTGAAAATAATCCCGGAGGGTTCGGTGACGCGTGGTTTGGATGGCTGATACCGCTTTTTGGCGGCAGTTATACCCTTCATTTTGCTCACCACCTGATGGCCTGGATTTTTCCGATCTACGTGATCATGCACCTGTATGCGGTCTTTCGTCATGATGTTGTTGATCGTACCAGTGTTACCTCTTCGATTATTACCGGCTACAAGCACAAGGTTGAGGAAGAGCCTGAATGAACTCTACCGGGATCAATGTTATCGGGCTTGGCAATGTGCTCTATGGCGATGAGGGGTTTGGTGTTGCCGCTCTCAACAGTTTCAGGGATTCGTTTGATTTCCCTGAAACTGTTCGCTGTATTGACGGCGGAACGCAGGGGATCTACCTGCTTGATTATATTGAATCGTGTGATGCTGTTCTTGTTTTTGATGCGCTGATTCCTCTCGACTATGACCGCCGTGTGTATGTCTATCGGAACGAAGAGCTTCCGGCCTTTATTCACCGCAAAATGTCTTCCCACCAGATGGGGCTCAGCGAAATGCTCGGCATCGCCAGACTGCGTGGTAAAATGCCGAAGGAGATTGTCCTCATCGGCGTCCCTCCCAAAGAACTTGAACTCAATGTTGGTCTTAGTCCGGAACTCTCTCTCTTGCTTCCCGAAGCAGTAGAAGAGGCCCGGGCAATTGTTCAGGGGTGGCTTGCCTCCACGGGGGGCGGGGCTAAGGCTTGATCAGACGCAAGAATTCATTTCTTGTTGACTGTGAGGTGATGAATTGCCCTGACATGGCTGAAGTTGTGGTGACTGAATTGAGTTTTTCAACTCCCCGCATCACCATGCAGAGATGCCTGGCCTCAATGACCACTCCGACACCTTTCGGGTTCAGCACATTCTGGATGGCATCGCGGATCTGCTGGGTGAGCCGCTCCTGCACCTGGAGGCGTCGGGAAAATACTTCCACCACCCGGGCAAGTTTTGACAGGCCAACAATCTTTCCGTCAGGAATGTAGGCAACATGTGCTTTTCCGAAAAAGGGGAGTAAATGGTGTTCGCACATGGAAAAGAGGTCGATATCCCGCACTACCACCATTTCATCATAAGTTTCTGTAAAGACCGCGTTTTTGAGCAGCTCCTCAGGATTCTGGCTGTAGCCTCTTGTCAAAAAGCGAAGCGAGCGGGCAACCCGTTCGGGTGTTTTCAGGAGACCTTCACGGTGAGGGTCTTCACCAATCCCCTTAAGCATGGCATAGACCGCCTCTGAAAGCCCACCCGTTAAAGGATCAGTTTCGAGAGCAGCCGAGCAGCATTCGTCATCATCACATCCACAGCCCTGAGCGGATTGCAGGGGATGGTTACTCTCCGAAATAGCTGACGGAATTCTTTCCTGTTTCATAGATCTTGACTTCATGGAGAGCTATCTCCTGGTTATTGATGTTGCGCAGTCTTTGTTCAAGGATGTCCCATATCAGCACGGCAAGCACTTCGGTTGTGGGTACGCACTCCTGTAGTTCAGGTACATCATAGTTCAGGTTCTTGTGGTCGAACCTCTCCATAATCTCCTCTTTCAGGATGTTTTTCAGCTCTTTCAAATCGAACAGGAAGCCAGTCGCTGGGTCAACAATGCCACAAATCGTAATTTCAAGCAGGTAATTATGCCCATGCCCGTTTTTATTGCTGCATTTGCCGTAAATCGCAAGATTTTCCTCCTCCGTGCAGAGAGGATTGAAGAGACGGTGAGCCGCATTGAACTCGATTTTTCTTGAAACGTAAACTTTCCTTGGTTTCTGCAAAAGATCATTCATGATGCGCACTTGTCAGGCTCAGGAATCTTGATTTTTCAAGGTGCGGGGCGATGTCGAGCATACGGGCCTGATGGTGCTTGAGTTCATACTGGATGAACTTTTCGGACTGGTACTTTTTCATTTTTTTGAGAATACTGGCCATCATCACGACGTCAAGATGGTGTGAAACCTCGCTGAAATATTCAAGCGGCAGGTCATTGGCGTATCCGGTGGCCTGGTCAACTCCCATTTTGATGCAGACTCCGGCGGCAATCCTGGGACGGATGTGCTCGACCATGAGCGGAATGACCATAAAATTCGGAATGAATTTGACAATCATGCTGATGGCATTGTAAAGATCATCAAGCCCTTCCGTGTTATGGCTGACAAGGTTTTTTGCCCATGAGACTACCTCCTGTTTCTGGTGAAGTGGTAACTGATGCAGCACCTCGGGCACAGGCATTGGGCTCAATGCGAGCAATTCTTCCAATTCACTCATCGGTCTTATCGTTATGGATATTGTGTTTTCCGGGGTCGCAGGGTATCCTGCACTATAGTTATGTAACCGCAAGATTATCAAAAAAAAGGAGAATAGAAAACAGTAAGGCATTAAAGGCGCACAATGATATGACTGCAAAACGGAAACCAATAGCTATATTCCCCTTTTTTGCTGGATCACGGAAATATAATGGAAGGAATGGTGAACAGGTATGGTGCTTTTAACGGTTGAAGGGTTACAGAAAAAATATGGGCTGAAGCATTTATTTGAAGATGTCTCGTTTGGTATAGATGATCGTGACAAGATAGGTATTATCGGGGCGAACGGGAGTGGCAAGAGTACGCTGCTGAAAATTCTTGCAGGTGTTGAAACCCCCGACAAGGGGAAGGTGATGGTGGCCAACCAGAAGCGGATTGCCTATCTGCCGCAGGATTCACCCTATAATCCTGACGATACCGTCCTGCAAGCTATTCTGAAGTCGAGCGACAAGGTGATGGATCTCATCTATGAGTATGAGGTGGTCTGCAAGGAGCTTGAAACCAGGCACAGCGATGATCCTTCGTTACTCGAGCGGATGAGCAGGCTTGCGCATGAGCTTGATGTGACTGGAGCCTGGGAGCTTGAGTCAAATGCAAAAACGGTGCTTGGCAAGCTTGGCCTCTACGATTTGACGGCAATTATGGGAACACTCTCCGGTGGTCAGCGCAAGCGGGTTGCGCTCGCTCATGCGCTGGTGGTGCCGAGCGACGGACTGATTCTTGATGAGCCGACCAACCATCTTGATGCCGACAGTGTTGAGTGGCTGGAGCAGTATATCCGGCGCTATCAGGGCGCGGTGCTCCTCATTACCCATGACCGATATTTTCTTGACCGTGTGGCAACGCGAATGATTGAGATGGACGGGCGGACGGCAGTCACTTATACCGGTGGATACTCAAGTTACTTGCAGCAGAAGGCTGAGCAGGAGGAGCAGGCTGTACGCGATGACCGCAAGCGTCAGGCACTTGTTCGCCAGGAACTTGACTGGATGAGGGGAGGCTGCAAGGCACGAACCACCAAACAGAAAGCGCGTATGCTTCGGGCCGAGAGTCTGGTCTATGCGCCGAGAAAGGAGAAGACGAAGGAGCTTGATATTGGTCTTGGCGCGGGACGTCTCGGCGATAAAATCATTGAGTTTCACAAGGTATCGAAGTCTTACGGCGACAAGGTGCTTCTTCGCGACTTTGAATATCACCTGCAGAAGGGCGATCGCATCGGTATTATCGGGCCGAATGGTTCGGGTAAAACCACTCTGTTTGAAATGATTACTGAGCGAGTCAAGCCTGACAGTGGCCACATTGATATGGGCAAGACGGTGAAGATTGGCTACTACGATCAGCAGAGTCGTGGTCTTGACGATGACAAGCGGGTCATTGAGTGCATCCAGGCGGAGGCTGAACAGATCAAGACAAAGGACGGCTCTGTTCTCTCTGCGTCCAAAATGCTTGAACGCTTTCTTTTTGCGCCATCCACCCAGTACAGCTATGTGCGTACTCTCTCCGGTGGTGAACGGCGGCGCCTCTACCTGTTGCGGCAGCTTATCTGTTCGCCCAATGTGCTTCTGCTTGATGAACCGACCAACGATCTTGATATTCCCACACTGCGGGTGCTTGAGGATTATCTCGACACCTATGAAGGTTGCCTTATGGTGGTGAGCCACGACCGCTATTTTCTTGACCGCACCGTTGAGTATATTTTTGCCTTTGAGGCAAATGGCACCATTCGTCGCTATCCTGGTAACTACACGCTCTATCTTGAGCTGAAGGCGTCGGAGGGAAAAGGGGAGCAGAAGCCGGTGAAAAAAGTGGCCGAAGCGCCAAAACCAGTGGTGCCTCCGTCGCCAAAGCAGAACAAGCTTTCCAGCAAGGAAAAACGTGAATTGGAGCAGCTTGAGCGTTCAATTCAAGTGGCAGAGAGTCGTCAGTCGGAGATAGCAGCGCAACTTGCCTCCGCTGGAGCCGATTTTGCCTTGCAGCAGAAGCTTGGTGCCGAACTACAAGGGATACAGAAGCAGCTCGAAAAAGAGATGGCCCGATGGAGCAAACTGGCCGAGCAAGCCTAAGGAGCCTGCAAGCCCCGTAGGGGCGACATATTGGTAGCGTTTGGGGCGTACAACCTCCGCAGGAAACAAGCCCCGTAGGGGCGATATATTGGTAACGCTTGCAAGTCTCAATGAACGACATAATGAAGCCCTGTAGGGGCGAAATATTGGTAGCGTTTACAGCCTCCATGATCATCAAAAATCTTGAAGCGCTCTCAAATCCCGAGGCGGCGCTCTTTGCCCAGAGATATTTCAAGACCGGCCCCGGAGAGTATGCCGAAGGTGACATTTTTCGTGGTATTCGGGTGCCGGTGCTGAGAAAAATGGTTCCTTCGCTTGATGGTACGCCACTGCCGGAGGTTATTCGGCTACTCGAATCGGTTTTTCACGAGGATCGCCTGCTTGCACTTTTTCTGCTCATACGTCGTTTTTCGAAGGGAGACGAGTCTGTCCGTCAGCAGATCCATGAGATCTATCTGGCCCATACCCGTTTTATCAACAACTGGGATCTGGTGGATAATTCTGCCCAGTATCTTGTTGGCGCATTTTTGTGTTTGCGTGACAGATCTTTACTCTACCAGCTTGCCGCATCGCAGAGTTTATGGGAGCGAAGGATAGCTATTACCGCCACTTTTCATTTTATCAGGAAAGGTGAGTTTGAGGATACGCTTGCTCTTGCAGAGCTTCTGCTTGATGACCCGCAGGAGCTGCTGCACAAGGCGACAGGCTGGATGCTCCGCGAGGTCGGCAAGCGCGACCTGCCAACCCTTGAATCGTTCCTGCAGCTCCATCACCCCCGGATGCCGAGGGTGATGCTCCGCTATGCCATTGAACGTTTTCCTGAAGAGAGAAGGCTGCTTTATCTCAAAGGGCTGGTGTAACTGCTTTTGATGACAAAATCAATATATTTTGTAGCGAAGAGGAGCAATCGTTCCTTGAAGAGTTGAACTGAGTTTCCAGGTTGAGGAGATGGACAAAAAACAGGGAACAGAACCACAAAGAACATGGTGACAGAGAGTATCGATAGGCTGATCTGCCAAGTGCTTGAACGGCATGATGCTATTCATCGTTCTGCAGGAGAGGAGAGATGCATGGATTGGCCGGTAATGGAAGGAATTAATTCCCCGTCGTTGCAGGAGGTAACCGCTTGACCACCATCGGCAACTCAGAACGCGAGACGCAGAACCGCGTGCTTGCCCTGTTCACCAATGAACTTGGCTACCGCTCTCTCGGCAACTGGAAGGAGCGCGAAGGAAACAGCAATATTGAGGAGCCTCTGCTCACGGCCTACCTTTCGCGGAATGGCTACACTCCGGCGCAGAGTACCAAAGCTATCCATGAACTGCGCATTGAGGCAAATAATCCGAACCGAACTCTCTACGAAAACAACCGCAAGGTCTACAGCCTTCTTCACTACGGTGTTCCAGTAAAAGCGGCGGCGGGGGAGAAGAGTGAAACTGTCAAGCTCATCAACACCGACCACCCGGAGCTGAACGACTTTGCCGTTGCCGAAGAGGTGACGGTGTATGGGCAGCACGACAAACGGCCCGATATTGTGCTCTACCTTAACGGGATTGCGGTTGGCGTGCTGGAATTGAAGAACAGCAGGGTATCGCTGGGTGACGGTATCCGCCAAAGCCTTGTCAATCAACGCCCCGAGTTTATTGCCCCGTTCTTTTCAACCGTGCAGTTCATCTTTGCCGGAAACGATTCGGAGGGGCTGAAGTATGGCACGGTTGGTACGGAGGAGAAGTATTTTCTGCAATGGAAAGAGGATGAGGAGGATAACTTCCGTTTCAAGCTCGACAAATATCTGCTCAAGATCTGCCGGAAATCCCGCATGGTCGAGCTGCTGCACGATTTTGTGCTTTTCGATGGCGGGGTAAAGAAGCTGCCACGGGTACACCAGTATTTTGGTGTCAAGGCGGCGCAGCGCTCTGCCGAGGCCTTCAGGGGTGGTATTATCTGGCACACCCAGGGGAGCGGCAAGAGCATGGTGATGGTGCTGCTGGCCCGCTGGATTCTGGAGAACAAGTCTGCTGCCCGTGTGGTTATTGTGACTGATCGCGATGAACTCGACAAGCAGATTGCGGGAGTTTTTACCGATGCGGGAGAAACAATCAGGCGCACCACCAGCGGCAGTGACTTGATGAAGCAGCTCAGCCAGCCAGCCCCGCGTCTGCTCTGCTCACTGGTACACAAGTTTGGCAGAAAAGGGGTGGATAATTTTGAGGAGTTTATCCGGGAGCTTGAATCACAGCCAGGCCATACGGTGGGGGATGTTTTTGTCTTTGTTGATGAGTGCCACCGGACGCAGAGCGGCAAGCTGCATCGAACCATGAAGGCCTTGATGCCCAATGCGGTGTTTGTCGGGTTTACCGGCACGCCTCTGTTGAAAAAAGATGCAGCAACCACTCTTGAAGTGTTCGGGAGCTACATCCACACCTACAAATTCAACGAGGCCGTTGAGGACAGGGTGGTGCTTGATCTGGTGTATGAGGCGCGGGATATTGACCAGCAACTGGGCTCGAAGGAGAAAATCGATGCCTGGTTCGATGCCAAAACGAGGGGGTTGAACGAGTGGCAGAAGGGCGCTCTTCGCGAGCAGTGGGGAACCATGCAGCATCTGCTCAGCTCCCGGTCACGGATGAATCGGGTGGTCAACGATATTGTGTTTGATTTCAGTGTGAAGCCCCGCCTCAGTAACAATCGTGGCAACGCCATGCTGGTTGCTTCAAGTATCTACGAGGCCTGCAAGTACTTTGAACTGTTTCAGAAGTCGGTGTTTAAAGGCAAGTGCGCGGTGATTACCTCCTACAATCCGCAGACGAGAGATATTACAACGGAAGATACCGGAGCCAACACCGAGACGGACAAGGAGTCGATTTACAACACCTACATGGCGCTCCTGCAGAGTGTCGATCCGGTACCGGGCAAGTCAAAAACAGAGAGCTACGAAGACAATGCCAAAAAGCTCTTCAGGGAGCAACCGGCAACGATGAAGCTGCTGATTGTGGTCGATAAACTGCTGACCGGCTTTGATGCGCCGAGCTGCACCTACCTCTATATCGACAAAAGCATGCAGGATCATGCTCTCTTTCAGGCCATCTGCCGCACCAATCGCCTCGATGGGGAGGACAAGGAGTTCGGCTACATCGTCGATTATAAAGATCTCTTCAAAAAGATGAATGATGCTCTGAAGGTCTATACAGTTTATAGTTCAGAGCTGGATAAGAGCGATACGGGAGCAGGAGAGTCTGACATTCTGATGAAAGACCGGCTGGCAAAAGGGCGGGAGCGTCTCGACAACGCTGTTGAGGTGCTTGCACTGATCTGCGAACCGGTTGAACCGCCGAAAGGGGAGCTTCAGCACATCCATTTTTTCTGCGGGAACAGTGAACTTCCCGAGGAGCTTGCCGCAAGAGAGCCGCTCCGTTCTGCCCTCTACAAGGCAACAGCCATGCTGGTAAGGGCCTACAGCGGTATTGCAGATGAGCTTGATGCCGCAGGCTACAGCGCCACTGATGTTCAGTGCATCAAAAGAACTCTCGATCGTTCTATAAAGTTGCGCGAAATCATCCGCCATGCCAGCGGTGAAAGCATCGACCTGAAGGCTTATGAGGCGGATATGCGCCATCTTATCGATACCTATATCGAAGCCGATGAGCCGAGAAAGATCTCTCCGTTTGATGCTCTGCCGCTTTTGGAGCTGATTGTGAAATCCGGCCTTGCAGAGGCGATCAACAACCTGCCCGAAGGGATCAAGAGCAGCAGGGATGCGATTGCTGAGACCATTGAAAACAATGTCCGAAGCAAAATCATCAAAGATCACCTGAACGATCCCGCATTTTATGAGAGTATGTCGCTTTTGCTTGACGAACTCATTGCTTCGCGCCGTCGGAAAGCCATCGACTACGAGGTGTATCTCAAGCAGATGGCCGAACTGGCAAACCGCGTGGCATCCGGCCATGCTGAAGAGACTCCTGCGCAATTGAATACTCCCGGTCGCCGCGCATTGTACAACAACCTGAAGCTTGACCGGACTGGAAATGTTGACCTTGACCTCTCCGATGAGCCGACCGGCTATAAAGGGCGGCAGGATGAAAAATTGCGTTTGGCGATGATGATTGATGAAACAGTCAAACGAGTCCGGCCGAATGGCTGGCGCGGAGTCAAACCAAAAGAGAATATTATCAAGGGGGCGCTTTTCGAAGTGTTGCAGGACGCTGACGAGGTGGAGCGGCTCTTTCTTGTTATTGAACGGCAACGAGAGTACTGAAGGTGACCAGAGTTGTTATCGGAGATATCTCTGTTGATGTGGTGCTGAAAGATATCAGAAACATCCATCTGAGTGTTCACCCGCCAGCAGGCAGGGTGCGTCTTTCGGCCCCCGTCGGCATGGATATCAACACCCTTCGCCTCTATGCCATTTCACGGCTGGGTTGGATAAAAAAGCAGCAGCGCAAGTTGTGCGGGCAGGAGCGCGAAACTCCACGGGAGTACCTGAATCGGGAGAGCCATTATCTCTGGGGAAAACGTTACCTGCTGAAAATTGTTGAGCGTGAAGCGCCGTCGGCTGTTGACGTGCAGCATAGCGCAATAGTTTTGTATATCCGCCCTGATGCCAGTCAGGAGAAAAAACAGTCAGTGCTTGATGCATGGTATCGAAAACAGTTGAAAGCTGCCATCCCTGATCTCCTTGCTTCATGGGAGAAAAGGGTCGGGGTGCGAGTCAATGAGTTTGGCATCAAGAAAATGAAGACGAAATGGGGCACCTGCAACCCTGATGCCCGGCGAATATGGGTAAACCTCGAACTTTCCAAAAAGCCGAAAGAGTGCCTCGAATACATTGTGGTGCATGAAATGGTTCACCTTCTGGAGAATCACCACAACGAACGATTTATGGCACTCATGGATGACATTTTGCCAAAATGGCGCTCACTGCGGGACGATCTCAATCGCCTGCCGGTCAAGCATGAAGAGTGGGAGTATTGAGCGGAGTGCCAGATACCGAGGGTGATGTTTCGTTATGCCGCTGGCGGGATTTCTGAAGATGCGGCCATCTATCCAGATTTCAAGAAAGAATAAGTCGTAATTATAAATATCGTTCCGAGTGAAAGCACCCTGGGAACGCCGAGCTCCAGCTCGGCAAAAAGGATTATAAAATGTTGAGCTGGACACACCCATCCATCAGTATCAGTATGGATGGACGTGGCAGAGCACTGGACAACATTTTTGTCGAACGGCTCTGGCGGAGTGTCAAATATGAGGATATTTACTTAAAAGGGTACGCCACCCCAGCAGAATTACATTGCGGATTAAAGGAATATTTCTT
>CAJAAV010000073.1 GCA_903937835.1 uncultured Chlorobiaceae bacterium | reverse complement strand
GCTGTTCAACCATTCGGGCAGTTGCATCAACCAGTCTAAAATATAAAATAAATCAATGATACGTTGTTTATCCCATAGATGCTGATAGAGGATTCGCAATAAACGAATTTTTGCTGCGTAGCGTTCCTGATCCTGCTTTTTGGTTTTTTGGGTCAGGATATGAGCTGCCGTAATCCATCCAAAAACGTTATCTGATTCCAGCAGCTCATCAAGTCGCTCTTCGTAATCGGTCAGCTTGGCCATCAGAAAATTGAAGGTATGACTACACCCCAGCACTGTCAAGCTGTAAGAGGTGGGTTTCCACTGTTTGTGTGTATCCGCCAGTACTGCCAAACTGGCAACTGGCCGGTCATATCGGTCGAAAATCCTGTAGTTATAGACAAAAATGCCTTTTGCAAATTCTGCCTGTTTGGTACCCTGTACTTCAACATGAATGTATATCCACTTCTTGTCACCATTCAACACATTCACCCTGACGAGCTTGTCAACAAAACGCTTCCCCAACTCGGCATCCTGAACGACGGCCCGCAGTGAGTATTCCGAGGATATGATACCGTCTGATTGACACTCGAAAAACAATTATTCTGTCATCAGGACAGTCCCAAAGTATGTTTCAATGCTTGGTCGATTAAAGGCATCTCTGGGCAATAACCAATAGTTTTGTCGATTTCGCGTTCGAGCACTGTTGCCAGGTTATCGGTGACAACTATGGAATCAGAGAGTAGACCCATCGACCGACCGGATGGCTCGTTCTTTTTAACCATTAACCGGGTTTTCCCTGTTCGTCCGATGTTCGATGTGATCAAAGCGACGATTTTTTGCGGCAAACCGGAATTCAAGCCATCGCCTTGAACGACTAGCGCAGGACGTTTCTTGTACGTTTTGAGATCAGAGTTAGGGAATCGAACAAGGATGACATCGCCACGCTTATAAAGCATCGTAGGCCTCCATACCGGGATAGTTCCAGTCTTCAGCAAAACTTCTCAATCGCAAATGAGTCTCCAGCGCTTCTGGTTCAGACCAGCCAAGTGAAGCTATTGTATTGTGATGAAAAGAATAAGTGGCAGTAGTAACAGCGTTTGTTCCGGAATATAAGAATCGTGGCGGCGTATTTTGTATGGGGTAGAATTTTTCCACTCTCGACTCTGCTCGTATTTGAGTTACTGCTGATTGCCAGGCAGGTGGCATTCCGATATCAATGGTGGTTGCAAGCATATTAATACTCCGGTTCAAGGCGATCAATTGTCTCTTGTTTCAAGATGTTCTCGAAGAACAGAGTCTTAGAGCATTCATGGAGCTCACTCAGTTGATCGAGCACCTCTTGCCATGAGTTTGGGTTATGGATCGAAAACGTTTCGATATCAACAATGCTACCCGTCTGTAATCCATCCGAGAGCATAGCTTGCGCAGGCGTAGCAAATTGTATTACATGAAGGTGTTCATTATCGGGAATTTCAATCCGCATCTGCAACGGTTTTGCATGAGTATCTAAATTTCCAATCTTGATATCAAGTAAAAATGAAGAGATATCAGGTGTTGGATCCAATTCAAGCAAGTCAAGATACCGCAGGGAATGCCGGATTGGCACTGCAATGAGGCCGCAGTTTTCAAGAATATTTATTAATGCGATAGTTTTGGCCTTGAAAATATCCCAACCAACATAGGGTTTGCGACAATTGAGCGTTACACTTCGATCTCCAACCTGGAAAAGAAAAGGAGTTCCAGCTTCTTCCATTCGGTATTTTGCCAGATGGTGAAGGTTCGGATCAAGTTGTGCTACATACGTTGGCATATCCGCCGTTGGTAAGCGATGAAGCTGAAGATGTGGATGATCCTGGCGCAAAGCGGCATAGAGAATTCCCGGTAACAAGTCGCCAATCGGTCGATCCATTGCTGGCTCAAACTGTACCTGCCAAATAACCTCAACAAGAGGCTCTTTTTTCAGTCGCTTGGGAATTCTTGTTATTATTTGACTCATAACTTTATTATCCAATGTGAAAGCATCTCAGATTGGAGGTTATCTCCTTGCATTATCTTGCTTGATATTGTTAATAATATAACCGCAGGAGACCTCCATAGCAAGCACTTCGACTATTTGGCGCAATAATACAGTATCAGACTATACTCGGAGCTAAGCAAAATCATTAGTTCTCTATTCCCACTAAAATATTCGAAGAGCTGAAAATATTTAAGAGTTCAAACTGAGGGTGGTCGGGAAGGTCGGCGTGAAGTGGATCACTATAATCTTCAGGCAATAATTTATGTCGGCCTGTTCCTGCATCTGAAAGCGATCAGGATGGAGGATGCGTTGATTGAGCGCTATGTGCGGAGATGGCTTGTCATGAGCATTTTACTTGGCCGTTATTCCCCGCTCTCCTGAATCAAAATTTGACAGCGATATCAGGGAGATCAATGAATCAGGTATTGAGCGCGTTCTTCAGGATGTGGAAACGGCATACTTGAGCGACTCATTCTGGGATGCCGGTTTGATTCAGTGCTTGACAACAGCAGGTAGTCGTGCGCCTGCGCTTCATGTTTTTTGGGCGGCGCACGGAAAATGCAATGATAAAGGGATCCTTTCGCGAAACATCAGTGTGAAGGAGATGATCGAACACCTGGGGGATATCCATCATATTTTTCCACGGCAGTATTTGAAAGAGAATGGTTTCAGTCAGAGCCAGTATAATCAGGTGGCGAACTGTGTCTATGTTCAGCAGGAGATTAACATCAAGTTTGGGAAGCGCTCTCCGGCAGACTATATCGGTCAAATCCGTGAGCAATGTCAAAGCAGGAAGCTTGCTTTTGGCGGGATTGATACTCTTTCAGATTTTGTAGCAAACCTTGGGGCTAACTGTATACCCGGTACAATCTATCAGATGACGTTAGAGGATTACGAGGTTTTTTTAGGAGTTCGTAGAGCGTTGATGGCCCAGAAGATTAAACGATATTATCAAAATTTATAACGAGATACCTCGGTTGCCCTGAAAGTTGGTTTTGGAAATGGTTGCTGGTGTAGTAAATCTTGTTGCAAAGTGTAGCACTTAGTGATATCTTAACTGGCATGAGAGTTTTTACCAATAAATGGTTTTCCCGTTGGGCGGACG
>CAJAAV010000072.1 GCA_903937835.1 uncultured Chlorobiaceae bacterium | reverse complement strand
TGGTGTTATTGGTGCTGGTCAATATGCCTATGCTACGATAGGTTTTGCTTTGTATAAGTTTTTTGGTAATCGATTTGTTAATTGTTTTGATATCAATGAGGGAAATGCAATAAGTTTTTGTTCATTTTATGGCCTTGGTCAACCTTGTCAGTCAGCACAAGAGTTGGTTGATCATCCTGATATTGGTTTTATTTATATCGCTTCAAATCATGCTTCGCATACTGATTATGCTCTCAAAATTCTCGCTGCGGGGAAGGTTCCATTTATAGAGAAGCCCGTAAGTGTCAATTATCAGCAATTTATTTGTTTAGTTAAGGGTATACGCCGATGTGGTTTACCAGTCTTTGTTGGCTATAATCGCCCATTTTCCAGTGCTGTTCGCTTACTAAAAAGCTATTCTCATTCGACTCATGAGCCCATTACCCTCAATTGTTTTGTTAGCGGACATCAATTGCCTTCGGATCACTGGTACCGTAGGCCAGAAGAGGGGACTCGAATTTGTGGTAACGTTGGTCATTGGCTTGATTTGGCTGTGCATATACTGAGTTGGGGTGAACTAGTTGATAGGTGGCGCATCTTTGTGATATATTCAAACGAAAATGCGCGTGATGATGATATCTCTATTGCATTAACAAGTGAACGGGGTGATCTTGTTACTATTCTGATTACTTCCAGAAGTGAGCCTTTTGAAGGCATCAACGAGTCTATCAATTTTCAGCAAGGAGATTTGATTGCAAAAATTGATGATTTTAGAACAATGACAATTTGGGAAAGAGAGAAGTTGGCGCGGCATCGTTTTTGGCCAAAAGATGTTGGTCACAACTTGGCACTCACTCAACCATTTACTGGCGTGAGTCGTAATTGGCAAGAAATAGAATTGTCAACAATGCTAATGTTATTTATTGCGGAGATGGTTGTTTCTGGTGAACAGATAAAGGTATTCTCTTTTTCTGAAACTTTACAATTGCTGGGGCTTGATGAAACTAAGGTACCAGGTGTGGGTTGATTAACCACGGTTCAATGGGTTATCTTATATTTTTTCAAACTTTCAATTCAATAGAGGGCTATAGATGCTTAAATGTATTGACCTTATCGCGGGTGCGCGCCCTAACTTCATGAAGATTGCGCCCATCATTGATGCTTTGAAGATTGCCCAATCGCAGGGAAGTTTACTCAGGTACCGTTTGATACACACCGGTCAGCATTATGATAGTGCCATGTCGGGCAGTTTTTTTGAGCAGTTGGGGATACCTGAACCGGATATTAATCTCGAGGTTGGCTCGGGCACGCAAGCAGAACAGGCAGCGGCCATCATGGTACGCTATGAGGCTGTGTTGCTTGAGCAGCGCAGTGATTTATGTCTTGTGGTGGGGGATGTCACTTCGACCATGGCTTGCTCTGTGGTCGCCCGTAAACTGGGTGTTCCGGTTGCGCATGTAGAGGGGGGAATTCGTTCCGGCGATTGGACAATGCCAGAAGAGATCAATCGGGTAGTGACTGATTCCATTTCCAACTGGTTCTTCACAACCAGTGAGACGGCTAACGAGAATCTGCGAAATTCAGGAGTTTCCGACGACCGTATTTTTTTTGTCGGTAATACGATGATTGATACGCTCTTGAGGCAGATGCCCTCTTTTCGCCCACCTTTATTCTGGGAGGAGTTGGGCTTGAGTGCCGGGCACTATTTTGTGGTGACCTTGCATCGTCCGGCGAATGTGGATGGAGAGCAGCAACTGTTACGTCTTCTTCATGCCATAACCAATGGGGCAAAGGGTTTGCCGGTGGTTTTTCCAGTGCATCCACGTACGGCGAAGAATTTGCTTCAGTTTGGAGAAAAGATTTCGGGTATCCACTATGTTGATCCCCAGGGGTATCTGGAATTCAACTTCTTGGTAAAACACGCCAAAGGGGTCATTACCGATTCCGGTGGTATTACCGAAGAGACAACGGTGATGGGGGTTCCCTGCCTTACCCTTCGTGATAATACCGAACGACCAGAGACGGTGACCATTGGTACCAACGAGCTTGTCGGCACTGATCCGGCAAAGCTTGGCCCGGCGCTTGCTCGCCTGATGGTGGGGCAGTGGAAGAAAGGTGCGATTCCGGAAAAATGGGATGGCAAGGCGGCAACACGCATTATCAACATACTTGATCAATTACTGTAACACTCTGACAGGATTTCTATTGTATGAAAATAACCTTTCCAAGGAATAATAATTTGGAATGGCTTCGGCTGATTTTTGCTGTACAAGTTGTACTCTGCCATTCAGCATCGGATTTTAAATTTGAAATACCTTCTTTCATCAGCTACTTCCCTGGAGTTCCTGCTTTCTTTTTTGTCAGCGGGTTTCTGATATATGCCTCTTATCTGAATGCACCGGGTCGCCGCTATTTCGAGAATCGATTCTTGAGGATTTATCCCGCTCTTGTGCTCGTGACGCTGGGGGGGGGGGGGGTAGTGTTGGTTGCGCATGGCTGGAGAGACCTCATGAATAACTTTTCGACATACGCGCTCTGGTTTGTTGCACAGACAACTCTTGGTCAGGCTTATAATCCGGGGCTTTTTCGCGACGTAGGTATAGGAGTGATCAATGGGTCACTTTGGACGATAACCACTGAGATTCTTTTTTATCTCTTTGTTCCGCTGATTGTTTGGCTGGAGCACCGCTTCCGTTATACAGTTCTGGTGTTTATTGTTCTTTCGTTCTCGCTCTATGCTTTTGGACCGCTGGTATGGAGTAAGCCAATCTACCGCGAAAAAACGTTTTATGACATCATCGGTTTGACTCCGATTGTTTGGGGTTGGATGTTTGGTCTTGGGATATTAGCTGTAAAGCACTTTGATTTTATAAAACGGAGGTTTCATTATCTTCCGCTGGCGGTGATACCCATTACTGCTATGATAGTTATCGGCGCTGGGCACTATGGGATCATGTTTGGTTCGTCAGGTAATCGACTTGGATTCTTTTATTTCATCAACTATGTGAGTTTAGTGCTCTGGTTTGCTTTTGTCGTACGACCTGTTCGGTTACCTTTTGACCTCAGCTATGGAGTCTATATTTGGCACGCTCCGGTGATTAATCTGCTACTGGTAGTGGGTATTCTCAGCGTTCATCTTGCTCTGGTTTTAACCTTCTCACTTGCTGCAATGTCCTGGTTTTTTATGGAAAAACCATTCTTGAAACTGAAACGACAGTCGTTAAAAACAGTTGTTAACGATGCGTAATATTGCCTTGTTTGTATTCTTGAGTTTATGATAAGTAATTGTGTTTTAACGATATCGATGACTGAATGAAGCAGGTTCTGCAAAGTTTGAAAAGTGGGGTGACGGAGTTGGCTGAACTGCCTTGTCCACAACCCTCTGGTGGGCAGTTGTTGATCCGTACCACACGGTCATTGATCTCTGCAGGTACGGAGAGGATGCTGGTTGATTTTGGCAAGGCGAATCCTCTCGACAAAGCCCGGCAGCAGCCAGACAAGGTGCGTATGGTGTTTGATAAGATTAAGACCGATGGCCTCATGCCCACGCTTGATACGGTGCTTAATAAACTGGAGCAGCCCTTGCCGCTTGGGTATTGCAATGTAGGAAAAGTACTGGAGCTTGGTTCGGGTATTCGGGGTTTTGCCGTTGGTGACCGGGTGGCTTCTAATGGCAAGCATGCTGAGGTAGTGAATGTTCCATTGAATTTGTCTGCACGGATTCCGGATGAAGTGACCGATGATGAGGCTGCTTTTATGGTGATTAGTGCCATTGCTTTGCAGGGTATACGGTTGGTCATGCCGGCGCTTGGAGAGGCAGTGGTGGTGACAGGGCTTGGTTTGATAGGGCAGATAGCAGTACAGTTGCTGCATGCCAACGGGTGCCGGGTACTTGGTATTGATTTTGATGCGGCACGTCTTGCATTGGCCAAATCTTTCGGAGCGGAGGTGGTGAACTTGGGGGCGGGAGAAGATCCCATGGCGGTGGCTGAGCGTTTTTCTCGTGGTCAGGGAGTTGATGCGGTATTGGTAACGGCTGCAACCAAAAGTAGTGAACCCATGCACCAGGCAGCCTTGATGTGCCGTAAGAGGGGGAGGATTGTGCTGGTAGGTGTAACGGGGTTGCAGTTGTCGCGTGATGATTTTTATAAAAAGGAGCTCTCTTTCCAGGTATCATGTTCCTACGGGCCAGGCCGTTACGATACCAAGTATGAGGAGAAGGGGCAGGACTACCCCATAGGTTTTGTGCGTTGGACTGAGCAGCGCAATTTTGAGGCCGTACTTGGCATGATGGCTGACGGACGGTTGGATGTGAAGCCGCTTATTTCGCACCGGTTTTTGTTGGATGAAGTCGAAGCTGCTTATGCTGTTGTTGGGGGCAGTGAGCCGTCGATGGGCATTGTGCTGGAGTATCCTGATCCTTCAGTGAAGTCTGATGCTCTTGTGCGGCAACCAACGGTGTTGCTTTCAGGTGCTGTAGCCGCAGGAACCAGAGCTGTTCCGTCTGTGGCGGTGATTGGTTCGGGCAATTATGCTACGGCAGTCCTTATCCCCGCCTTCAAGGCTGCGGGGGCCCGGTTGCGGAGTGTCGCTTCCAGTTCCGGGGTCAGTGGCCTCCATGCCGGAAAGAAGTATGGCTTTGAGGAAACCACCACTGATACGGAAAAACTCTTTTCTGATCCCGAGGTTGATGCCGTGGTTCTTACGACCCGCCACGATACTCACGCCCGTTTTGTGCTTGCCGCGTTGGCTTCAGGGAAGCATATTTTTGTTGAAAAGCCACTCTGCTTGACTCTGGATGAACTCAACGAGATTGAAAAAGCCTGTTTAGTGCCTGGTTCTCATGGCTCTGCATTGCCGTTGGTGATGGTAGGCTTTAACCGTCGTTTTGCCCCTCAGGTGCAAAAGATTAATCGCTTGCTTGCTGGAGCGAACGGTCCGAAATCGTTTGTGATGACCGTGAATGCAGGCTTGATTCCTTCGGACCATTGGACTCAGTCCATTGAAGTTGGTGGCGGGCGGATCATTGGCGAGGCTTGTCACTTTATCGATCTTTTGCGCTTTCTTTCCGGCGAGCCGATTGTGTCCCATAGTGTGATAGCTATGGATGCACAGAGTGCTGATACCGTGACGATTAATCTTTGTTTTGCTGATGGGTCGATCGGTACCGTGCACTATTTTGCTAATGGCTGCAAGGCTTTTCCGAAAGAGCGGCTTGAAGTGTTTGCCGCAGGCCGAGTGCTGCAGTTGGATAATTTCCGGCGATTGCAGGGATATGCATGGCCTGGTTTCAAAAAAATGAATCTCTGGCGGCAGGATAAAGGGCAGAAAGCTTGTGTGGCAGCATTTGTGCGTGCGATAGAAAAGGGAGGCACAGCGCCAATTCCGATGGAGGAGATTCTGGAAGTCAGCCGGGTATCGATTGAGGTGGCCAAGGCTTTGCGTGGTTGATGGTAACTTTTTTTCGTTACTGGCATACCCTCCGCTATTTAAGGCCCGTTCAGTTTTATGGTCGGCTTTGGTTTCGCTTTTATAGGCCAAAGCCTGATCTGCGGATTGCACCAGCATTGCGCCCGATTGTCGGTTCATGGGTTTTGCCTGCACAACGGCGTACAAGTATGGTTGGTGCTCGCACCTTCTGTTTTCTGAATGAAACGCATGATTTTGATGGTGTGGGGTGGGAAAGCCATGAGTTGGCAAAACTCTGGTTGTACAATCTGCACTATTTTGATGATTTGAATGCCAGTTCGGCCCCTATGCGCCGTGACTGGCATTTTCAGTTATTACGCTCCTGGGTCAGTGAAAATTTGTCGGGGAAGGGAACAGGCTGGGAACCCTATCCAACGTCTCTTCGGATAGTAAATTGGGTGAAGTGGGTGCTTGCCAGTAATGAGTTGCCTCCTGAGTGTCTACAGAGTCTTGCTGTTCAGGCGCGCTGGCTGGCGAAGCGGCTTGAGTTTCACTTGCTGGGAAACCATCTTTTTGTGAACGCAAAAGCCTTGGTTTTTGCGGGCTTGTTTTTTAACGGTTCTGAGGCTGATGGGTGGCTGAAAAAGGGCTTGCGGATTCTTGAGCGTGAGGTTCGGGAACAGGTACTTCCTGATGGCGGCCATTTCGAGCGTAGCACCATGTACCATGCACTGGCTCTGGAGGATATCCTTGATTTGATCAATGCTGCCGAGGCATGGCCGCGCAGAATTTGTTCGGATGTGGTGAATGGTTGGCGCGAGGTAGCCGGGCGCATGGTGGAATGGATGCAGGGTTTGTTGCATCCTGACGGAGGGATTGCCTTTTTTAATGATGCGGCTTTCGGAATTGCTCCTGAGCCATCTTTACTGCTTGCTTATGCTGACCAGTTAGGTATTCGAAGCTCGTTTATTGTACATCCTGCTGCCTTGTCGATGAAGCATTTGCCTGAAAGTGGTTATATTCGCCTTGCATCTCCTGATGCTGTTGCACTGCTTGATGTGGCGCCAGTAGGGCCGGATTATCTTCCTGGTCATGCTCATTCCGATACGTTGTCGTTTGAACTCTCTCTTTTTGGTCAGCGTGTCATAGTCAATGGAGGAACATCATGCTATGGAGCAGGGCCTGCTCGATTGCGTGAGCGGCAGACGTGTTCGCATAGTACGGTCGAAGTGGCAGGTGAAAGTTCTTCGGAAGTGTGGTCGTCTTTTCGGGTGGCTCGTCGTGCCTTTCCATTTGACTTGCAGGTTGATCAAGAAATCGGGTTTTTGAAAGTGGTCTGTTCCCATGATGGCTACACCCGCTTGTCCGGCAAGCCTGTTCATCGTCGCTCATGGGTATTCAGCGAGCAGAGTTTGCTGGTTAAGGACAAGGTAGGTGGGGGGAGTTATACCTCAGTTGCCAGGTTTATTGTTCACCCGTCCATAAGCATTGTTGTTGAAGCAGAAAACTTCTGGTTGTTGACTGTTCCGGGTGGGCGCTGTGTTCGTGTGGTGGTGCGAGGTGGGTCAGCAACGATAGAGCCCGCTTGGTATGCCCCGGAGTTTGGAAAAATTTTGCCAACCCAATCGTTTGCTGTGGTGTTGGCAGGTGGCTATGCCGAGACTGAATTTATCTGGAGTTGAATTGCATATTCTTTTTTTGACCGACAACTTTCCGCCAGAGGTAAATGCGCCAGCATCGCGGACTTTTGATCATTGTCGTGAGTGGGTTCGAGCAGGGCATCGGGTGACGGTGGTGACTTGTGCCCCTAATTTTCCAAAAGGTCGTGTGTTTGACGGGTATCGGAATCGATTGTGGCAAAGTGAGGTGATGGAGGGTATCCGGGTTGTGCGTGTCTGGTCATATATTACTGCGAATGAGGGCTTTTTGAAGCGGGTGCTCGATTATATGAGCTTTATGGTATCGGGAACCATTGCTGCTCTGATGGAATCTCGGGTGGATGTGGTTGTTGGAACGTCACCCCAATTTTTTACGGTATGTGCGGCTTATGTAGCAGGGAGTTTGAAGCGTGTTCCCTGGCTCTTTGAGCTTCGTGATATCTGGCCTGAATCAATTAAGGCTGTTGGGGTAATGAAGGAATCTCTGGTTTTCCGGATGCTTGAACGTCTTGAACTGTTTTTGTATCGCAAGGCAAACAGTGTTGTCGTTGTAACCCATTCGTTCAAGGAGACGTTGATTCGTCGAGGTATTGATGGGAGCAAGATCAGTGTCGTGACCAATGGTGTGGATTTATCCGCCTTTTCCTGTAATCCAAAAGACTCTTTGCTGTTACAGCAACTTGGTCTGGACGGCAAGTTTGTTGCCGGTTATATTGGCACTCATGGGATGGCCCATGGACTGGAGACGTTGCTTGATGCCGCCGCGATGCTCATGCAAATGCCTGAAGCAGAAAATATCCGATTGCTGTTTTTGGGTGATGGAGCGCAAAAGGCTGATCTTGTTGCTAATGCTCGAAGGCGAGGTCTTACGAATGTTCAGTTTCTTGATTCTGTACCCAAGGCTCAGGTGGCTCGTTACTGGTCACTGCTCGATGTGTCAGTAATTCACTTGCGCAAAACAGAGTTGTTTGGGCAGGTCATTCCTTCCAAATTGTTCGAATGTATGGGTATGGGCATTCCGGTACTTCACGGAGTAGCCGGTGAATCGGCAAGGATCGTGTTAAAAGAGCAGGTAGGCGAGGTTTTTGAACCTGAAAATTCACGCCAATTGGTCGATTGCATACTACGAATGCGAAATTCTCCGGCTATATATCAAACCTTTCGCCAAAATTGTCTGAGAGCAGCAAAGCACTACGATCGTAAAACCCTTGCCTTGCAGATGCTGCATGTTATAACTAAACTGGTATAACTGATGACCAGAAATGAAAATATAATAATGAACTCTCCAATAATTGCTGTTATCGGTCTTGGCTATGTAGGCATGCCACTGGCTGTTGAGTTTGCTAAAAAGTATCCGGTAATCGGGTTCGATATCAAACAGGAACGGGTTAATGAGCTACAGGCTGGTCGTGATGCTACCATGGAAATATCGAGTGATAATCTTCGGAGCGTGCTTCGCAGTCGCCAGAGCAATGAGGCGGGGCTTTTTGTTACCTCAAACAGCAATGACCTTGCTTCTGCCAAGTACTACATTGTGACCGTTCCAACACCGACGGATAAAAATAACCGTCCGGATTTAACTCCTCTCATGAAAGCCAGTGAAACTATCGGGAAGGTACTCAAGCCGGGCGATATTGTTATCTATGAATCAACGGTTTATCCTGGTGCTACCGAAGAGGATTGTGTCCCCGTCCTTGAACGGGTCTCGGGCCTTACCTTTAACAAAGACTTTTTTGCCGGTTATTCTCCCGAACGTATCAACCCGGGCGACAAAGAGCACACGGTTACCAAAATCAAAAAGGTGACTTCTGGTTCAACTCCTGAGGCGGCTGAAAAAGTGGATCAACTTTACCGTTCCATTATCACCGCAGGAACCCATCTTGCGTCATCTATCAAGATTGCCGAGGCGGCCAAGGTGATCGAAAACTCTCAGCGTGACATTAACATTGCCTTTGTCAACGAACTGGCGATGATTTTTAACCTTATGGGTATCGACACTCTCGAGGTGCTGGCTGCTGCGGGTACCAAATGGAACTTTTTGCCCTTTACACCTGGCCTTGTTGGGGGGCACTGCATCGGTGTTGATCCTTACTACCTCGCCCAGAAGGCGCAGGAGTATGGCTATCATCCTGAAATTATTCTTGCGGGCAGGCGTCTCAATGACAATATGGGTAAATATGTTGCTTCCGAAGTGGTCAAGCTCATGATTGCCCGGGATCACAAAATAAAGGGCGCAAAAGTGCTCATTCTCGGCATAACCTTTAAGGAAAATTGTCCTGACATCCGCAACACCAGAGTGGTCGATATTGTTCATGAGCTCAAACAGTACGGGGTTGCCGTAGATATTTATGACCCTTGGGCTCATTCTGAAGAGGTAATGCATGCATACCACCTCAAGTGCTTTACCAGCATAAACCGTAGCAACTATGAAGCAATTATTCTCGTGGTTGCCCACGATCTATTTAAAACGCTCGATATCAGAGCATTAGCCGAACGTGAGGATTGTGTGCTCTATGATATTAAGGGCGCATTACCAGCAGGTGATGCAGATGGGCGGCTATAGTTGGCATATCGAATAC
>CAJAAV010000071.1 GCA_903937835.1 uncultured Chlorobiaceae bacterium | reverse complement strand
TTCCCTACACGACGCTCTTCGATCTCAGAGAACTGTGTTTGCTGCCTAATGTCGAAGAGCAACCATCAAATTACGTTTGCAACAGTCGAAAAAAACAACTATCCCGTTTCGACAAACTCCCAAACATCCTGCTCTGCCTGCGGAAAAAAAGCGCCTTCGCCAGTGGCATGCTGGATGATCAACGCTGACCACTGCGGCACTTTAACGGCAAGCTCGCTTTGTGTCCCCTCCCAATCGAGAGATGAAAGCCCGCCATTCAATTGATCGGTAGCCCACAGTAACTCCTGTAAGCCTGAGTGAAAGCCATACTCCTGAAGACAACCCAATTGTGTAAAAAACAGGTCTCACCGCGCATCGTTCTTCACAACCTCCAGGTCATCACCCTCACCACTGACAACATCGGTATCAGAAAAAACCGGCTGATTGAAAAATTCCTGAAGCAAAGACAGAACAAACCGGTATGAGCTGCGCCAGGACGCACACGTAGCCATATACCCACGCACCAATGAAGCATGAGTCAGCATTCGCCGCCCATCCACTCCACCCGACATGGCTTCCAGAAAAACCCAGCCTGGCCTCGTTTTATGATAATGCGCCAGACTTTGAGTAATGGGGTCAAACTGATTTTGCTCCCACACAAATCTTTCGCTGTAAGGAATTCTTTCAATTGGTTTGTGCGTCAACAGACCAGCAATATTGGAAAATTCGGCAAACTCGGCAGCATGTTCGCGGATTCCCTCATCCACAACAAAGCTTGGCAAATCCTTACGAAAAAGGTATTTACACGTTGTTGAACCGGGAGAAGAAAGCACAGAATTATGTTTGAGGCAAAACCCTGAGCCTTTGCCAATCAGAATGCTTTGAGCACAGTTATGAATGCAATTTCGGCAACTAAACAACTGTTCCATGGCTCAGCTCCTGAAAAAATATTTTTGCACGTGATTGAATGCCCACTGTAACAAATCCTTGCGTTCAATTGAACCGGTGTTAAACGTCCATCTGATCAAACCTTCTTTCCTTCGAACAGCATATCTTTGTGCCTGAAGAGCCTGGGCTTTTTCAGCTTTCGATGATGCACTGATAATTTCCCGGAGACTCTCAAGCAAACTCTGATGCTCAATCAGTTGATAATGACTACGGGACAAACACCAGGCGGAAGCCAACGTCTTTCTGACAATAGTTGGAAGGTGGACAAATAAGAATCGTTGATCTGCAATCCTCCGCACGCATGCTCCAGCTCCCACCACGAATCACACGGCCAGTTCCAACCGAGGCGCCGCACCATTCCCAGACATTACCGGCCATATCGTAAAGTCCCCACTCATTCGGCTTTTTCTGACCTACAGGATGACTCTTGCCCACCGAGTTTCTATCATACCAGGCGTACTCTGCCAAATGGCTTTTATCATCACCAAAGTAATACTCAGACAAGGAACCTGCCCGGCAAGCATATTCCCATTCTTCCTCCATTGGCAAACGGTATAACTGCTTGCCTGAAAGAGTATTCAATGTTTTAATAAAGGTTTGACAATCATCATAGGAAACTGTTTCAACCGGCAGACGTTCACCCTTGAAATGGCTTGGGTTATTACCCATAACTGCCTCCCACTGTTGCTGGGTAACCGGATACCTTCCCAGATAGAAATCTTTTACATAAGCACCCATGCTGAAAGAGCCAGCAGAAATCGGACAAAACTCAAAGAGTATCTCTGTGCCATCCAAACTTTTCGTGACCGTCCTTGTTTTTGTGACCTTGCGCGTTTTCTGTTGTTTCTCGGTAACAGACTTTTTAAAGAAGCCGCCTGGTTTGACCACCACATCTGCGAAATAGCTCTCCTGCTCTGTATAGGTTTCCCTGACATCGAATGACCGGCATGGTGCCTTGATTCTCATAACAATCGGAAGGCTTTTGAAGCTATCAAGAAGCATATCGCGAGTGTTGTCGAGATTTTGCACCACGTTCAACATATCTAAAAGCGGCCAATTCGCCCCTTCAGATAAAAAAGCTCGCAGCAATCGGAGTTCATTATTATCAGCCACATCAGGAGCAAGCTCTACAACAGTGAGTTTATCAAGAACGGCTTTCACTTTTGGCTCGAACTGACAGTATTTTTCTTTGCGCAATGCATCAAAAAAGCCTCTCAGCCTGTCATCATGGAGCTGAAAATCGCCATCTCCAGCGGCTTTAAGTGCGTAAAAGCTGTCGCGGTCTATCGCTTTGGCAAGCAGAGAAAGCGCTTTCTCCAACTCACCAAGAGCCATTTGTATTTTGGATGCCTGAAAGAATCCTTCACCCATTGCTGGATGTAATTTTATTGCCCTCTTTGTATGGGCAAGTGCCTCTTTCATCTTGCCCTGACAGTAAGCCGCCCAGCCAGCAGAGAGAAAAGCTCGACCTGCATCATGCGGATAATCGATCTTGCCATAACGTGCAGCGGCCAAGAATGATTTTTCAGCTTTTGCAAGGTCGTACAGCGACATATCGCAGTCGGCAAAGCCAAGTTGAAGGATACCCTTCATCTGATGAAAGCGCCATTCTCGCTCGTAACCGGCGGAAGTATGATCCCCCGAAATCGCCCTGTCAAGCTCTTCGAGACTTTCGCGGTACAGCCCTTGGCGAAATGCATCGCGAGCAATCTCAAAATGGTTAAACGCGACCGTCTGTACCGGATTTTTGGCCATTTTAACCAGCTCCGACAAGGTATCATTGATATGACCAATCGATGCCAGAACAGCGGCAAAACCCCAGTGAAAGGTGGCGTTCAGCTCTGAAATACCATCGGACAGCCGATTGAGGCCAGCGTCCATAGTATAAGATATCCTTTCAAACCCGTCATTGAGGGCACCGACTGTTCGATCAGTCGAAGCTGTGAGCAACTCCATCTGCTCGCGGTGCAGCGACTCATTTGAGGCAATAACATCGCGAGTCTGACGCGAGATGTCCATTGAAACCTTTCTGGCAGCATCACGCGTTGCTGATTTCACATCACTGACAAAACTCTTTGCCTGCAAATAATCAGCATGCGACAGGCTTGTACCCCATACATAATTGCTCACAGGTAATCCATTTTCTTTTTTCCATTGAACATTTTCACAAATGGCTGCGATGAGGATCTGCTTCTCTCTGGCTTGGTGCTGCCTGGGACGGCAATAAAGAGAGAGGTAACTCAAACCAAATTGTCAGATGTCGCGCTTATACACATTTCGACGATGGGCAATTCTTAAAACGATAACTTCTGCATCCAAAACACAGTAAATTACTCTGTAGTCACCAACTCTATATTTCCGAAGGCCAGCAAAGCGCCCTTTTAAAAGCGGATTCGACTCCGGGTTCTTGACAAGTTCTTGCTCAATCTGATCACATATCCGTTTTGCATCCAATCTGGATAACTGCCGAAGGTCGCGTTGAACCGACTTCTTGTAACCAACACTATATGCCAAGAGACTCCCTCATCTCTTTGCCTGAAATGACAGGATCATCCGCATCATGGAGCCGGTCATACGCTATCTGAAGGTCAGCAACCTCCTCAACATAGGACTCCAAAGCCTTCTGTATAATGAAGGAACGACTTCTCTCACTCTCTTTCGCTATCCCCTCCAATCGCATCACCAGCTCATCAGGTAATCTCACAGATATTGGAGTATTCATGATGTCATGCCCCTTATCTTTAATTGCCAAAGTAATAAAAATCATCTCATGTGGTACAACGTAATACAATTACTGTTGAAAGGCAAGTTCGAGAAACTACCCGGGAGGCAACTTGAATGAGTCTGAATCGCTGAAATCAAAAATGAGATGCTTATCTTTTCAAAGCACTTCATGGAAATGATTATACTGCTAAATATGGATGGAAATTGGGTGCATCGAACAGGAGGAAAGCATGAAAATAACCGTTGACAAAGAGAGTGACACCCTCTATTTCCGGCTTGATGAGACCAAAATAGTTGAATCTGAAGAGGTGCGGCCCGGCGTGATTCTTGATTTTGATGAAGATGACCGTGTTGTTGGAGTGGAGTGTCTCAACATCTCATCAAGAGCAACGGCGGAAGAGCTAAAGACAATGGAATTTCAATCAGCTTGACAACAGCATATCCCATTACACATACAGAACGAGCCAATACTCTTCGAATACTCAGCGCTCGGAAAACAACGAAAAACGAGAGGTCATACTATGAAAGTAATGCAAAATGATCATGACCTGTTGGAGGAATATGATTTCAGCAAGGGGGTAAGAGGCAAGTACACAAACAGATACGCGGAGGGAACAAATGTCGTGGCTCTTGATCCTGATGTGGCCAAGTATTTTCCTGATCACAAATCTGTCAATGATGCCCTCCGGTCACTTCTCCCTGTTGCGGCAAGGCTTGAAAAGAAGAGCCCTGAACAGTGCGTATAAGAATCCTCTGACGATTGCTTATCAAATCATTCGTGAAATCGTAAAATATGGCATCGTCAATATCCCGCCATGCTCCAGCAAATGCCAGCTTTTTAGATGTAGGAAGAACACCTTGCTCGATTGTAGAGACAAACTCATCCAACTCCTGTAGTTTATCGGCAGGAATCCGGTTCATTCTCCTTAAAATCTTATTTTTCGCTGTGTATCAGTAATCATATCACAAGAATTTTCTCAATTTCAGAAGTCATGTCACCCCGGATTTGACCTTTAGAAAGCTTTTTATAAACCCGGCTTTGATTACATAGGTGTGATGTAATATTTCGGAAAGTTTAAAAAAATCACCTCTTTTGCCTTTCAAATTCATCGGTTTTGTTTCAGTTGAAGTTGAGTCATCAGTTCAGACATCGAGTGCCAGGCCTTGGCACCAATCTGCATGAGGCGAGTGCTAAAAGCAAGGGCGGCTTTGCCATCGGTGTAGTCGCGAGTGGCAATACCATCGGCGAGAAAAACCGGTTTGCCACTGTTGAGCGCCGCTTCGGCAAGCGTCAGATTGACAAGGTTGCCTGAGCCAAACGGCACCTGACTGAGAATAACAGCATCGGCATCAGCCACCATCTTCAGCGCCTGAGCAATAGCATCGGAGCCAACCGGCGAAAAGGGCTGCTCCAGCACTGCAGGAATGTTGAGCGCCCTTGCCGCTTCAGCATCGGAGTCGAGACGGTTGAGGACACCGGTGGTCACATCATACCCCTCAATCAGCAGTCTGCGATAAAGTTCAATCCCGCTTCCCCCTCCGGCAATAACATGCACACTCCGATTCAGCTTCTGACGTCGCCGCAGGCTGTCAATCGCCCCTGTCACCTGCAGGTAGCCGGTATATGGATCCTGCTGCACATGAAGCTCACAGTTGTACACGCGGCTCAGCACCTCCGGCTCCAGCACTTCAACCGGCGTTCCGGCCTTTACCAGGGAGCCAGCCTCCATGAGCAGAAAACGGTCGGAGATACCTGCCGAAAGGGTGAGGTCGTGGCTCACCAGCAGGATGGTCATCTGTTTTTCGCGGTTGAGGTTCATCAGAATCTGAAGCACCTCCTGGCGATGGTTGATATCGAGGTGGGAGATGGATTCGTCGAGCATGATGATTTTCGGATCCTGCGCGAGCACCATTGCCAGGGCAACCCGCTGCTGCTCGCCGCCGCTCAACTCCGTAAAAAATCGCTCCCGCAAATCGAGTACATCGGTATAGATCATGGAGCGTTCGACAAGATCGTGGTCAACAGAAGAGGGAGTTCCCCACCGCCCCATGGAGCTGATTCGGCCGTTCATCACAATCTGATCAACCGTAAAAGCCATCGGCGACTCGATTTTCTGCGGTACAACGCCGAGAAGCGATGCGCGCAGAGCCGGTTTGATATGCTGCACATCCTGACCAAAGAGTTCAACTTTGCCTGAGAGTGGCTTGAGAAGAGCGGCAGCAGTTTTCAGCAAGGTGCTTTTTCCGCAGCCATTCGGGCCGATAAGGGAGACAAACTCCCCCTCTTTGACGGAAAAGCTGACGTTATCGAGCACCTTTCGCTGCTTGTATCCGGCAGAGACGTTCCTGAAGGTCATTGCATCGGGCTGCATCATGCTATCCATGCCTGTTTCATTCTCCTCTGAAGAATAATGAGAAAAAACGGCCCGCCAGCAAGGGCGGTCACCACACCGACCGGGATCTCAACCGGCGCAAGCAGGGTTCGGGCCACAGCATCACAGACAACAAGAAAAACGCCCCCGCCAAGCGCAGCAAGAGGGACAAGCTTTCGGTGGTCAGGCCCGAAGATGGCACGCATGACGTGAGGCACAATGAGCCCGACAAAGCCGATCATTCCGGAAAGGGAGACCGCGATGGCGGCCAGAAGCGTCGCAAACAGCAGACCGATAACAATCACCAGATCGGCATGAAGCCCCTGATAATGGGCCATTTCACGCCCAAGCGCAAGTGCGTTAAGGCGTGGAGAGAGGAGCCATATTCCGGCAAGCGCCCCGAAAAGCAGCGCAGCAGAGAGGAGTTGCTGGCCTGCCGAGACTGGCTGTAGACTGCCAAGCATCCACCAGATCACATTGTGCATCCCCTCAACACTGGCGGTCGAGACCAGAAACATGATAATGCTTGAGCAGATTGAGCTGACAATAACACCGCTGAGAATAAGACTATAAACGGATGGCTGACCACTTGTGCCCTGGCTGGCGATGCCATACACCATCATCAGCGTCACCACCGCCGAAAGAAAAGCCACAACCGGCAGGCTGAACGAGGCAAGCACTCCCGTCCCGGCGAGTATCGTCAGGGTTGCGCCAAGACCAGCCCCGCCACTCACTCCGAGCACATAAGGTTCAGCCAGGGGATTACGCAGCAGCGCCTGAAAAACCACTCCGGATGCCGAGAGCGCCGCACCAGTCATCATCCCCATCAGGAGACGACTGAACCGAAGCGAGAGAATAGCGCTGCCCGAAGGCGACTCCATATCAGGAATGCCGATTCCCGAAGGGCCAAGAAGCATCGAGAGAGCAAGAAGCGCCATGAGCGCCACAAAAAAGAGCAGCATCCTCAACGCCGCCCTGCTGCGGCTTTGCGTGGTAAAACTGTTATCGGCACAAACCGCTGAACGCTTGATAGGCTTCATTCTCATCAATCCTCAACACCCTTCTGCGCAGGAATCCCCTGCTGATAGGCATGTTTAATCATCGTCATCTCTGTCACCGTATCGGCAGCAGCAACAAGCGCTTCGGGCGCATTGCGACCAGTCATCACCACAATCTTGCCATCCTCTGCCGAACGAAGCGCCTCAAGCAGGGGTTCAATGGGGAGAAGATTCTGGCCAAGCGCAAAACAGAGTTCATCAAGCAGCACAACATCATAATCAGGAGAGGCAAGGGCAGCAATCGCCGCATCAAGCCCTGCCCGCGCGGCAGCTCTATGCTCCTCCATCTTCGGGCTCTCCCGATCACGTGGCAAAAATCCCTTGCCAAACTGCTCCCACTCAACTCCATCGAGCTGGCTGAAAAAGCGCTGTTCGCCAACAGCATCATCAGATTTTACAAACTGGATCACTCTGGCTTTCATGCCGTGGCCCAGTGCTCTTGCCAGCATGCCGAATGCCGCAGTGCTTTTGCCTTTACCGTTTCCGGTGAAGAGGAGGATACGTCGTGGGGTCATGGGGATTATGTACGGGTTTATATGTGTGTGAACAGAATTAATGAGTCGAATTTTATTCAAATCTATAGTAAGACATAGAGGTCATAGGTAGATACGGTCACTTCGATACGGCCTTCGGCCTACTCAGCGTCCGCTTCATGCTTCCTTCTTCCATATTTTTTTTGCAAGCTCTGGCGAATCAGAATATTTGCCTTCAATCAATGCCCACTTCTTTTTCCTGCTCCAATGCTGCACCTGCTTTTCTCTGTAAAAAGCTTCATCTATTCGCGAATACTCTTCAAAATGGATCAATTCAACAGGCAGTCTCTTTTTCGTATAATTTGCACCCTCTCCATGCTGACGTTGATGGAAACGAATTTCCAAATTGACCGTACTGCCAGTATAACAGCTTCCATCTGAACATATCAAGATATACATAAAACCCATTATTGCCTTAAATCAGTGGTTGTTATCAGCTATATTCCTGATCGGTTGGTAAGGAACCGCCGCGCCTCGATACGCGCTTTGCGCTACTCGGCGACCGATCTAAACCTACCCATACGGATAGTGAGCGACGAACACTCCCCCGTTCTGATACCAAGCAATGGGGAATTATGGAACTCCCCGCCGTAACTTCTGCCACCGCCAAAGGTGACACCAAGCGCACCGGCATAAGCGCATTCTGGATATCCGGCGTTGGGACTTGCGTGAAGTCTGGCACCCTGACGGACTGCCTGAAAGATATCATAAACCAGGAGTTTACTAATAGCCGCTGCAAGTGCGATGACAAGAACCGAAACTCTTGCAGGCATATAGTTGGCAAGATCATCCAGCCTGGCTGCGGCCCAGCCAAATTCAAGATAGCGTTCATTTTTATAGCCGAAAGTGGAGTCGAGGGTATTGATCGCCTTGTAGGCAATGGCACCGACCGGGCCAAAAAGCAGCGCATAGAAGAGGGGAGCAGTGACACCATCAACGCTGTTCTCTGCAACACTCTCGGTTGCTGCAAGTGCAATGCCGCTGGCAGTCAAGGCCGCCGTATCGCGACCAACGATAAAGGAGACCTTCTGACGCGCCAGCTCAATATCATCAGCATCAAGCGCTTGCCGTACCGTTTCGGCATGATCGCCAAGATCCTTGACGGCAAAGCAACTGTACATAGGGGTCGCTTCAGGAAACGGGTTTTAAAGCCCCGTTAAGGATTATTCGATGAAGGTAGAATGAAAGTTGGTCTAATTTTCCTTTCCTGAAGCTACCCCATTTCGTACCAAACTCCACGTCCTCTGCCGTGTTGTGTAAGATCCCCTCGTTCAACCAGGTTTCGGAAGTGCACTTTCAAGGTGTTGCGGCTGACGCCGGTCAACTTGATAGCATTGCCAATCGTTATGCGTCCATGTTCACGGACAAACTCGACGATATGCAATGAGAGTTCTGGTAAAGAAATCATGACGATTTTCTCTCGCTCAACTTTCTTCTCAAGACGGCGTACCTGATCGGCCAGCGAACGAAGAAAAAACACCAGCCACGGTTGCCAGTTGGGAGTATCGGTCCGGATTAACCCCTGAGTCTGCCTTAGAGCCAGGTAGTAGGCTTCTTTGTTGAGTTCGATAACGCTTTCCAGTGAACTGTACGGTACGTAAGCGTACCCCGACTGAAGTAGCAGTAAGGTTGTTAAGGCACGACTGAGCCGACCATTTCCATCCTGAAACGGGTGGATTTCCAGAAAGACCACCACAAAAATAGCGATGATTAAAAGCGGGTGCAGTGTTTTTTGCTCACGTTCATCTGTTACCCAGGTAACCAGTTCGGCCATCAGTAGAGGGGTGTTGAAGGGAGTTGCTGTTTCGAACACGATTCCGATCTGATTGCCGTTTTCATCAAAGGCTGCAACACTGTTTGAGTTGGTTTTGTACTGTCCTCTGTGTCGAGAATCCTTCTCATGGCTCAGGAGAACCTGATGTAACTGTTTGATGTGGTTCTCGTTGAACGGGATGTTTGACCACGATTCGAACACCAGGTCCATCAGCTCCGCATAACCTGCAACTTCCTGTTCATCACGTGATTCGAAAGAGTGAATAACCAGATTGGAAAGGAGTCGCTCAACCTCTCGATCAGACAGTTTACTTCCCTCGATGCGGGTTGATGATCCGATGCTCTCGATGGTGGCAACCCTGCGTAAGGCTGAAAGACGATCAGGGGCAAGAGTGCCCAGAGTACGCCAAGCACCTTTGAATTCATCGATCTGAGCAATCAGGCTCAGAATCTCAGGCGTGATGTGAATAGTATCAGTTCGTAACATATACCAATTATACACCCATTTACACCCAATTACAAATTGGGTGTGATCAGCAGTAATGAGAAGGCGACGAGCATTTGGATATGCAACTTTACCCATTTCGCACCACCAACGTCGAATACTCTCAACCGCAAACTCAGCGGTGTCATGATCAATACCTACGTTCACCCATCCAGTATTATTGGTCAAATCATAGACTCTCACATCTTCGGGCATACCGGCAGGTTGCCATTCCTGCCCAGCGTTTTTAAAATCACCAATATTCTCTTTCTTCCTGGTATCGACAGAGATAACTGGATTACCAGCAGCTTGGTAGTCAGCAACTGTTTTCGCAATATGCTCATATTGAGCATTTCGATCTTTATGCTTGCCTACTTCATGTGTTTTTCGGGTTGACTGCAAACTATAGCCCATCTGGCTGAGCAAGTCACAAATTGTTCGAGGACTGACGGTGTGACCTTTACGCCGGAGTTCTTCTGCCAGTCGGGTCGTGCTTTTACAGGTCCAGCGCAATGGCGACATCGGGTCTCCACGTGTTGAGGGAGCTACCAGTGAATCAAGATCGCTCAGCAAACTCGAGTCTTTATAAGTCAACTTTTTACGTCCACCACCTATCGACCGAACGCGTGTTTGATCATTCTTTTTGCTTTCAGTTACAGAGACCTCTTCAAGAGCTGTGATTGTGCCTTCCTTGAGAGCCTTCAGTCCTGCATGAATCGTAGTACGTGACATCCCTACCGCTTTTGCAACGGTACTCACGCCACCACGCCCAAGGCTATGCGCTTCGACCGCTACCCACAATCGCAACGTAGCTTCATCAAGTCGGCCTCGCAATGCGTAATATTTTTCCCTTACTAAGGTAATGGTATCCATAACATTACCTTAGTAAGAAAATCAGCTCACTTGTTCAAGTTATTTTTGCGTGATCCCGGACGTTACCGTTTCCTTAACGGGCTTTAAAATCCGTTTCCTGAAGCGACCCCTCTTTTGTCCGCGAAAAGTTCAGGACAATGGCTGAAGAGTATGCCGAAGATATGGGATATAAGGAGATTACCCTGGCTGTGCTTGAAGAAGCGAGGGGCTGCATTGGCGCTACGTAATGGTCATTCGTCAACTTCAAAAAATCCATTGAGGAATGCAAAAAAAGCACCCTATACGGCAATGTATAAGATGCTTTTGTAAAAAAAAGATAACCTACTTTTTTGGTGCAATAGAGGAAGAGATGTTCTGTAGAGCCTGATTAGCACTGCCAAGGACATTGCTGATAAGTTCTGTGCAGGTCTTAACTAAAGGCTCAATCATTGGGATTGTTTTGTTCAGCATTTCAGCCTGCTGCTGTCCAAGTTTAGTTAATGTATCCACAATATTGGTGATGGATACAGCAAAATCATTGTTGGTTTCGTTTGCCATGGTATATATTGTTTGATGTTGTAGACGTAATTTTAGGTTAAAACACTCTAATTATTACAATAGGTTAATCTTTTCAATTTAAAATATTTTTAATTATGAGCAAACTTATAAATATAATCTAACTTGTACATTACAAAAATTTTCTTCATGATCAAACCGCTTTTACCGCCTCACACAACAAATGGCCGTACTTCCTGACTGTGCGAACCTTGCTGAAGCCGATTGATTCAAGAATTTCCTTGTAGGCGCTCTGCTCCTTGAAGCCGAGTACCGAAAACGGCATACCTGCACCAAGGACATAGTGGCTCAGATAGTCAAAGTTTGGGTTTTCCTGATCATCGATAATCATGTCGAGGATGAGCACTTTCCCGCCTGGTGGAAGAGCGTCATAGGCTTTTTGGCAGAGCATTTTGGTTAATTGCTCATTTGCTGAATAAAGGATTCTGCAGAACATGACGGCATCCGCTTTAGGGTATACGTCCTTGTATATATCTACGGCTGCGCCTCTCAAACGATCTCCAACTCCTTTTTCGATAGCATTTTCATTTACGAGTTCAACCGCACCAGGAAGATTCAGAATGGTGGAATCAAGCTGAGGAAACTTTTTTAAAAGTGCGGCAGAAATATCACCGATTCCACCACCGACATCTACGAGGGTTTTTGCAGCCGACAGGTCTGCCTCTTCAAGCAGAAGCATGATGGCAAAATGGGCGTTACTACGGTGAATTTCTTCAAAATACCAGTTATCTTCTCGCGTAACAGGAGGATAGGCGACCTCGGCCTTGAAATTCAGGTTACCTTTTACGGCATCTGCTATTTTCATGTAAAAATTATCCGAAAGGTTCGCCATGGCCTTCGCCACTGGAGTCATATAAAGGTTAGGAAGCTCATTGTTTGGCAGAAACATATTAATCGTAAACGGGGTGAGGCTCCACTTTCCATGCTCTTCGGCAGTAATCCCCATTTGCCGCAGGGTATCGAGCAACATGACGAGCCTTTGCGGAATCGCGCCAACATTGGTTGCCAATGTTTCGATCTCTTTTGCTTCGTTAGCAAGGTGAGTAAAAAGGTCAAGTTCAAGAGCTGCTTTCAAGCAGCCACTTTCCACAAGACCTTTAAAAATAAGTTCAGTGGCTCTGTGATTTTGCTTCAGTAACTCGTTGACGCTCATAATAGAAGTATTGCTAAATAGTTAAAGAGATTTTAAATCGATAGTCAGTTGCACGAATTTGGATGAATCTACACTGTAGCTATTTGAAAATAAACTAACCATCCCAAGCAGGCAGGATGGATGATATATGGGGTGCATATATATTACAAAAGCAATTTCCAGATTCTGTAGTATTTGGTAAAGCAACGGTA
>CAJAAV010000070.1 GCA_903937835.1 uncultured Chlorobiaceae bacterium | reverse complement strand
GGAAATCAAATCCTTCCGTGATGTGCGTTATGCTGGTTTTTTCTGGTGACAAAGTTAGACCTCGTACTGCCAGAAAGTTTACCACTACAGGCATCACTTCATTTTGCAGCCATTCTTTCGAGTTACCGGTGATGATGAAGTCGTCAGCGTAACGTACCATGTTCATTTTCAGTCTTTTACTTCGAGCTTGCGGAAATGCTTCTGCAAGCGTATGTTCGAGACCATCCAGCGTCATGTTTGCCAGTACCGGGCTGATAATTCCGCCTTGAGGCGTTCCGGCTTCTGTGGGAAAGAGTTTGTTCTGATACACGAATCCTGATTTAAGCCATTTCTGAAGAACCGTTTTATCCGTTGGAATATTGGCGGTCATCCAGTCGTGGCTGATATTGTCGAAGCATCCTGTAATGTCGGCCTCAAGCACCCATTGCGCCCGATTCTTTCTCGCAAGACAACTGAAACATTGTTCCCCTGCATCAGCGGTTGAGCGTTTTGGTCTGAACCCATAAGAGTTCAGGTCAGCGGTTGTTTCGGCAATTGGTTCCAGAGCCAACAGGTAAAGCGCCTGCATGCCCCGGTCTTTCATTGCTAAAATACCGATGGGTCTTGTCTTGTCCTTTTTCTTTGGGATAAGGACTCTCCGAAGCGGGAGAGGCTTGTAGCCCCTCTTTTGCAACGATACTATCGCATTGGTCTTTGCTGTCGATGTATTCCAGATAATACGGTCTACTCCTGGAGTATTCTTTCCATCGTTCTCAGTCACCCGTTTAACGGCTAATGCTTTGCCACTGAACGAATGGGTCAACAGCCATTGCAAGGCTTTTACCTTGCCATACCTGCCAGCCTGTGTTGCCTTCACAATACGCGCTTGCAGCTTTTTAACCTTACGACGAATAACCACCCAATTGATGGTTTGCCAGTCGAGGCCGGATGATGCACATGCAACTGTTCCTGCATTCATTTGCTTTTCTCCCGTTAATAAAGTTCTGCCTGTTCTCTTGTGACGAAAGACCATAAGGAAGTCTGCCCGTTTTCACGTGAGGTGATGTTACAACCCCTATCCGCCCGATTACAGGGCGGCATTCGCTTTCTCCTCATTCCTCTACCCGCAAAACCATGATCTTCCCTTAAGGTCGGATTCCCCAGTTGGGCAGTTTTACGGGCTTAACATGTTCCGCGTAACGAATACACGAGTGATTTAGGCCCTGTCTATCCACCGATGGGAGTAATTGTCAGTGTGACTCCAGATGACAAGGAAATCACCTACCCACATACCTTTTGGTTCAAGCCTGTCAGCAACTTTGGCTTGTATCTACGTGACGATGTTTATCGACAGTTCACTTTTGTTGGCCATGTCACCCTAGCCCTAGCCCCTCTCTGCCTGTTGCTGGCAGATTCAGCGTTTCCTCACGGGTCAGCCTACAGTTTCCTGCGGGTACTTTTCCGACAGCTTCAAACAAGGCAATTGCTTATCTTGCATGTGTCGGTGGGCTCCGCTGACTGAACAGCGGGTCCGTTCTACCGGACAATTCTAATACACGACTTCACGTCGCACGCAATCTTCGTAACCACAGGCGATTTGAAATACCCGCTGGGTATTGAGTTCATTGACACTGTGTGTAATCGAAGAAGGGCGACGGGTATCATTGATGCCCTGGGTCAGCATACTAATGATGCCAAGTTGGGATTCGGTTTCACTCAAGAATAACACACCGGCATCGCTTGTGATGTTGCCACCATCAAAATCCAGAGCAACCTTTTTGCCCATTACCGGGGCTATGGCTGATGCCGAATTGTATGAAAATAAAGTTTGTTGCGTACTCTCTGATGTGACTATATTCGGCTGAAGGGGTTGCATAAGTATCGCGTCTTATTTATTGACTTTAAGTACCAATAATATAAGCAATTGCGATATTTATAGCGCCCTTTTTTTATTGTTTTGATGAATAATTCAGGTTAGCGGGCACTTCCGCAAAAAATGCACTTATAACGGCGAATTAATGGTAATAATCGCTAAATTAGCCACAGGAAATCTTTTTATCACTCTGGTTTCTTTGTGTTTTTTTATTACTTATTCACCAAAAATCATACCTGAATGAATTCAGTCCATTCTCAAACGATGGAAATTGAGTTGAAAACCCTGACACCACTCTGGACAGGAGGTGTTGATGCAGGCAAGATGGATCGTATCCGTGAAAGCGGTATTCTTGGCAGCCTTCGTTGGTGGTTTGAGATACTTGTCAGGGGCGTGGGCGGGATGGTTAACGATCCAACAGATGACAGCGGACTTGACTTGAAAAAATACGATGCACTAACAAATGAAAAAAAGCAAGATCCTGAGTGCCTCCGAAAAGCAGGTTTGTGTGATGTTTCACAGATTTTCGGGGCAACAAACTGGAAAAGAAAATTCCGGCTTGAGATCGAGAGCAAAACCACGCCAGCAGAAAAAAACTTGGTCAGTGATAAAATTGAACTCGCGGAGGAGTATTGTCATGACGGAATAACACCTACGTGGTTTTTTTCTAATAAGCCTCAAAAAGGCTACATAAAACTAAAAATCACGGCACTTTCACGCGACTTCAATACAGAAATCATCGGAGGACTGATACAATTCATAGCTGATTGGGGCGCTCTTGGTGCAAGAACACAAATGGGTTTTGGCTTGGTGGCACCTTTGATCGAGCGTATCGACACTCGTCCGCTGCATGACCATCTCATGGGAATAAAAGGCTCTCCTGCCGATACGACAGTACCGTCACTGAAGAACATGTTTTTTGCTAAAATCAAAACAAAAAATGGTCATGCTTTCAGCGAAACAGATCCATTCATACTGAAGTATAATCTCCGGCAACTGTTCGCACAACATAGAAGTGATCATAGCAAAAATGAAGAAAAAAACATTCGCCATTTCATCATGGGCTCTATCGGCAAAGATACAACGGCAGCAAAAATCAAAATGTCACGGACATATGAAGAAAACAAGACTATCCGTCTTTGGGGTTGGATACCTGAAAATGCAAAAGAATACTGTCCTCCG
>CAJAAV010000069.1 GCA_903937835.1 uncultured Chlorobiaceae bacterium | reverse complement strand
CGGGAGCGTTGATAACCATCAACCGATGACCACCATGAGCTGCGAGCAGCTCGTTTCTTTTCGCTTTGAGACCAGTTTCTCCGCTGCCCATCTTTTCTGTTATTTCTATAACCGTCATTTTTAAAATGAGCTGCAAGCATTATTAAAGATTTATGTATGACCCCTTTTTTTATTGTAAAATATTTTTCCTTACCTTTGGTAAGATGTGATAAATAATGTAAGGAGAAGGCAAATGCCCATTACAACCATGACAAGCAAAGGACAAGTCACCATTCCGAAAGAGATTCGGGATCTCCTTGAACTGCATTCTGGCGACAGGCTTGAGTTTACTTTTGAAAAAGGGGGACGACTTGTTGTTACGCCAGTGAAAAAAAATGTTGACGATCTTTATGGCAGACTGTTTAATCCTGACAGGGCAGCGCTTTCAATTGAAGCAATCAATGAGGCACTTCGCCAAAAATTTCAACATGACGGGCAGTGAAAGCGCTTGATACCAATATACTTGTTCGCTTTCTTGTTCGTGACAATCAGGAAGAGGCAGAGCGTGTTTATCGTCTCTTTAAAGCAGCCGAAGCTGATAAAACTCTCTTTTTTGTCTCAATTCCTGTTCTTCTTGAACTGATATGGGTACTTGATTCTGTGTATGGAATTACACGGCACGATATCCTTAATGCCATTGATGAGTTTTTGCTCCTGCCAATAGTAAGCTTTGATGGTCAGTCCGCCGTAAGGAGGTTTATTGCGGAGGCTCGAAATAATAACCTTGATCTTTCGGATCTTTTGATTGCCTGTGATTCGACCTTGTCAGGGTGTGACAAGGTTTTGACCTTTGACAAGAAAGTCGCAAAGTCAGACCTTTTTACCTTGCTTGAAATATGACCGGATTTCAACAACAACAAGACCGATGACCACCATGACCCTCAAGCAGCGCTTTCCTTTTCGCTTCGGGACAAGCTCCTACATCATCCCTGCCGACATCATTCCCAATGTGGAGTATCTCAAGGATAAGGTTGATGATATTGAGCTGGTGCTGTTCGAGTCTGACGAATTCAGCAACTTGCCCTCACAAGCGGACATTCAGAGGCTCAAGGAGTTGGCCGTTGAGTGGTCGCTCACCTATTCCGTTCACCTGCCGCTTGACGTCTATCTCGGCAACCCCGACCGCGAAGAACGGGAACGCTCTGTTGGTAAATGCCTCAGAATTATTGAGCTGACCCGTGACCTGCCGAAATCCGCCTATGTGATGCACTTTGAGGCAGGGCCGGGTGTGGATATCAACGGATTTTCTGCGGATGAGCAGCAACGCTTTACCGATTTCCTGCGTGATTCTTTGGCATTGCTGCTGAATGGTACCGATGAACCTGCGTCATCCTTCTGTGCCGAAAATCTCAACTACCCCTTTGAGCTTGTCTGGCCGGTAGTCGAGGAGTTCGGCCTCTCCGTGACACTTGATGTTGGCCATCTCGAATACTACGGATTTCCGACTGCCGATTATCTCAAGCGCTACCTGCCCAAAGCCAGGGTGCTGCATGTTCATGGCACTGTTGACGGGAAGGATCACAACTCTCTGAGCTATCTGAAACCTGAGGCGCTTGAGCTGCTTATGGGTGAACTTGCCCTTCAGCCACTGGTCAGCCGTGTTTTTACCATGGAGATCTTTTCGGAAGCGGATTTTGATTCGTCGTGTGGGGTGATGGAGAGGTTTCTGGCGCCAACGGTTACAACAACGGTGGATGATGTTTTTGGTAAGCCGACTTTATCCGTTCAATGAAAACAACGAAATAGAGTCGATTGTCTCATGAAAAAGACTTGGACAGAGAGTTTCATTGCTGCAGCTTATCCATGTCTCCCCGGCAGCACCAGCCCATAAAGAAGCAGATCTTCATAACGCCCATTCTTGAAAAGGTGCTGAACCAGGCACCCTTCGCGTTTAAGACCAGCTTTTTCCATAACTCTTGCGGAGGCAGGATTTCGGGCAAAGCAGAGTGCGGTGATTCGGGTGATCCCAAGCTCTTCGGTTGCAAACTGGATCAGGCGCAGAACAGCTTCTGTGCAGAATCCCTTTCCCCAATTATCGACACTGATCCAGTAGCCAAGCTCTGCTCTTGCATCAGTACCAGAGATGTTCAGTAACGAGACTGTTCCTGTAAGCTGGTTATCGGATTTTGTTTCAACGGCAAAGATCATCTCAGTTTTCTGCTCAAAGCCCTTGGCATGGGTGGCTATCCATGCTTCGGCAGTTTTCATTGTGTAAGGATGAGGTATTGCCATGGTTGTATCTGCAATGCGGATATCACCGGCAAGACGGCAGGCCGCAGGCGCATCGGCTGCACTGTAGGGGCGCAACAGCAGACGGGGTGTCGAAAGCGTTGGTTGCATGACATTCATGGACGCATTATTATATTGAGACTGCTATCATTTTATTGGTTGCCGCACTGCTTTCTCCCATCCATTTATTGCCGGGACAAAAGCACTGTCCGAACAGAGCTGCCTGCTGGTCGCCTGCGATGGTCGTCATTTTGTCGTTGAAAATGGAACCTGTTCGTCAGAGGAAAATACCTTATCGTGGCCACATTACCCAGCTCTGTTCTCAAACGATACGTGTGGGCATCAGAAGTAAAGAGGTTGCCGCAAGAGCATAGAAACTCTATATTGCTACGTTGAAACATTGCAGTGAGGGTGATGTTAACTTTCATATTTTTAAAGCAGTTAACCTGAAACCCATCAAGGGTTGAGTTAGACGGAAAAATTATGTGTTCATGAGTAACGTTATCTATGTGACCGGCGGCGCACGGAGTGGTAAAAGCTCTTTTGCTTTGCAGCTTGCGGCTCGCTATGCAAAGAGAGTGTTTTTAGCGACGGCAGAGCCTTTTGATGACGAAATGCAGTTGCGTATCGGCAAGCATCAGGAGGAACGGGGTAAACAGTTTACAACGGTCGAGGAGCCGCTTTATCTTGATCAGGCACTTGGTAAACTGCCAACGGGGAGTGAGGTGGTGCTGCTCGACTGTCTGACGGTCTGGGCTGGAAATCTTATGCACTATTTTGAGGAGAAGGGCGAGGGGGAGATCGACCGGCAGATTGAGCTTTTTCTTGACGTACTGCGTCATCCTCCGTGTGATATTATCCTTGTTTCCAACGAGGTGGGTATGGGGATTGTGCCTGAAAATGCCATGGCCAGGAGGTTTCGCGACAGGGCAGGCATCATCAACCAGAAGGTTGCCTCAATAGCCACAGAGGCCTGGATGCTCTGCAGTGGCTTGCCGCTGAAATTAAAGTAGCCCCCAATGGATTCTTTTTCTCTTCTTCCACTGCCCGTTATTCATTTCGGAGCTGGGCGGTTTTCTTTGCTGGCTGATCTTGCTGGATCTTTTGGCAGAACGGTTCTGGTTGTTACCGGGAGCCATGCCCTGCAACACTCCGGACGCTTGACTGCCCTGATGGATTCACTGAATACAGCAGGAATGCGTGCGTTTCATCTTGTCGTTGATCGGGAGCCTTCTCCCGAGATGGTTGACAGCGCGGTCGCAACATTCCGGGAGCGTTCGATTGATGTTGTGCTCGCTGTTGGAGGAGGCAGTGTGCTTGATACCGGCAAGGCTGTTTCAGCAATGCTGCGTTATGAACTGCCGGTTGAGCGTTTTATTGAGGGACAGAAAGATGTCGTGCAGCATGATGGGCGAAAGGTGCCCTTTATTGCAGTGCCGATAACATCTGGTACCGGAAGCGAAGTAACCAATAATGCGGTAATCAGCCGGGTAGGCCGGAATGGTTTCAAGCGTTCTTTGAGGCATGTCGCCTTTGTGCCCGATATAGCATTGATCGATCCGGAGCTTATGGTGACCGTTTCACCGGAACTGACGGCGGCATCAGGGATGGATGCCTGTACCCAGCTTCTTGAAGCCTATACGTCGCCTTTTGCCTCACCTTATACTGATGCACTTGCCTGCAGCGGACTTGAATATTTCAGTCGTTCTTTTTTTGCTGCCTGTACCGATCGGGCTGATGACAGCGGTGTTCGGGGTGATATTGCTTATGCCGCACTGATGTCGGGTATTGCGCTTGCCAACGCCGGTCTCGGAATTGTGCATGGTTTTGCCTCATCGGTCGGCGGGTTGATTGATATTCCACATGGCACGCTCTGTGCAACCCTGCTTGCCGAAGCGACAAGAGAGAATATTGAACAGTTGCGTCTTATTGATGGCAAACATCCTCAATTGCAGAAATATGCGAAAGCAGGAGCTATACTTTCGGGGGTTGCTGCAGACGATCTTGCGTCAGGGTGTGAACTGTTGCTTGAAACGCTCAAGAACTGGCAGGAGAGGCTTTCTTTTCCCAAGCTGAGCTGTTATGGGATTATTCCTGAAGATGTTGATGGCATTGTTAGAGCTACCCGCAGCAAGAGCAACGCTGTTCAACTGGATAATGCTGCCATGAAGAGGATTCTCTCAAACCGGTGGTAACTCGACAGAATTTTATATTTCCCTTGTAACAGGCAAGACTGTTCTGTCATTGCCGGGTGGACCACCACTCATCCCCGTAGCTGTAGAAGAGCTCTTCGCCCTTCCTGATATTCCGCAATGCATAAAGAACAAGTTCCGGTCCGAGCGCGCTCTCTTCGCGATAGTAGGCGACATTGGGTGTTGAAGAGTGGTTAAAGAGCATGCCATTACCCATGACTACCAGCCGGGCGCTTTCATTGCTGCCGTAAAAAACGTAATTTAGAAGCTCGCCTCCAATGTCTTTGTCAGTAACTTCAAGCGCAGGGCAGCGTTCGATAATATCACCATCACTGATTTTTTTCAAGGCAAAAGCACCCCGTCCGCTCACCGTCGAAGCACCTATCGTGACACACTCTTTTTTGCGTACCGAAGCTTTATTTGCAAGGAAGATACCGGTTGCAATACCAGCGCCTATGCCAGCAGCGAAAACGACAGGAATGAAGATAAAAAGGTTGACTTCCATAGTTTATTTCGTTTGATAAGAATCCAGGCAGCTTAGACAAGGCTATGCATACCGAGACAGGGTAATAAATAAATAAAGAACCCCAAGGCCTTCGTGGGTAATGTTTCTGGCAATCAGTCAGGGTTCATGCATGAATTGTTGATTAAGAAATTAATTGTCAGGTCTTCTGGTGG
>CAJAAV010000068.1 GCA_903937835.1 uncultured Chlorobiaceae bacterium | reverse complement strand
CCACCAGAAGCAATTTTGGCAGGGGAAGCTCCTTGAGGCCTTCAACAAGAAGCAGGTCGTGGTCAGAAAAAACCAGATGCTCAAGCAGTCGAGAAGATGAACCAGACCCGGTAATAACCGCCTTTTTTTCGGAGTCAGAAATCATGACGGCCGCAGCACCTGCCTGACGTACAATCCATGAGTCTTTTCCTTCATGGTCAAGAGCAAACTGATGGCAGCCATGCTTATAACAGGCAATGGAAAATTTTGCTGAAAGAAGGTGTACAACTCCTTCGATAAGGGTTGTTTTTCCGGATCCTGAATAACCGCAAAAGGCTATTTCAAAAGGGTGAAAAAGCATAGTTCCTATGATAGCGCCGCCCAGGGCAGCATCGTACAAGTCACCTCCGACCCCGCGGGAAGTGGTTTGGAAGAAGGTTCCGCTTCAACCAGACAGTTCGAACCTGTGAGGGACGTGATCATGTGAGATTCAATTTTTGGAGATACCTTGCACAGAAGCCTGCCTCCTTCAGACCACACCTTTCCAGAGAGAAAACGGTGCCGCTTTTTATCTGTCGGAAACGGGTCGGCCAAAATTGCCTGAAAGGAAGCCATTGCAATGTGGTCCTGCAGAATATTAAAAGCAGGAATGCAATACTCTACATAACAAACCACCGCAGAAACAGGATTGCCGGGAAGGGAAAAAACAGCTTTTCCTTCTGGTGTTGAGCCGAAAAAGAGGGGTTTTCCGGGCTTTTGAGCAATATTCCAGAACTGTTTTACCACGCCAAGAGCCGCAAGTTCCTGCTGGACAAAGTCATACTCTCCATTAGAGATTCCTCCTGTCGTAATCAGCACATCACATTCAGCCAGCGCCAGCGCCAGTATTTTCCGTAACAGCTTTTTTTCATCGGGAGCATGATGGAGCCCGGTTGGCTCAATACCGACAGAGCGTAATGCGGCTTCAAGCATAAAGCGGTTGCAGTTATAGATCTGCGCACCGGAAACTTCTTCACCGGGCATACGCACTTCATCGCCAACCGTAACAATTGAAACTCTCGGCTTTCGCTGTACCGCTACCGATGCAAACCCGAATGAAGCAAGCACGGCAATTTCAGATGGAGAGAGCAACTCCCCTTTGCAAAGAAGCACTTCACCCGCAGCCACCTCTTCACCACCATATCGGACGTTTGCTCCATATTTTGGACTACTTAATATATCAACATATTCAGAACGGAAACCGCTAGTCTGCTCAAATGCAACAACGGTATCGGCTCCCTCCGGCATCGGTGCACCGGTCATAATTTCTGCACAGCATCCGGAAGTAACCGGCATTGTGGAGAGTGTGCCAGCCGGAATGGCCTGAGTAACATGCAGCCGAACCGGAGAGTCTTCGGTTGCATGAGAAATATCATCCCATTTGAGAGCAAAACCATCCATGGCCGCATTGGTAAAACGCGGCATCGAAAAGGGCGCCGTTATCTCCTGGGCAAGCACTCTTCCCTGAACTTCATCAAGTGGGAGCTCCTCTGTGCCCAAAGGGGAAAGCGATTGCCTGATGAGGCTGTGTGCCTCCCGAACGGTTATCATCATGAGTGGCCCTCTCCTTTTATCATTGCGAAAGCATGAAATATTGCAGGCACAAGCACCTCAAGCGCATCGCTGACCGCCGCTGAACTTCCCGGCAAACAGATCACCATCGACGATCCCACCATACCGGCCGCAAGCCTTGAAAGCATGGCTGTCTTGATTTTTCCTTGTCCCCAGTTAAACAGCGCCTGTTCAATTCCCGGTAATTTCCGGGAAAATTTTGGAAGCAGTGCATCAACAGTCACATCGCGAGGCCCAAGACCAGTCCCTCCTGTCGTAATAATAAGCTCAACACCATTATTAGTCCATTCATTGATAACTGACAGAATCTCCTCTTGATCATCAGCAATAACTCTCACCTCACCAACCGGACATCCGGAAACCTCAAACCCTTCTCGAAGCAATTGGCCCGAACGATCGACCGACCGGCCAGAAGAAACCGAGTCTGACAGCACAAGAATTGATGTTTTCGGCCTGTAGCCATCTGGATCATGAGATTTTCCACCAGTTTTCTTTTCAAGTGTTATTGAGCCGATCTCCATTGATTTGTCCACTGCCTTGCACATGTCATAGATGGTAAGCGCCGCAACCGATACGGCAGTCAATGCCTCCATCTCCACCCCGGTTGACTCTTTTGTTTTAACGGTTGCAACTATGGCTATGCGCTCTTTTTGGACATCAAAAACAATATCGGCCCAGGAAAGATTGAGCTGGTGACAAAGAGGAATAAGATGAGCGGTATTTTTGGCCGCCAGAATCCCGGCAAGCTTGGCCGTCGTCAGAACATTGCCTTTCGGCAGAGCATCACGGGAGAGAAGCTCAATAGTTTCCGGCTGCATAAGAATATATCCGGAAGCTCTGGCCGTCCTGAGCGTCCCGGGCTTTCCTGAAACATCGACCATGGCAATGTTGCCGTTGTTGTCAAGGTGTGTAAAATCCATCTGTTGTAGCTCCCTGTAGTTCAAAAATTATCATCTTTTTTCATAGAAGAAGGCCACCACCTCTCTCACCGTTAATCCAGCCTGGGCTTGACTCCCTTGATATCATGAAAGGAGACCACTCCAAGCAAATAATCATCTTCATCAGTAATGGGGATCGCCCTGAAGGAATAACGGAAAAACATGTCAACCGCATCATGGAGAGTATCATCCGGATTCAGCGTGATAAGGCTGTCCGTCATAATATCGCCTAGTGTCTGCTCTGGCTCAGCCGCAATCAACTCCCTGATGTCAACAACTCCCTGCAGAATATTGTCTGCACTGACAACATACACATACATAATAACATCCATATCACCGGCAACTTCCCGAAAATTATCGATAACCTCTTTGACCATGGTATCAACCGGGCGCTTGATAACCTGCTGCGTGGAATAGAGCATGATATTTTCGTCATTCTGATCGATGATCTGCTGCACCCTCTGCTTGTTTTCACTATCGACAAATTCGATAATCTCATCGGCTTCAGAGGCTGGCAGCACAGAGAGTATTCCGGCAACCTGTGCAGGGCTCATCTCATTGATCAATCCGGCGGCTTTCTCTTTTTGCATTGATCTTATCAGTTCCCGCTGCACTCTCGGCTCCACCTCTTCGAGGGTATCCGAGGCCAACTCAGGCTCAAGCTCGTTAAAAACCGCTATGCGCTGATTACCTTCGAGCTCTTCGAGAATGTCGGCAAGATCGACAGGATGGATGTCGTTGATATTTTCCTTGAGTACATTGAGCTTCACATTCCCTTCAAAACTTCCGATGGTTTCCGGCAGGGGCTGAACATAGAGCCAGGAAATACTGGAACCCTCTTTGTATTTTGCAAGATAATTGGCAAGCTTTTTAAAGCCCATCCGGCGGAGAATACGAAAACGATTAAAATCTACCTCACTTACAAAAAGCCTTTCGTTCTGGAACAGGAGCTTGACGTCGTACACAACTTCAACCTCATGACCGTCCATATCAAGTATTTTCTTGTCAAGGATGTAGTCTTTCAGGAAGATGTGATTGTCAAGCGGATTCAGTTCGTACCCTTCCGTAGTGGTAATTTCAGAAATGATTTCGGTATTGGAAATCAGGGTTACTTTATCCCAGGGAATCAGGATGCGGGAGTCGCCATAAGGTCGATGGACAAGCAAATGGGTCACTTCCGGAATTTTACCAGCATTCTCCTGTACAACAAGATCTTTAAGCTTGCCGACGGAGTTTGATTTCAAGTAGACGCGACGCCCTATAAGCTCGCTCAGAAAAAATTCACGATCCAGTACTGTAACCATCGGTTTTTTCGTTTTATACAACCTTGATAACCGTGATGAATTTATAGATCATCAACAACACAAGCAGAAAGAGATAAACACGGAGCACCGCCAGAGAAATTTTTACACCTCGCGACATTTCGACAGTCGGTTTGGCATAACGCTGGTTAATTTCACGTATTTTGCTGAAAAACTGGTTGATCGTCCTCATGGGCTGATACCCTCAATTACTGGAAAAGGTTGGGAAAAAGAGCACTGACGCCGTACATCGTTGAGAGTATGATGATTGCCACGACAATAGTGGAGCTGACAATGTTCTGCAATCGAGTGTTGGCATACTCCCCCATGGTCTTTTTATCGTTGAGCAGGAGGATCAGAAATACCAGCGCTGCGGGCAGAAGCGTTACTGCAACAACCTGGACAAAGAGAGTGATGAGCACAAGTGGTGCTCCAGGTATCAAGGGAACAACACCCGCTGTGGCAAGGGTGAAGAAAAAGGAGATATAAAACCAGGGAGCTTCCTTCACCTTTGTGTTGAGTGAATGCGCCCAACCGAAAATTTCGCCAAATGCCCATGAACTCGCCAGCGATATGCAGATAGCCCCAAGCAGACCTGCGTCAAACAAACCGACAGCCATGAAAGCTCCGACATAATGGTTTGTTTTCATCAACAGTTTGGCGGCTGTTGCGGCATCATCAATCGGTGCGCCATTCAAAAGCGTTCCTGTTACAATCACAATAAAAACTGCTATGGCAACAGTGATGATTGAGCCTATAAAGGTGTCAATCTTGCCCATTTTTATGTCTTTTTCAAGCAAACCCTTGTCAACAACTGAGCTTTGCTGGAAAAAGAGCATCCATGGCGCAATGGTTGTGCCGATATTGGCCATAAGCAGAAAGAAAAGCTCATTGGTGAGACCTCCGGGAAGATTGGGAATCAATCCCTGACCGACGATATCAGAAATGGATGGATTAACCATGAAAGCCGCTGGAATATAGATCAGGTTCAGCAGGCAAAATCCAAGAGCTATCTTTTCCCAAGTCCAGTAACGCCCGTTCAGCACAAGGATGCTCATGAGCAGCACAACGATGATGACGGTCAGCCATGCAGGAACGCCGAAAATGCTTAACGCTGCGGTCATTCCAACAAATTCTGTGACCAGTGTCAACCAGTCCACAATCATAAGATCAAGGAGTGAAAACCACCCCCAGAAAGCGCCGAAACTCTCAAAAATGGCCTCGGCATGTCCCCGCTTTGTCACAGCGCCCAGCCTTACGGTCATCTCCTGAACATAATAGGCTACAGGAATAAGCAAAAGCAGAAACCATATCAGGTGATAGCCATATTTAGCTCCTGTAGCAGCATAAGTAGTAATGCCGCCAGCATCATTGTCGGCAATCATCACGACAAGACCAGGACCTGCAACAACAAGGTAAAGGCGAACCGCTTTCCAAACTTTTTTAAACCGGTAGTAGAGAACGGAAAAAAAATCCATATCCGTTGAGTTGGACGTTGACGAGACCCGGCATTGCGATTGAGAGAGAGAGGAGAGACATTTCACTCAAAGAGAGTCATTCATACTTACCAGTCAATCTGGCGCAAATTTACAATTCTTTGGTAACTTTACAAAGTGCCATATCTTGGCTCAAGTATTCAACTGCGCGCTGATTTCGCATAAAAATAGAGTATTCTTTTTTTTTCAACAGTCACAGCAGTCGACTGTACTGAAAAAAAGATATATCTCTTCTTCATTGAGCAGGGAAATACATAAAATCAGCTACGTTCCCCTAATTTTTTCACCCAGAAAGCTGTTATATTGATGGATTAGTCCTCAATAACTGTTACGCAGCATCTCGTTATGGAACGTGCTCCTGGAAAAAAACCGGAATGGCTGAAAATCAGAATGGCCTCGGGGGCATCGTTTGCAGCGACGAAAAAGTTACTGGGACATCATAGTCTGCATACTGTCTGCCGTTCTGCAATGTGTCCTAACTTGCAGGAGTGCTGGTCGCGGGGTACTGCAACGTTTCTCCTGCTTGGCAATGTCTGCACGCGAAAATGCAGGTTCTGCGCAGTCGGCAAGGCCGTAAACCCGCCTGCACTTGACCCTCAGGAACCACAAAACATAGCTTTGGCAATACAGTCCATGAAACTGAAGCACGCTGTCCTGACCAGTGTCACCCGTGATGACCTCCATGATGGGGGTGCAAAACAGTGGGTTGAAACGGTACGAGCTATCCGCAAGCTGAACCCTTCGGTCACCATCGAATGCCTCATTCCGGATTTTCAGGGGAACAACGAAGCAATTGATCTGGTCATGGCAGAGGCGCCTGAAGTACTGAACCACAATATTGAAACGGTGCCTTCCCTGTACTCTAAGGTGCGCCCTCAAGCAAGCTATACTGCATCTCTCCAGCTTTTGCAACGGGCGAAGCAGAGGCATGGCCTGGCCACAAAATCGGGCATCATGGTTGGTATGGGTGAAACTTCTGACGAGATTATTGCTGCGCTTCACGACCTGAGCAATCATGGCTGCGACATGGTAACGATCGGCCAGTACCTGCAACCATCCCCCCAACATCTGCCAGTCGAGCGCTACATCACGCCTGGGGAGTTTGAAGAGTACAAAGTCATCGCTGAAGCCACAGGGTTCCATCATGTGCAGTCAGCCCCTTTTGTCCGAAGCTCCTGGCATGCAGAGGCTTTTGCACAGAATACTGAGACTCTTTCCTAAACCTAAACCCTTACGTCACAATGTCAGTACCAATGATGATCTATGCTTACTGGGCAGTCGCCTTTCTTGTTGGCATTCTCTTTTTCAGGAAAGATATTGTGACCTTCAACCGGGAATTCGACACCCGGCGGATCATACTGCTGGTAGCCTCTTTTGTGGTTATTGCGGTCAATGCGTGGGTTTACTCACACTCCACCACCGACGGCGGACGTGCTCTTGATCCAATGACCGTCCTGGTATTCAGCATCGGTAATGGCATTGCCGAAACCTTCATGTTTTATGCGGTTTTTCATATCGGGACTACACTTGCAGGGCGTATCACACAAAACCCCTGGGCACTTTTTATGACCGGCTTTCTCTTTTTTGTGATCTACAGCGGCCTGATTCATGGCCTTTTCTGGATCAATATTCTGCCGGAACATGTGGTACAGACAAGCCCCTACAAACCCTTTTTTATGCCGGTTCAGATGCTGATTGCCTGCAGTTGGGCTTTGAGTTTTTTCTGGTACCGCGACATCAGAAGCGTCATCATCCTGCACGCACTGGTTGATCTTACCATGGTTTGTAACGTCAAATTCTCACTCTTCAACTAAAAAAATTGCTTCAGATATATACTGATCTATGACCTCATTTACTGGAACTGTACTGGTTGCCGGCGCTACCGGCAGAACAGGAGAGTGGGTAGTCAAACGCCTGCAAAGTCATCACATTGACTACCACCTTTTTGTCCGGTCAGGGGCAAAGGCTCTGGAGCTTTTCGGCCCGGAAATCATCGATAAACTGACCATCGGCACTATTGAGCATCCCGAAGAGATCAAGGTTGCCCTGTGCCATGCCGATGCCGTTATCTGCGCTGTTGGCGGTAATGTCACTGACCCGGCATCCCCGCCACCATCGGCTATCGACCGTGATGGCGTCAAAAGACTGGCAAAACTCGCAAAAGAACATGGGGTCAAGCACTTTATTCTCATAAGCTCTCTATCCGTAACAAAGGCTGACCACCCCCTTAACAAATATGGTCAGGTCCTTATTATGAAGCTTGAAGGTGAAAATGAGGTGCGCAGACTCTACTCTGAACCGGGATATTCCTACACTATTCTCCGCCCCGGTGGTCTGCTTGATGGTCCTCCTCTGATGCACTCCATGATTTTTGATACCGGCGACCGCATCGAAACCGGCGTCATTCAGCGGAGCGATGTCGCTGAAGCTGCCGTCCTCTCCCTCCTTATCCCCGAAGCTCATAACCTCACCTTCGAACTCATACAGGCTGAAGAAACTCCACAATCTTCTCTGAGCCATTTCTTTCCTTTGACACTGCTCCCATAAGAAAAATTGCTGGTAATCTCTGAATACTGCCAGTAAATACTTCCCGGCATATATCAATATCACAAGACAAAAAGGATCAAACCCTCCAAATTTTAACGTAATAAATAACAGAACATAATAAAATAAGCAACCAATATATCCGATACTCGCTTTACGTATTATAAGTATTAATAATAACCACAATACTCAGCAATCATAATATATATCAAATT
>CAJAAV010000067.1 GCA_903937835.1 uncultured Chlorobiaceae bacterium | reverse complement strand
CGGCGCTGAGGTAGCAGCAATAACTGAGAAGGCAATGCGCGGAGAGATCGACTTTTCGGGCAGCCTTCAGCGGAGAGTCTCCCTGCTGAAAGGGCTGGATGAGCATGTTCTGGAAAAAATTGCTCAACGCCTGCAACTGACTGAGGGAGCTGAAACACTTTTTCATAACCTGCACAACCTCGGCTTCAAGACCGCTATTCTCTCGGGTGGCTTTACCTATTTCGGCCACTACCTCCAGAAAAAGCTGAATATCGATTACGTCTATGCCAACACGCTTGAAATTGACAATCACCGGTTAACCGGCAAGGTGGTCGGCCAGGTTGTTGATGGAAAAAGGAAGGCAGAACTGCTGGAGATTATTGCGAAAAAGGAGAATATCCGGCTGGAACAGACCATCGCCGTTGGTGATGGTGCCAATGATCTCCCCATGCTTGGGAAAGCGGGACTCGGCATCGCCTTCAGGGCAAAACCGATTGTGAGGGAGAGCGCAAAGCAGGCAATCTCAACCCTCGGGCTTGATGCTATTCTCTATCTGATGGGATTCAGGGATCGCGACGCCCTCTCGGTCAATCAACATACTCCACAAACTGCTCAAAATCCTCTTGGCGTGGCATGATGATTGCCCCGGAGGTGCAAATCGGCACACATCTGTTGCAGAGCACGAGGCACTTGTAGGGATGCGCAACAATCAGTTTCGGTCGGCAAATGCCCGCTGGGTCTGGCTCGCCCAACTCGAAGACGCCGGGCTTGCAGAGAACCTTGCAGTCGCCGCAACCGTTGCAAAGCTCCGGCTTGATCACAGGATACCACGCAATCTCCTCCCTCGGAGCGAGCAGCCGCTTCCGCTTTTTCGTCGTATCCGGCTTGTGTAGCGTTGGCTTATGGTGCTGCGTCACCGCCTCCGGCTTCTCCCACGAACCGACCGGAGCAACGGAGGACTCTTCTTTCCTCTTCATCGTGCGTGACTTGAGGGTGAGACGCAGTGAACGAACAAGCCCCAAGGAGCAACCTTCGCATGAGGGCTTTGAGCATCGCCCGAAAAAGCAGTCAAGAACCAGCATAACCATTCATTTGTTGTTCCTTCATCCCTGCACAAGCAACGTATTGATCGATGCTGAGTATGTTTCAAGCGCTTTAGCGATACCATCGATATTTTTGCCTCCAGCCGTTGCAAACTCAGGCTTGCCGCCGCCGCCGCCCTGCACCTGCTTTGCGGCTTCACGAATCAGTTTCCCTGCATCTATGCCGCATGCGCGAACCGCTTTATCGGAAGCAAAACTCACCAGCGAGACCTTTCCGTCGTCAACAGTACAGAGCAGACCCACCGCACAAGGCTCCTTCTCTCGCAAGGCAAGAGCCGCCTGACGCAACGTCTCAGCATCCACCCCTGCAACAACCTTCGTTATAACCCGACAGCCATTGATCTCTGGAGAAGCGTCAAGTTCATTGGTCAACATGTTGAGAAGAGAGGTAATCTTGCCCTCAAGGAGCTGTTTTTCCAGCTCTTTTTTAGCCTCCATCAGTTCAGCCACCCTCTCCGACACTGCCTCATCCCCTTTGGCTTTCAGCAGATGGCGCACCTGCTGAAGCTCGCGATACTCGTTCCACAACAGCTTTTCGGCTGCGCTGCCGGTCACCGCCTCAAGACGACGGACGCCGGATGCTACCGACGATTCACTGACAATTTTGACCAGACCAATCCGGCCAATATTATCAACGTGGGTGCCGCCACACAGTTCAACCGAAATGCCCGGCACCTCGACGACCCTGACAAGGTCGGCATACTTGTCGCCGAAAAAGGCAAGGGCGCCTTTGGCAATAGCCTCATCGTAAGGAATATCAGCGTGCTTGACAACCTGCTCAGCTCTTCTTATCTGTTCGTTCACTTCGGCTTCGACCGCTTCAATCTCTGCATCGGAGAGCTTTGAAAAGTGGCTGAAGTCAAAACGGAGACGTTCGGCGCTCACAAATGAACCCTTCTGCTGCACGTGTTGCCCCAGAATCCTGCGGAGCGACGCGTGCATGAGGTGTGTTGCGGTATGATTACGCTCGGCATCCTGACGCACAGCGGAATCGACAGCGGCTTCCGCTGACAGCTCATGGTCGTCCAGCATGAGGTCATCAAGAATGATGGCAGTATTGAGCATCTTGTCGAAGGCATCTGAAATAACATGAATACTCGCATCGCCATCCTTGATGGTATCGGCAACCTGAAAACGGTAACGGGTCGTCTCTATCACTCCTTTGTCACCAGTCTGACCACCGCTTTCAGCATAGAATGGCGTTTGGTTGAGCGCGAGCAGCAGCTTTTCACTGGCATGTTTGATGCCGGTAATAACGGCTGGCATCTCAAGCTGGTCGTAACCGGCAAACACGGAAGCATGAACATCGCTGAACCAGTTCCACTCCGTCCTATCGTCTCCAACGTGCTGCTTCTCCTTCCGGTCGGTTCTTGCGCGAGTTTTCTGTTCGAGCATAGAGCGCTCAAAACCCTCTCCATCAACCTGAAGGCCAACATCAGCAGCCATCAGACTGGTCAAATCAAAAGGAAATCCGTAGGTATCATAGAGCTTGAAAGCATCCTGCCCATCGATAATGTTCCCTTTTGCACCACGGACTTTATCGACAACATCATTGAAAATCTCCATCCCACGATCAAGGGTGACAATAAAACTCTCCTCTTCTGCCTTGATAATGTTGGTGACCGTCTGCTGTTGTTTCTGCAGTTCTGGAAAAACATCGCCCATCGACGTGGCAAGGGTTCCAACAAGCTGATACAGAATCGGTTCGTTATAGCCAAGATTTTTGGAATATCGCAAGGCTCGGCGAAGAATGCGACGAAGCACGTAACCGCGCCCCTCGTTTGAAGGCATTGCGCCATCGGAGAGGGCAAAGGTGAGCGTACGGGCATGATCGGCAATGACTCTCATCGCTATGTCGAGGGGATCATCCATCGATGCGCCATAGCGGACACCGGTAATTTCGGTAAGACGATCAAACAGAGGCTGAAAGACGTCACTGTCATAATTGGATCCTTTCCCCTGCATAACCGCCACAACGCGCTCAAATCCCATGCCGGTATCGACATGTTTCATGGGCAGAGGCTCAAGAGATCCGTCGCTCTTTCGGTTATACTGTATAAAGACCAGATTCCACAGTTCCATAACCCGATAATCGCCGACATTGACCAGCTCCTTACCGGAACCATCTGGTGTCAAATCGATATGAATTTCAGAACAGGGGCCGCAGGGACCGCTCTCCCCCATCTCCCAGAAATTATCCTTGTCACCAAATCGGAGAATATGCTCCGGACTGATGTCAGTCTGGCTCTTCCAGATCTCAAAACTCTCGTCGTCATCCTGGTAGACTGTAGCATATAGGCGCTCTTTTGGCAACGTCCAGACATCGGTCAAAAGCTCCCACGCCCAGGTGATCGCCTCTTTTTTATAATAATCGCCAAACGACCAGTTGCCGAGCATCTCAAAAAAAGTGTGATGATAGGTATCGCGACCGACATCCTCCAGATCGTTATGCTTGCCTGATGCCCTGATACATTTCTGAGTATCGGCAGCCCGCAGATATGGCCTTGTTCCCTTCGCAAGGAACACATCCTTGAACTGGTTCATCCCTGCATTGGTAAAAAGCAAGGTGGGATCATCGGCAGGAATAACCGGGGCTGAACGAACTATTGTATGACCTTTTTGAGCAAAATAATCCAGAAAGGATTGTCTGATTTCTCGGGATTTCATAAAGATTAGGATCTTGTTACAGCACATTTCCTGAGGCAGCACTTACGATGCGGCAACTCTTCTTGGGCCTGAATTTACTCTTTTTTGAGGCTTGTTGCCAACTTAATTTTACCGCTGCGCTTGCAACCACCAACATTTTCAGGCAAGAGAGCTTCGGAAGAGGTCAATGCCTGTCACTCTTTTTTACACAAAAAAAATTATATTCAAGTGTAAAGTTTTGGTGAGCTTTCCGCGTCTCTTTTTTCGATAAAAAAACAGGAGCAATGCTATGAGTTGGGGTATTGGAAGTGAACAAAAACGCAAGGACATTAAGGAGCTGATGGATATTGCCTCCAGAATCATGCAGGAGAATCCGAATCACGTCAACGAGGTAGCAAAAAGCAACAACGACTGCTGGATGGAACAGATGTATCTTATGCAGCGTTGTGATTTCTGTGATCTTTCGCCAGATTGTCCAACCAGAGAAGAGCAGGAGTGGCAGGATTACCTCAAAAAAAACAACATCGTCATTGAAAAATAATCCTGGATATCAGGACTAAACTCTTGCTTTACTCCTGTAGAACTCTTATAATGTTCTTATTCCAGAGTACGGTGGGTAGGGAATTTTATCTGCTCTTTACCCGGCAATAAGTAATACATTTCACCAAAGAATCAACTCCACAGCTTACGTGTTGCGATGTTCCGTTAACACGGGAATATTCTTGCTGTTTACTAACCTTGAAAAGTAATTAACAGGGAACAATGACTGATACCACTAAATCAACCAGACAGGTCAATGTAACATCAAAAACCAGTGTCTCTGTACTTTTTGCAGGAGACTCCGGAGACGGTATGCAGTTGACCGGTACCCAGTTCGCCAATACTGTTGCAACACAGGGAACAGAACTCAATACGTTCCCGAATTTTCCGGCTGAAATCAGGGCCCCTGCCGGCACGATTGCCGGTGTTTCCGGGTTTCAGCTCCAGTTCAGCAGCAAGCCAGTTTATACTCCAGGTGCGCGATTTGACGTTATGGTAGCCATGAACTCTGCTGCACTGAAAGCAAATCTCAAAGATCTCCATCGTGGCGGCATCATCATTGCAGGCACTGAAGGTTTTGATGAAAAAAACCTGAAACTTGCAGGTTATCCCGAAGGCGCCAATCCACTGGAAGATGGCTCACTGAGCAACTATATACTTTTTCCTGTCCCGATTCTTCAGCTTACCCGTGAAGCACTGAAAGAGAGCGGCCTCAGCAGCAAGGAGATTGACCGATGCAAAAATATGTTTGTGCTAGGCCTGCTCTACTGGCTCTACACTCTTCCGCTTGAGGGAACATTTGAAACATTGCGTGCCAAATTCCAGAAAAATGTTCACATGGCCGAAGCGAACATCCGGGCTGTAAAGGCTGGCTATTTCTTTGGTGATGAAACTGAGCTCTTTGCAAACCTTGGCCGTTTCGATATTGCGCCGCAAAAACAGCATGGCACGTATCGCAGGGTCACCGGAAACGAAGCCTGTGCCATAGCTCTTACCGCAGCGGCCAAAAAGGCCGGTCTGAAACTTTTCCTCGGCTCATACCCCATCACGCCGGCAACTGAAATTCTTTCGACTCTGGCTAAAAAGAAAAAATATGGCGTCAAGACCTATCAGGCAGAAGATGAAATTGCAGGTATTGTCAGCAGCATCGGCGCGGCTTATGGAGGAGCACTTGCTGCAACAAACACTTCTGGCCCGGGACTTGCTTTGAAAACTGAAGCGCTCGGTCTGGCGGTAATTCTTGAACTGCCTCTGGTGGTAATCAATGTACAGCGCGGAGGTCCATCAACCGGCCTTCCAACAAAGCCAGAGCAATCTGATTTATTTATGGCTATGTACGGCAGACATGGAGAGGCTCCTCTTCCGGTTATTGCTGCCAGCTCTCCTGTTGACTGTTTCTATTGTACGTATGAAGCTGCAAGAATTGCTGTAGAGCACATGACTCCTGTCATCTGCTTGACTGACGGCTATCTTGCACTCAGTTCGGAACCATGGAAAGTCGAAAGTCCGGATAATCTTGCTCCAATAACCCCACGTTTTCACGCTCCAAGGCAACCTGTGGATCCGCCTTTTCTTCCTTACAAACGCGACGATCGCCAGGTTCGCGCATGGGCAATCCCCGGAACAAAGGGGCTTGAACATCGTATTGGCGGACTCGAAAAGCAGAATGAAACCGGGAACGTCTCCCATGATCCGGAAAATCATGAACTGATGACAAAACTTCGAGCACAGAAAATTAATCAGATTGCTGATACTATTCCACTTCAGACCATTGATAATGGACCGGAAAAAGGAGATTTACTTGTCCTTGGATGGGGCTCTTCTTATGGGGCCATCAAAACCGCTGTTGAGCAGGCCATCGAACAGGGTTATAGCGTCGCTCATGCTCACTTGCGCTATATCCACCCGTTTCCGAAAAATCTTGAGGAAATTCTCGGCAACTACAAAAAAATACTTGTCCCCGAGCTCAATAACGGACAGCTTATCCATATTATTCGTGACACCTTCCTGATTGCACCTGAAGGATTCACCAAGATACAGGGAGTCCCATTCAATGAAATGGAAATACTGATTAAAATCACTGACATCATAAAGGAGCTTCAATCATGACCGAGAATACAACAATCCCAGTCCTTCCAGTCCTGATTGCAAAGGATTTTGCTTCGGATCAAGAGCCAAAATGGTGTCCCGGCTGTGGAGATCATGCCGTACTGCAGCAAATCAAAAATGTGTTGCCTGAACTTGGTATTGCACCTGAAAACATTGTTTTTGTTTCCGGCATAGGATGCTCGTCCCGCCTCCCCTATTATCTTGCCACATACGGAGTTCACGGTATTCACGGCAGAGCTCTCCCTATGGCAACAGGACTCAAAGTCTCACGACCAGAACTGAGTGTCTGGGTTGGAACCGGAGATGGTGACGCACTCTCAATTGGTGGCAATCATTTTATTCATACCCTGAGAAGAAATCCAGACCTTAATGTGGTGCTCTTCAACAATGAAATTTACGGCCTCACGAAAGGGCAGTATTCTCCAACCTCAAAAATCGGCTTGAGAACGGTTACCTCTCCATCAGGAGTTATTGATCAGCCGTTTAATACGGCGGCTCTCACTCTTGGCTCCGGGGGATCATTTTTTGCAAGGGCTTTTGACCGCGACGGCAAATTCCTTCGCTCAATACTGAAACGCGCCGCCCTTCATAAGGGAACTTCGCTGGTAGAAATTTATCAGAATTGCCCTATTTTTAACGGCGGCGCTTTTGAAGCATTTTCCTCTGCCGACAATAAAGCCAATAACACGGTTTATCTTGAACAGTCTAAACCTCTTATTTTTGCAAGAGGAAAACGGGGTATTTGGCTTGACGGATTTCAGCCCATCGTTGTGGATTTGGACAAAGAGGGCATTTCCAGCAGTGACCTCTGGATTCATGATGAAACCGATATCAACAAAGCATCAATTCTTGCTCACTTTGCTGATGATCATGCTGACTTGGAAGAATCTCTTCCAAGACCTTTCGGCGTTTTCTATGCCAAGGAAAGAATAACCTACGAAGATGCTCTGACCTCACAGATCTCTGATGCTCAGAAAAACGGAATAGGCACCTTCGAAGAGCTCCTCAGGGGCGACCAATCCTATGAGATCAAGAAAGCATAAGGGGAACAAAAAAGCCGGCATGAACACCGGCTTTTTTTATTTTCTTCATTTTCTCTATGCCTCTTCCTTCCAGACACCCATGGCCGAAAACTTTTCTATCCGGTCATGAACCAGATCCCCTGGCTCCTTCGGCAGAAGCAATTTCAACTCCTCAATCAGTATACTTTTCAATGTCCCCGCCATGGCTTCGGGGTCCGTATGAGCACCTCCAACAGGTTCTGGAATGATTCTGTCGATAATGCCCTGCCCAAGAAGATCCTCTGCGGTGAGCTGCAAGGCTTCTGCCGCCTGCTCTTTATAGTTCCAGCTTCTCCAGAGAATGGAAGAACAACTTTCGGGTGAGATCACTGAATACCAGCTATTTTCAGCCATAAGAATTCGGTCACCAACCCCGATACCAATGGCTCCCCCACTCGCACCCTCACCGATAATCACACAAATTACAGGAACAGTCAACTTGGCCATTTCGAACAGATTGTGGGCAATGGCTTCTGCTTGCCCACGTTCTTCAGCTTCTATGCCGGGAAATGCTCCCGGTGTATCAATTAATGTAATAACCGGTTTACGAAATTTCTCGGCAAGTTTCATCAATCGAAGCGCTTTTCGGTATCCTTCTGGCTGTGCCATACCAAAATTCCTGTACAGATTGGACTTGGTATCACGACCTTTCTGATGACCGATAATCATGACAGGCTGAGAAAAACCTGATGTGCTTTCTTCAATGCGGGCAAAGCCTCCGACAATAGCCTTGTCATCACTGAAATGCCGATCACCGGCCAGCTCGACAAAGCCTTTCGTCATCATGTAAATGTAATCAAGGGTAAATGGCCTTGCAGGATGGCGGGCAAGCTGCACCTTCTGCCATCGAGTCAGATTTTTATAGATGGAGCGACGGAGTGCTCCAACTTTAAGCTCAAGAGCCTCTATATCATGATAAAGCAACTCTGTTTCTGACTGAGTCTGCTCCCTGGTGCTGCTCCTGAGGCATTGGCGCATTTCGTTGAGCTTGGCTTCAAGCTCAAACAGTGGCTTTTCAAAATCAAGGACAACTTTGGTAACCATAGTGCAGCAATATTAATGATAAAAAAAGCCCATCAAGCAAACGCTCACGATGGGCTTTAAAAAAGCAGAAACAAAAAAATCACAATTAACCACCTACCTCGTCCTTCAATGCTTTGCCTGGTTTGAATTTAACAACTTTTTTCGCGGAAATGGTAATAACTTCACCTGTCTGGGGATTACGTCCTTGCCTTTCAGCTCTGTCACCAATGGTAAACGTTCCGAAACCGACAAGCGCCACATCCTCCCCTTCTTTCAATGATACCGTGACAACATTAATAAACGCATTAAGAGCGCGCTCTGCATCAACTTTGGTCAGTTTAGCCTGCTCGGCAATTTTTTCTACTAATTCAGCTTTTGACATATGAATTTTTTATTGTTTAGGGTTAAAATTAATTTTGTCAAATCACACGCCCCGTCTTTCCGAATTTAAACAGTAGGTAACAAACATGCAATGGCTTTTTACCTTTATCCAGGATTGAATGAAACGGTAATTGGTATTCGTCCTGTACTGTGTTATATTCAAGCTATTTTATTAGAGAAATCAGGAACTTGTACAAGATAATTTTTTATCCGGCTTATGGTCTCAATCAGCAACATTTCAAAAGGTTCAATTATCCGTTTTAAGGGCGAACCCCACAGTATCGAGAGTCTTATGCACCGTACTCCCGGTAACCTGAGGGCGTTTTATCAGGCAAACATGAGAAATCTTAAATCTGGCAGAAATGTTGAATACCGCTTCAGTGCCACAGAATCTGTTGATGTGATCGTCACTGAACGAAAACAGTATCAATATCTTTATCGGGACGGCAGTGACTTTGTCATGATGGACAACGATACCTTCGAGCAGATTAACGTTCCCGAACTCTTGCTTGGCTCCTCATCCCGTTTTGTCAAGGATGGCATCACGGTAACGATAGTTTTCTCTGACGACGCTTCTATTCTTGGAGTTGAACTTCCGACCTTTGTTGAAGTAGAGGTAACTGAAACCAGCCCGGCATTGAAGGACGACAGGGCAACCAGCGGAACAAAACCTGCAATTGTAGAAACCGGGGCCGAAGTGAACGTCCCCATGTTTATCCAGACTGGAAGCATTATTCGTGTCGATACCCGCACTGGTGATTATATTGAAAGAGTAAAAAAGTAACTATCTTAAAAGGTTTTTCGGGACGCGTGTGTTTATAACTTATAAGTAACAAAATATCATGAACCTTAGCGAAATCAAACAGCTTATTGACATTGTCAATAGCTCAGATCTTCAGGAAACCATCATTGAGGAGGGAAACTTTAAAATTATCCTGAGGCGCTCTTTGGCCGCAGCAACTCCCCAACTCTTTTCTGCACAGGCAGCACCTGCCTTGCAGGCAACTCTCCAGGTCGCAGCACCAGCAGAGCCTGAACCTGTATCTGACCTTATCGAGTCACGGTCACCTATTGTTGGTACTTTCTATCATGCCTCATCACCTGATTCACCACCATTTGTTGCCGTCAATGACATTGTAAAGAAAGGTGATGTGCTTTGTATTATCGAAGCCATGAAGCTGATGAACGAAATTGAAGCTGAGGTCTCTGGTACAATTGTTGAAATTCTTGTTGAAAACGGACAAGCGGTCGAATATGATCAGCCACTGTTCCGGATTAAACCATAATCATTCATCACAAAAAGCCTTGTTCAAGAAAATACTTGTTGCAAATCGCGGCGAAATTGCTTTGCGTATTATGCAAACCTGCCGTGAAATGGGGATCAGTACCGTCGCTGTTTATTCTACAGTTGACGCTGAGTCTATCCATGTCAAATACGCCGATGAAGCTGTCTGTATAGGACCGGCTTTGTCACGAGAAAGTTATCTCAATATTCCACGCATTATTGCTGCAGCACAGGTGACCAATGCCGATGCTATCCATCCCGGATACGGATTTCTTGCTGAAAATGCTGATTTCGCGGAAGTATGCGAATCAGCCAACATCAAGTTTATCGGTCCTACAGCACGAATGATCAACCAGATGGGCGACAAAAATACCGCCAAGGCAACCATGATTGCTGCCGGAGTACCGGTTGTGCCTGGAAGCCCGGGGTTGGTCACTGATCTGAAACAGGCAATTGAAACTGCCAAAAAAACTGGTTACCCGATTATCATCAAACCAACTGCAGGTGGCGGAGGAAAAGGCATGCGGGTGGTTACTGAAGAGAGCCAGCTTGAAAAAGCGCTGAACACCGCGCGCAGTGAAGCTGAGCAGGCTTTCGGCAACAGCGGCTGCTATATCGAGAAGTATCTTGAAAATCCTCGTCATGTCGAAATTCAGATTCTCTCTGACCAGCACGGCAATACCATCCACCTTGGTGAACGCGATTGCACCGTCCAGAGACGTCACCAGAAACTTATTGAAGAGACCCCGTCACCGGTTGTTGATGAGGCATTGAGAAAAAAAATGGGTGATGCCGCTGTTGCTGCTGCCAGTGCTGTCAACTATGAAGGTGCTGGTACTATCGAGTTTCTTCTCGACAAGCACAAGGACTTTTACTTCATGGAGATGAATACGCGTATCCAGGTTGAGCATCCCGTGACCGAAGAACGCTACGATGTAGATCTTGTCAAGGAACAGATTCTCATTGCAAGTGGAGAGTCCATTGGAAATCGAACCTTTAGCCCAAAAGGGCACTCCATTGAATGCCGCATTAATGCAGAGGATCCAGAACACATGTTCCGTCCTTCACCAGGAAAGCTTCAGGTATTTCACACGCCTGGAGGTCATGGTGTCAGAGTAGACTCACATGCTTATGCAAGCTACGTTGTGCCCTCTAACTACGACTCGATGATTGCAAAACTCATTGTGACAGCACAAACCAGGGATGAAGCCATTGCAAGGATGTCACGCGCCCTGGATGAATTCATTGTTGTTGGCGTCAAGACAACAATTCCTTTCCATAAACAGGTGATGCATTCTCCGGTTTTTCAGAGCGGAGAGTTCGATACCGGTTTTCTGGAAACGTTCAGATTCGAAAAGAAGTAAAAAAAAAGGGAGATGCGAATCTCCCTTTTTTTTAGTGCTTTATTGGTCTTGCAAGAAGAATACTAACGCTCATTGGCAAAACCCTCTCGAGTTTCTGCTATCACTTCACCATCTCGAGTAGAAGCCGCTTCCTGACCATCACCAGTAAGTTTTATCGCCTTGTATCTCTTCAGTCCTGTCCCCGCAGGAATCAGCTTGCCGACAATCACGTTTTCTTTAAGACCAGCAAGATGGTCGACCTTTCCTGCAACGGCAGCATCAGTCAACACCTTTGTGGTTTCCTGGAATGATGCCGCAGAAATCACACTTTCAGTCTGAAGGGCCGCGCTTGTAATACCAAGAAGCACCGGGTGAGAGGTTGCCTGAAGGGCTGGCTCAAAAGCAATCATATTTTTGGTGTTCTTCCGCAGCTCACGATTCAGCTTGGTAATATCACGGATTTTGTGGAGCTGACTCTCCTGAATCCTCGATGGAGCATCACCTTTCTCGGTAATGCGCACCTTCTCGGCAATCCCTTTATTAGACTCAACAAAGGCACTCCGGTCAATCAGGTCACCAGGAAGCAGGTCAGTGTCACCAGGCTCTTCAACCCGGACTTTCTGAAGCATCTGACGCACAATAACCTCAAGATGCTTGTCATTGATCTCGACACCCGCATTAATCTGATATACTTTCTGAATCTCGTTCACCAGATACTGCTGCACAGCATTAGGACCCTGAATACGAAGAATGTCCTGCGGCGATACAGCACCATCGGTTAGTGGATCGCCTGCCTTGACTTCGTCGCCCTCGTTGGCCAGCACATGCTTTCCAACCTGGACATAATAGATCTTCTCTTCACCAAAGTCATTCTTAACCTTGATCTCCTTGCTGCTTCTGCGGTGTGAGCCAAAGCTGACATACCCGTCGATTTCAGTAACAATTGCAGGGTCAGTCGGAATACGTGCTTCGAACAGCTCGGTAACCTTGGGCAAGCCAGCGGTAATGTCACCACCCACACGGTCGAGGTTTCTTGGCACCTTGGCCATAATATCACCAGGATTGACCTTCTGTCCGTCTTCAACATAAAGATTTGACTTGATCGGCACTGGATAGGTTTTTCTCACCTCACCACTTGCATCAATAATCATTAACCTCGGTTCCCTTGTTTCAGTAGCTCTTAGTTTGGTACGCCAGTTGATAATGGTGTGCTGCGAAAATCCCGTCTGCGGATCAACCTCTTCCTTGTAAGTGACACCTTTTTCGATATCGGCAAATTTAATGATACCGGGTATCTCTGCAATAATCTGTGTACTGTTGGGTTCACTGCTGAACATCACCTGATCTTTCTTGACAAGAGAGCCGTTCGTGCAGTGAAGATGCGCACCATGCGGAACAATATAGCGTTTCAAAATCTTCCCCGACTCTGGATCTGCGATATTGATTTTACCGTTTTTCTGAATAATGATGATCCGAAGATCTTCGACTCCATCCTCATTGATAGCGGTATGTTCTACAGTCTTGATATCTTCAAACTGAACTTGACCGTCATAGAACGCCTTGGTCTCGGTTTCGGAAATACCTCCCTGAGCTGTACCTCCCTGGTGGAATGTACGAAGCGTAAGCTGCGTTCCCGGTTCTCCGATAGACTGAGCGGCAATAACACCAACTGCTTCGCCAATTTCAACGAGTTCATGCACCGAGAGGTTTGTGCCATAGCACTTTGAACAAATACCGATTTTAGACTCACAGGTCAGCACCGAACGGATCTCGGCCTCTTCAACTCCGACCGTCTCCTGAATAAGTTCTGCAAGTTCTTCAGTGATAATTTCTCCCGATGTAACAACCACCTTGTTGTTGATGGTATCGTAAATATCTCGTGCAGCTACACGTCCCTTGATTTTTTCACGGAACTTTATCTGGCCGCTGGTCTCCTCCTCAATGTTACGATGAACATAAAGACCTCGTGTAGTTCCACAGTCATCAATAGTGACAATGACATCCTGTGCAACATCGTGGAGTCTTCTGGTAAGGTAACCGGCATCGGCCGTTTTCAGCGAGGTATCAGAAAGACCCTTACGGGCACCATGTGTTGAAATGAAATACTCAAGCACGGTAAGCCCCTCCTTGAGATTCGAGATAATCGGGTTTTCAATAATTTCTCCAGGCTGTCCCGACATGGACTTCTGCGGACGTGCAATAAGACCTCTCATACCGGTCAACTGACGCACCTGCTCCCTGGAACCACGGGCTCCGGAATCAAGCATCATATAGAGCGGATTAAAACCATCCCGATCTTTTTTAAGCTTCTGATATGACTCTTCGGCCACAATATTTGATGTTTTCTGCCAGACATCAACAATCTGGTTGTACCGTTCATTATCAGTCAGCGTACCACGGTTGTATTCCTTGACAACCTTGGTACTGTCCCGCTGGGCATTCTTGATATGCTTTACCTTGGTTTCAGGCACAATCGCATCAGAAAGCCCTACTGAAAGACCGCCTTTCATGGCATAATGGAATCCGACCTCCTTGATGTTGTCAAGAAATTTTGCTGTTTCAACATTACCAACCTCGCTGCTCAGTCGTCCGATAAGCTCTTTGGCTACCTTTTTATCAATCACCCTGTTAATAAAACCAATTTCATCAGGCACATGCTGGTTGAAAATAACCCTGCCAACAGTGGTCAGCAAAATAGCCTTCTTTTCAATCTGTGATTTCAGCCATAGGGACTTTTCCGATGTTGGATCGACCAGTGTATCAAGAACTCGCAGCGGATCAAATTTCTGATCAATCTCGCCGTTATACTGCACGAAAATCTGTGCATGCAGACCGACGCGCTCTTCATTGTGTGCTATAAGGACATCTTCACTGCTATAGAAAATCTGTCCCTCTCCGATATCTCCAGAGCGCGACTTGGTCAGATAATACATGCCGAGTACCATGTCCTGTGAAGGAACCGTAACCGGCTTGCCAGACTGAGGCAGAATAAGATTATGAGACGACAGCATGAGCAGTGATGCTTCGAGCTGCGCTTCCTGAGACAGCGGAATGTGAACCGCCATCTGATCACCATCAAAGTCAGCATTGAACGCCGTACAGACAAGAGGGTGGATTTGAATCGCCTTGCCTTCGACAAGAAGAGGCTGAAATGCCTGGATACCAAGCCGGTGAAGGGTTGGCGCCCTGTTCAGAAGAACTGGCCTGCCATCAATGACTTTTTCAAGCACATCCCAGACAACCGGATCCTTCCTGTCAATAAGTTTTTTTGCTGACTTGACCGATTTTGCAATGCCACGATCAACAAGACGGCGAATCACAAATGGCTGAAACAGTTCGATAGCCATGCTTTTCGGCAAACCACACTCATGCAGTTTCAATTCAGGACCAACAACGATCACCGAACGACCCGAATAATCAACTCTCTTTCCTAACAGATTCTGACGGAATCGGCCCTGTTTGCCTTTCAGTGCATCCGAAAGCGATTTCAGCGGTCTGTTTGACTCGCCTGTCTTCACCGCATTGGCCTTGCGGGAATTATCAAACAATGCATCAACCGCTTCTTGAAGCATTCTCTTTTCATTTCGGAGAATAACCTCAGGTGCGCGAATATCTATAAGTTTTTTCAGGCGGTTATTGCGGATAATGACACGACGATAGAGATCGTTAAGATCCGACGTAGCAAAGCGGCCGCCTTCAAGAGGGACAAGAGGACGAAGTTCCGGAGGAATAACCGGAACAACTTCCATAACCATATACTCTGGTTTATTACCCTCATAAACATAGGGCTCAGGCAGTTCATCTTCAGGAAAAAGTCCTTGAGGCTTTTTGCGGGTCTTTTTGTGCGGCTCATAACTTTTTCTGAATGCCTCAACAACTTTCAGTCTTTTCAGTGCATCAGCTCTTTTCTGCTCTGAATTGCTCTCCTTCAGCACCTTGCGCAGATGTATCGCTGACGCATCCAAATCAATATTTTTGAGCAGCATATGAATTGCTTCGCCACCCATTTTAGCAACAAACTTGTCTGGATCTGAATCCTCAAGGTCCTGATTATCCTCATACTCGGTGATAATCTGGAAATACTGTTCCTCAGTCAGACGATCGAGTTTCTTGATGCCCTGTTTTTCACCCGGTTCACCGGGATTGATGACAACATAAACTTCATAATAGATGATCCTTTCAAGCTCCTTGGTCGAAAGATCAAGCAGTGCACCTATTTTGCTGGGAACTGAACGGAAAAACCAGGTATGAACAACCGGAACAGCCAGGGAAATATGACCCATGCGATCCCTGCGGACACTTTTGGTTGTAACCTCAACGCCGCAGCGGTCGCAGATAATTCCTTTATAGCGGACACGTTTGTATTTTCCGCAATAGCACTCCCAATCCTTTGTCGGACCAAATATTTTTTCGCACATCAACCCGTCACGTTCTGGCTTGAAGGTGCGGTAGTTGATCGTCTCCGGCTTCAGCACCTCGCCCCTTGAATGGGCAAGAATACTTTCAGGTGATGCAATGCTAAACTTTATTCTTGAAAATTCACCTTTTAAGGGCGATGCTCCCTGTGAAAAAATCATAGTCAATATTCCTTGTTAAACGACTCTTGTTAACGTCCGTTAATGATGTACACGCTAATTACCACATTACTAAGGAACCTTGTCGTCAATACGAATCTCAAGACCTAAACCCTGCAGCTCCCTGACAAGCACATTAAAGGATTCTGGTATACCTGGCTCCGGCAGGTTCTGACCTTTAACAATAGCCTCGTAGGTTTTGTTACGCCCTATCACATCATCCGATTTAACGGTCAGCATTTCCCGGAGAATATTGGATGCGCCATAAGCTTCCAGCGCCCAAACCTCCATTTCACCAAACCTCTGACCACCAAACTGGGCCTTACCTCCAAGCGGCTGCTGGGTAATAAGTGAGTAGGGACCCGTGGAACGGGCATGAATCTTGTCATCAACCAGGTGACTCAGCTTGAGCATGTAAATATATCCAATGGTCACTTCATCGTCGAACCGCTCACCAGTACGGCCATCAAAAAGACTGACCTTGCCATGAGCAGGAAGACCAGCCTTTTCGAGTTCATGCTGCACTTCCTGATACGTCGCACCATTGAAAATCGGTGTCTTGAACTTGACCCCTAACGCCTTTGCCGCCCAGCCAAGCGATGTTTCATAAAGCTGGCCAATATTCATGCGGCTTGGAACACCAAGAGGATTAAGAACAATATCAACCGGGGTACCATCTTCCATGAACGGCATATCCTCAATAGGGAGGATTTTACCTACAACACCCTTGTTACCATGCCGGCCAGCCATTTTGTCACCGACCTGAATTTTCCTTTTCTGGGCGATATAAACCTTGGCAAGCTCCTCTATACCAGGAGGAAGCTCATCACCAACATTAATTTTGTATTTCTCGTTGTCGCGCTCATCGGAAAGATCTTTCAATAAAAAACGAAACTCCTTGACAAGACGAACAAAAGTATCGCTTACCTTGTCTGAATCAGTCACCCCTTTTGAAAAATCAATCGATTCGAGGAATGGCATAGCACTGAATTTCGCAAGCACGCTGTCATCATAGAGAGAACCTTCTGCTACAAGCAGCTTGCCTTTATCACTGTAAATCCCTGTCGAGCTCTTGCCCTCAAGAAGCTGCTTTACCCACTTGGCAAACCGCTTCCTCAAGTCATACTCTTTGGCGTCATATTTCCGGTCAACGAGCTCAATCTTTTCCTTGACGTCCAGGCCCACTTTTTTCTTGCGGCTGAAAAGCTTTGTCTTGATGACAATACCCTTCATTCCAGCAGGCACATGCATTGACGCATCCTTGACATCGCTTGATTTGTCACCAAAAATTGCCCTGAGCAACTTTTCTTCGGGGGTTGGATCACTTTCGCCTTTCGGAGTTATTTTTCCGACCAGAATATCCCGTTCCTTTACTTCTGCGCCATTTCGCACGATGCCATTCTCATCGAGGTTTCTGAGCGCTTCATCGCTGACATTATAAATATCACGGGTAAACTGCTCTTCACCTCGTTTGGTATCACGAACATTCGCCTCAAATTCATGAATATGAATCGAGGTAAAAACGTCGTCATAGACGAGCCGTTCACTCAAAATAATAGCATCCTCAAAGTTATAACCACGCCATGGCATAAAGGCTACCAATACGTTTTTACCAAGCGCCAGTTCTCCGTGATCTGTTGATGAACTGTCGGCAAGCACTGCACCTTTTTCAACACGCTGACCAATCTGCACAAGAGGTTTCTGTGAAATACAGGTATCCTGGTTGGAGCGCTTGAACTTGATCAGCTTATAGGTTTTCACACCTTCATCAGGATCAAGCATTGATAACCTGACATCATTGTCGGTATCAATATCGTAGCGAATCGTTATATATTCAGCCGTAACATCTTCAAGTACTCCGGCACCTTCTGCTACAATGACTGAACGTGAGTCCCTTGCAACCTTTGCCTCCATGCCGGTACCAACAACGGGCGCTTCTGAGGTCAACAGTGGAACCGCCTGGCGCTGCATGTTGGCGCCCATAAGTGCACGGTTACCGTCATCGTGCTCAAGAAAGGGAATCAGCGCTGCTGCAGCACTGACAATTTGTACAGGAGAGACGTCCATAAAATTGACATCCTCTGCCGCCACAACCGGATAGTCCCCTTTTGTTCTGGCCTGAACGGTCTCAAGTGCTATTTTATTGTTCTCATCAAGAGGAACACTGACCGGTACGGTAATCTTGTTCTCCTCGTCTTCTGCCGAAAGCATTATAACAGTATCAGTAACCTGTCCCTTTTCAACAACCCTGTAAGGTGTTTGTATAAAACCTTTATCATTAATCTCCGCATAAACCGACAACGAGGAAATAAGACCGATATTCGGACCTTCCGGTGTTTCGATCGGGCACAATCTTCCATAGTGTGTATAGTGAACGTCTCGAACCTCAAAACCCGCACGTTCTCTGGTAAGGCCACCTGGTCCAAGAGCAGAAACCCTTCTCTTGTTGGTCATTTCAGCAAGAGGATTGGTTTGGTCCATAAACTGTGAGAGCTGGCTTGTCGCAAAAAAGCTTGATACAACGCTTGAGACTGTACGGGCGTTAATCAGATCTGAAGGAGCGATTTTATCAGAGTCTCTGGAGTTGAGTTTTTCACGAACATTCTTGCCCATTCTGGCAAGTCCAATGACAAACTGTGCAGCAAGCTGTTCACCGACTGAACGCACACGACGATTTGCCAAATGATCAACATCATCAACATCAGCAAGCCCATTTACCAGTTTGATGAGATAATAGATGACAGAAATAATATCATAATGCGTCAGCACCAGAATATCATCACCCGTCGGCTCATCAGAAAAAGACTGTATAGTCTGAAGAATTTTCTCGTAAATGGAATCCGAAAGCTGTTTCAGCTCAGGTTTTCCCGAAAGGTATGCATTCAAATCATCAAACTCTTTACTGAGCTTTTTCTTAATTCTGTAGCGACCGACCTCACCGAGATCATATTTTTTCTGGTTGAAAAAAGTTCTCTCAAGGAAACTTCGTGCCAGGACCTTTTTTTGCTCTTTCCTTACTACATCTTCAGATTCCAGTACGAGATAGGCAGCACCTTCGCCGAGGGTAAGCCCGGCG